>JAYUMV010000052.1:0-2019 GCA_043762265.1 Chthonomonadaceae bacterium | reverse complement strand
GGCGAGGTGTCAATGGCCCTGACCTGACGTGCAGCAAGACAACACTCCAGACGGATGCGCATTTCAAGATCAATAGAATGCTCTCAAAAGTCGCTGCCTAGAAGGACGAGCCGGGGAATTCGCCATGAGAGCGGCAGTCCAGCTCCTGAAGCAGCCCCTAACGGGCCCATTCCCTTAACGTTTGTGGAACTCGAGCGCAGCGACAAGCGGAAAGACATTGGAGCTGCCCTCAACTCAATCCTTCGGTATAGCGGGGAGCGGATCAGGGAGGAGGTTTTGCAGAGACAAACTGAATGCGTTCCGACTCTGATTCGCGGCTCACGCGTCTGTCATGCAATATCTGATGAGCTGACATAATAACGGAGATGGAAACATCTGAGCGCGGCCGGCGCCTGGGCTTGTACGCCATAACCGCCGTCTTTAACCCAATCGGCTATAAGAGCCGGTATCAACTGTACGTGAAATTCCGTCAGCACATGAACGAGTTGGGCATTGATCTGATCACAGTCGAATGCGCGCTCGGGGACCAGCCTTTCGCGGTCACTCAGGCGGATAGAGAGCCATGGGACGTGCAAGTCAGATCAAACAGCGTGCTCTTCCTGAAAGAAAACCTCCTGAATATCGCGGTGTCGAAGCTACCACCCGACGCAAGACACGTTGCCTGGATCGATTGCGACATAACCTTCACTCAGGCGAACCTTGCGGAGAAGATAGTCCAGCAACTTGGCCGATACCCAGTCATACAGTTATTTCGCTCGTGCCTGGACCTAGGCCCCGACGGGGAGGTCATGCAGACACACCGGAGCTTCGCGTCAGCCCTGGCGGCCGGAGACGACCCGGATTCCGCTCGGATTCCGGCCGTCGGATGCAACGGCAGCCTCGCTCATCCGGGCTATGCGTGGGCGATCCGCTTAAGTGTTCTGCGCGCAGCTGGCGGCTTTCTGGAAACTGCCATCCTCGGGGGGGGTGATAATCTGCAAGCGCGCGCTTTCATCGGGTTCGCGGAGACTCTGCTCGGGGGTTATCACGAGGGTTATGTGCAGTCCGTTCTAAACTGGCAGGCCGCCGTGAGGCGCGTACTGCCCACACCACCGACTCTCTGCATAGGCGCCCTGGACGGGCAGATCATTCACTCGTTCCACGGGACGAAAGCCAGGCGCTTCTACATTGAACGCCGCGCCATTCTTAAACGACACATGTTCGATCCAGCCTCGGACCTGATCAAGAACTCGTTGGGCGTCTTCGAAGTCTCGAGCGAAAGAGAAGACCTCCAAAGGGATATTGTGCGCTACTTCGAAGAACGAAGAGAAGATGATGCCTCGTAGAACATATCGCTGCTCTTTGTTGTTGCAAACACACCACTGATTTCTTTGCCGGCAGTGCTTTCGCTTCGTTTGCTATCTTAGCTTCATTCCTTGTGTGATTTGGACCTGCTGCGTGATGTCTGAGTCTACCATGCACGGCTATCTTGAGCTGGAAAGTGCCGAGCGCCTTTTCACAGTGACGTATGTGCCGCCAATTGTCGACCAACGTCCCTTGACGGTAGCGCTCGTGTCTGTTTGAACGTGTTCAAAATTCCTTGCAATCTCGTCGATTTAGGCCCGCTGACAGCGAAAATATTCTTGGCTAAGTATTCTTGCATCGTCGCCGCAATTGACGCCGGATTGTGCAGCACGAGACGTACGTCTGGCTTCAAATCTCGCATGGAACCTTGATGGCACTTTCCACTAGCTTGCAGTCGTTGCCTAGCTCCTTCTAAAGTATATGAGCATGGCGGCCACCGGATGAGAATGACGTGCATGACCATCGAACGGCCGGCCATCCGAAATTGGACCTTGCAGACACGCTTTGACTGTTTTGTCATGCTGCTTAAGAGATTGAAGGTTGCCTGCGTTTTCCGTCTCACCATGGCTGTCGAAAGCAGTACTCAAATCGATCCCAAAATTCATTTCACCTACCATGTGCGCCAGTGCTGCATGACCCAGATTCGCGGTACGATCACTTAGTTTGGATTCGTAC
>JAYUMV010000051.1:0-3248 GCA_043762265.1 Chthonomonadaceae bacterium | reverse complement strand
GCCCAGGTCTTCCTCTGTCCAGAAGTCACTTAGATCGCAGGGCTGTGGGAGAGGAACGGAGAGAGTTTGGGGGGTGTCCTGCCAGTTGAAGAGGCAGAGGATACGTCGATCTGGAAGCGTGATGACACCGATGCACAGGGTCTCATCCTCGAAGCGGGCGGCGACGCCGGTCGGGGGCAGCAGCTTTTTCAAGATCTTCAGGCGTTCGGGAGGGAGTTGGGTAAGATCGTCGCCGGAGAGCAGCATGCCGCCCGTGGCGTAGAGGGCCGTGGCATGGAATTGGAATTCGTCGTCGGTCAGGGATCCGGTTAGAACTGCGCAGTCGGGATCGTTCCACCAGAGTTGGCCGTTCTGCCAGTTGCGGGAGAGGTTTTCGCGCGCGGTGTTGGCGAAGGTGTGCCAGTCGCGACTGATGTCGTTGGAACTCCGCGAACCATGCAGGAGGCCGAACGACGGCCAGATCGGATGGTTGCAGCCCAAAATAAAACTGTCGCCAGCGCCGCGCAGGATTGCGGCCATGCCGCGCCGGTAGGCTTCGATACGGGTAGCCTGAGGATCGTAGAAGTGCCCCCCATGCATCGCGCCCCAGAAGTTGGCGTCCAGTTTGAAGTAAGTACAGCCCCACTCCTCCCGCATAGTGCGAAACACCGTTTCTAAATGCTGCTGAACCTCGGGATGGGTGCCGTCCAGCACATACCAGGGGCCGTGCCGCCAGCCCCCAAAAGTCACTTTGTCGGAGGGCAGCGGCTTGCCCTCCGCATCTTTGATAAACCAGTCGGGATGATTGCGAAACACCTGCGAGGCGGCCTCCGCAATAAACGGTCCGACCCAGATGGCAGGCTCGAAGCCCTTCTCCCTAATCTTTTTCAGCACTCCCTGCACGCCGCCTCCGAACGCGGTTCCGGTCTCCAGCCAATCGCCCATTGCGCTCTGGTAGCCGTCGTCGATCTGCACATAGCGCAGTTCCGGCACCGAGGTGGCAATCACATCGAGATTGTCCAGCACCTGCTTCTCGGTGACCTCCGGCCCAAAACAGTACCAGGAACACCAACCGGTCGGAGGGGCTTTGAGAGGGAGGGGAGGATGGTTACGGCAAATTTCCCTGGCCAGTCGCTCCATAACGTTGGCCGGTTCATGATACATATCCATGTCTGACAGAAAGTCTTCAAGATCCCACGTCGCGCCAGGCGCAAGCTCCAGGCCCTCGGTATCTACGATCACCTCGATCCGATCCGGATAGAGGCAAAACTTTCCGCTGAACCGTCGGCAGGAGGTAAACGCCTGAAGGACACGCGTCCCATTACCTGGTTCTCCCTCCATCAGCATTCCATAGACGGTCGTCGCCCCCTCCGGTTCCGGCAGGCGATAGTGCTTCGCATCCGTATAACCGCCAAGTTGCACAGGTTCACCAACCGTGCCTCCCGTCTGACTGAGCATTTGAAAGCCTTCGCCGTAGAGGGTCATAAAAGCCCAGGCTGGTGTCCGTGGCACAGAGGCCAGCATTACCGATTTCACCCGCACTGGCTCCGTTCCCTTATTGTGGAGTTGATACCGAGTGATCAGACCTTGAGATCTACTGGTCATGATTACCGTGGGTGGAGCGGGACTACCATCCACAAGAAGAACATTCGCTGCATATTTTCCCTTTTGATAGGGCCAAAGGTTAGAGGTAATCATAGAACTCTCCGAACAGGAAAATTTCCCGAACCGCGCAAACTGCGCACCTCGGGCGATAAACTCTCGACGTTGGGGCGAGGGTGGGGTTTCAGACGGTTCTTTGTCGGGGGGCGATAATTTCATTCGGACAATATGCTCGGAATTGCTCTGCTGTCCCGTTCGTACCACAAGTGAGGCCATTCCGGACGGGGTCGGAGGTTTCGAGGTATAATAGTATCATCAGGAATGGGAATGAAACCCGGTGACGGGATGAGGAGTGAGCGGGAAAATGAGTACTTATGAGACGCAGAAGTCCACGTGGAGGACAAAGGTAGGATTGGCCGAGATGCTCAAGGGCGGCGTCATCATGGACGTCTCCAATGTGGAGCAGGCCATAATCGCGGAGGAAGCCGGAGCGACGGCGGTGATGGCGCTGGAACGCGTACCCTCCGATATTCGTCGGGACGGCGGCGTGGCCCGCATGTCCGACCCGAAGATGATCAAAGAGATCAAGGCGGCGGTCTCGATCCCGGTCATGGCCAAGTGCCGTATCGGGCATATCGTCGAGGCGCAGATTTTAGAGGCGCTTGAAGTCGATTTCATCGACGAGAGCGAAGTGCTGACTCCGGCGGACGAAGAGAACCACATCCACAAATTTCCGTTCACGGTCCCCTTCGTCTGCGGCTGTCGGGATCTGGGCGAGGCGCTGCGCCGCATCGGCGAGGGCGCGGCGATGATCCGCACCAAAGGCGAAGCAGGCACCGGCAACGTCGTGGAGGCAGTGCGCCATATGCGCACCCTGATGCGCGAGATCCGACGCATTCAGACCCTGCGGGACGACGAACTGATGGTCGCAGCGAAAGAGCTGCGCGCACCCTACGAACTGGTGCTGGAAGTCCGCACCCTCGGACGCCTGCCCGTGCCGAACTTCTCCGCTGGCGGCGTGGCCACGCCCGCCGACGCCGCCCTGATGATGCAGTTAGGCGCGGAAGCGGTCTTTGTCGGGTCCGGAATCTTCAAGTCTTCCGATCCGAAGTGCCGCGCCCGCGCCGTGGTAGATGCGGTCGCCCACTACAACGATCCGGCGTTCCTCGCGGAGATCTCGACCGGACTCGGAGAGGCGATGCCCGGCCTCGATGTCCGCACGATGCCCGACGACGAACGGATGGCCACGCGCGGCTGGTAGCCACCGTCCCACGGACCGCCTGCGGCGGATAATCGCCGCTCAGCGGATCGCATTAGGTAATTGCGAGCACGGCGTCGTAGAGGGAGAGCTGACCATAGTCCGGCTCTTTCTCTCCAGCGCGGCGCTCTTTTGGCTTTGGCGCTTCGAGATCGCAGGCAGGGGCATGCGCCGTGTCGAGATGCGAGACCAGCCAATCCCCGAAGACCTTCGCCTCCGCAAGCTTGCCGATACCCTCTGCTCGGTTTTTGCCGATCAGCGCCATCAACTGCGCCTGGTGCTGGCCGCGCCGATCATGCTCCGCCTCGAACTGATGAAACAAGCCGTCAATGCGCGCGACCGAATCCGTCGCAGCCTGCACATCCTTGAAGCGAAGCACCCCGTTGAACATTCGCGCATACGCGTTCTG
>JAYUMV010000050.1:0-28188 GCA_043762265.1 Chthonomonadaceae bacterium | reverse complement strand
GCGACCTGGGCCTGTCCGCCGACGATGCCGCCGGCAGGGCCGTCGAGTTTGACCATACCCTGCGCGTCCGGTTCGAGCGGGCGGGCAGCGGCCTCCGGCGCATCCTCGGTCCAGTAGGCTTCCAGGCCATAAGCGAAGGGCAGCGCCCAGCCGGTCGTATCGTAGAAGCCATAGTCTTCTTTGCGCTCGTTGTCGTTTTTCTTCGCGTTGCGGTCGCGGCGCGCAAGCTGCTCTTTGAGGAACTCGGGCTCAAAATCGGTCTCCGGCTCCAGAAAGGCGCGCGCCATACGGCCTTGCGGCTGGGCGAGATCGACGATCAGCGCTCCGGCAGGAAACGTTTTGTCGGTCGGGTGGGGCGATTTCGAGTTGTCGAAATAGGAGTGCGCGGCGGCGATGTGCAGGGGCGCGGAGGTCTGCCGCACTTCAATTCCCACACGGCGCAGCAGTCCGGCCAGTTCGCCTGCCCGCCCCGGATCGTTGCCGGGCAGGATCACGATGCGGCGCATGCGGTCCGTTCTGCCCGCCTCTATGGAGGACCGGCGATAGGCGAGATAGTCCCGCAGCAGCGTCTCCCGATTGCGGGCGGCGGCAACGATGGTGGCGAGGGCGCTCTCGAAGTGGTGGGCCGTGCCGTCTTTCAGCGTCGAGATCGTGTCGTCGTCGCGCCGTCGGGCCAGGTTGCCGCCGCCGTCCGTCTCGTAGGTCATACCGATGGCGCCGGTCAGGCAGGTCCAGCTATCGAGATAGACCGGGGCGAAGAGATCGAACTCTTCACGCGTCACATACTGCCAGCCATAACGGTCGAACACGGCGCTGTTGGCACGGCCAAAGAGCGTCGTCCACTTCTCGATGCGGTCCCGGTCCGTCTGGCGATGCACCGACTGAGCGTTGGGCGGAAAAAAGTAGATGGGCGGCTGCCCGTGCTGGTCCACAAAGACCTGCGGATGCCAGTGCAGAAACGCCGCCGTCTCCTGCCGGGTCTCGGGCTGGGACTGCGCCATCTTGTCCCGATTCATATCGAAACGGTAGTGGTTGAACCGCCCGACCGCGTTCCAGGGCGTCTCCTTCTCTAAGGCGAACCCTTCCGGACTGCCCACCGCAATCGAGTTGTAGTTGACCACAAAACGCTCGTGCCCGTCCGGATTGAAAACAGGATTCAGGATAATGACCGACTTCTTGAGCGCTTCCGCAATGTCCGGCGCCTCGGACGCGGCCAGCGTATAGAGCGTGAGCATCGCCGCTTCGAACGAGGCCGTCTCGTCGCCATGAATGCAGTGATTGATCCAGGTCAGCGTCGGCGTATTCGCCACGATCCGGTCGGCCTCCACAGAGTCCGTCAGCGTCCGAGGATCCGCCAGTTTGCCGATCTCCGCACGGATCGCTTCCAACCGCTTCAAATTCTCCGGCGCGCTCACCAGGACAAGCCGCAGCGGTCGCCCCTCCACCGACTTCCCATACTCGACCACCCGCACACGATCTGTCGCAGCCGCCGCAATCGCCAGCAGAGCCCGCTCCTGATCCCGAAAAGTGGAGTGCGTCTGCCCGATCTCAAAGCCCAGCACTGCGGACGGACGCGGCACGTTGCGTCGATAAGGTCCGTGCGCATAAAAATCGTAAGGTGTCTGTGCCAACACGGGCGTCCACACCAAGGAGAACATCACAAAGAGGACGAAGAGGAGTCGGAAACCAGTCGAGTTCCACCGCGTACGGTCGTGCGTATCGGGCATTGCCTGTCCTTCCAAAACGCGTCTCCTCCCCTTCGATTGCGAACGCGCATTTCTGTCTGTTGTAGAGCCGCATTATACCTTTCCTGACACCTTCCCTGCGTAGAAATCGTGGTTCAGACAGGAGAACGGCGTAACTTTCGCGTTTAAGGGAGGTCTGAGTAAGGAGAGTGGTGAACGTTATTTGACATACGCGCCTGATCGGAAAGCAGTCTGGAAATATGCAATTTTGTGCTGATCGTTGGGGCATGACCCGGATCCAAAAACTTCTGGCTTCCCTGCTCACGGTTCCCACCGTGATTCTTTTTGCTGTCTGCTCCCAGGCGCAGCAGAAGCCTGTTCCGGCGAAGTCGCCTGTGCAGAAGGCAGGGGCGAAGGCCCTTCCCGTGAAGGCGATTGCGGAGAATCCGGATGTGTTCTGGACGAATCGCGTGGAGCCGCTGCTGGATAAGCAGTGTCTCAAATGCCATGCCGGAGTCCGGCAGCAGGGCGGACTGGATTTGCGTTCGCTCGATACGATCCTGCGGGGCGGGACGAGCGGCCCCGAGATCATGCCCGGCAAACCAGATCAGAGTCGCATTCTCACCTACATCGTTCCGAAGGCCGAGGAGCACATGCCGCCGGACCCGAAACGGCAGTTGACCCCGGAGGAGATCGCGGTCGTGAAGACCTGGATCTCCATGCTGCCCGCCCCGAAATCCAAGGTGGCTTCGGGCAGTTCGACGAACAATGCCTGGGTGACGGACTATCTTGCGGCCTATCGCGTCCAGTTCCAGAGTCATGAGGTTTTGCCGCAGAATACGCCCAGCAGCGTCGCCATCGACTGGTTCTTACAGGCCGACTGGCAGCGCAACAAGATCACTCCCGCTCCGCTCGCCAGCGATCCCGTCTTTGCGCGGCGGCTCTATCTGGATCTCGCAGGCAGAATTCCCTCTCTGGAAGAGCTACGACGGTTTGTTGCCGACAAGAGTTCGGATAAACGTCTGCGCCTGATCGACGCCCTCATCGCTTCCGACGACTATCCGCGCCACATGCGCGAGGTGTTCGACACGGTCCTGATGGGCCGCCCTGCCCAGAACAATGCGCGCGCACGGGCCGACCGGGGCTGGAACACCTACCTCGAAACCTCCTTTCGCACGAACCGACCCTGGAACGAGATGGTACACGATATGCTGGTGGCACGTGCAGCGCCAGCCGGGCCGACGCACGGCGCGGACTGGTTCCTGGGTGAGCGCAACAACAGCTATCAGGCGATCGCCGAGGCGGTCGCGCCGGTCGCGTTCGGAGTGCAGATCAAATGCGCGCAGTGCCACAACCATCCTCTGGCCTGGGAGATCGAACAACGCCACTACTGGGGCCTCGTCGCGGTCTTCAATCGCAGTAAGAACGTCGAGACCGATACCGGCCCCGGAGTCGCGGAGAGCGCTGTCGGCGGCTTTATCAGTTTCGCCAACCTGAAGAAAGAGACGCAGCCCGCCGCCCTCGTTTTTCTTAACGGCAAAAGCGTAGCCGAAAAGGTGCCCGGCGCGAACGATAAGGAGAGCGATACACCGGACCTGTACATCGTTCCGCCGCCGACAGACAAGAGAGCGCACGGTCCGGCCATTCCCAAGTTCTCACGCCGCGAGGCGTTCGCCGACTCGGTGACCCATGACAATCCACCGCTTGGGCGTGCCTTTGCGAACCGCCTGTGGGCGGATCTCATGGGACGCGGCATCGTCGCGGTCGTGGATCAGATCGATTCGAAGCATCACGCCAGCCATCCCGAACTGCTGGATTGGCTCGGGCACGATTTCGAACAGAGCGGGTACGATGTCAAACGCCTGGTCCGCATGATCGTCTCTTCTCGCGCCTATCAGTTGGATGCGAAGGCGAGCGGCAAGACGCCGCCACTTCCGGAGACCTTTGCGCGGGCGCTGGACAAGCCGCTCTCAGCGGAGCAGTTGCTGCACTCCCTCTGGATCGCCACCGGAACCAAATTGGAAGGCTCGGCGGCGACGGATATGGAGCGCACCTTCACCGCGAAGTTCCCCGATCTCATGGTGGAAAACTACAATCCTTCACTGCAACAAGCGCTCTTCCTCAGCAACTCACCGGTTCTGGACGATCTGCTGAAGCCCACGCCCGGCAACACCATCACAAAACTGATGGCGCTGAAAACGAACGAGGCGCGGGTGCGAGAGGCTTTCAGCAGTGTGCTGGAGCGTGCGCCGGATGCCGTAGAACTGCAACAATGTCAATCGATGCTGGCCGCCGAATCTCCGGAAAAAGGGGTCAAGAATTTGCTGTGGGCCTTACTGACCTGCGCGGAATTTCAGGTGAATCACTAAGATGGAAGAGAACACACCGATCGAAGGCACGGGGGCCTGCAACACTCCCGACCATGACATCCACCGCCGTAAGTTCCTGCAAGGGATGGCAGGCGCGGGCATGGCTTCCCTGATGAGCTTTAACGGCCTCTTCTCGATGAACGCCTTTGCCGCCGCAGCGAAGAAGCAGGGGAAACACTGCATTCTGCTCTGGCTGTGCGGCGCGCCGAGCCAGTTCGAAACCTGGGATCCCAAGCCCGACAGCATCTATGGCGGTCCGTTCGGCAGCATTCCGACCAAAATTCCCGGCGTCCGCTTCGGAGAGATGATGTCGAAGACCGCGACTATCGCGGACAAGATGTCGATCGTGCGCTCGATGAAGACGAAGCAGGGCGAGCATTTCCAGGCGATCAGTCTGCTCCAGCGGGGCGCGCCACCGCGTGAGCCGTTTGTCCGCCCGACGCTCGGCTCGGTCCTGGCGCAGCAGCTCGGGCATCTCGACAGCCCGATCCCGAACTTCATTCTGCTCGATCCCTGCCCCGAAGGCAACGAGTACAAGGAGTTCAAGGCGGGCAACTGGGCCGGATGGCTCGGCGCACAGTACGGCCCGGTGCGTGCCGGAGGCGAGTACAAACTGGCGGATGTGAAGCGGCTTGCCGACACGACGACCCACGATTTCGAACAGCGCGAAGCCCTGCGCAAGTTCCTCACCCGCAAATACGAAAACGACCGCGCCAGCGCCGCAGCTTCCTCTCAGAACGCCGTCTTCTCACGCGTGAAGGGCCTGATGAGCTGCGCCGATCTGTTCGATCTGGACAAGATCGACCCGAAAGATCGCGCACGCTATGGTCCCGGCACCTTCGCGCAGCACACCCTGATGGCGCGCAATCTGGTCGAGGCCGGCGCTCCCTTCGTGATGGTCTCGAACGGAATGCCCTGGGACGCCCATGTGTTCCAGCATGAGATCTATCAACTGCTCGTGCCGGAGGTGGATAAGGTCATCTACAACCTGATCACGGACCTAGAAGAGCGCGGCCTGCTCGACAAGACTCTCGTGGTGATGATGGGCGAGTTCGGGCGCACGCCCTGGCTCAACGTCGCCCGGGGGCGCGATCACTATCCGGACGCCTGGAGCCTGGCGATGGCTGGCGCGGGCATCAAGAAGGGCGTCGTGGTCGGCGCGACCGACAGCGACGGCATCGATGTGATCGAAAAACCTTTCGACGAGAAAAACCTTTTTGCGACGATCTTCTCCGCGCTGGACATCGATCCCTATGCCCAGTACGACGAGGCGGACATCGCGACCTTCTATCGCGTGGAAGACCACGCCGCGCCGATAAAGGAGATCCTGCTATGAGCCTACTGGAGACACCGATCCAACCGGCAGCCGTGGATGCCGATGTGAAACTTGTCCCCGGCAAAGAGTGGAAACTGCCGACCGCTGTCTTTGCGATCGACGCGCATCCGGACGGCAAGCGCCTCTTCGCCGCCTGTTTCGACGGCAGCATCTACGAAGTGTCTGCCGAGACAGGGGAACGCAGGTTGCTGGGCAAACACACCAGTTTCGCAAGCGGCGTTCGCTACCTGCCCAAAGTGGACCGTGTCGTCTCCGCCGGGTACGACGGCACGCTCCTCTGGATGAACCCGGCGGAGAGCAAGCCGCTCCGCACGGTCCAGGCGCACAAGTTCTGGTCGTGGAAGATGCGGGTCTCGCCGGATGAGCAGTTCGTCGGCACGGTGACCGGCCAGTATATGCCAGGCGACATCAAATACACGCCCGCCGCCGAGACCGAGCCGAGCATCCAGGTCTTCGAGGCGGCCACCGGCAAGTTGCGCTGGTCTTTTCCGCATGTGCCTCCCACGCTTTCGGTCGCCTTCAGTCCGGACAGCCGTTATATCGCCGCCGGAAACCTGATGGGCGAAGTGCGCGTGTACGACCTCCAGACCGGCAAACAGGCCGCCGCCTGGACCACCCCCGATTTTACCTGCTGGGGCATCATCAAGAGCCATCACTATATCGGCGGCATCTACGATATGACCTTCGACACGGACGGCAAGAACCTGCTCGTGTGCGGCATGGGGCCGATGGTCGATCCGATGTCGGGCAACGGCAAGCAGACCTGGCAGCGTTTCGCCTGGCAGGAGAATCCGCCGCGCAAAGTCGCTGAGATCAAGGAGACCGATGCGGGCGGAGGCCTGATGGAAGTGCTGCGGTTCCATCCCGACCAGAAGACGTTCTTGATGTCGGGCCGCCTCGCGGTCGGCAAATGGAACACGGCCCTATTCGACGCCGCTTCCGGCCATACCCTCCATACCGCCGATACCAAAATGCGCGTCACCGATGCGGCGTGGCTGCACGGCGGCGCGCAACTGGCGCTCTCCGGTATGACAGGTCAGGGCAGAAAGACGAAGGAAGGCAAGTACCCCGAATTCGGCCACATCAAACTCTTCGACTTCCAGCGCAAAGCATAGAGTTCTGCCTCGCGACACTTTCTGCGTTTACCGCCTGTCGTATCGTTAAGAGATCGAAAAAGAACCATCAAGTACGAAGGGCGAGGGAAAAACCTTGACAAACCCTTTGCCTGTGTGCCATTATATTTTTGAACAGCGTTAGGTAAAAGACAGGCATTAGAAAAATGGGCACGAAAGAGCGGCGAGAACGGCAAAAAGAAGCGACACGCGAGGGGATTTTAGCGGCGGCGCGACAGATCGCCCGTTCCGAAGGCTGGTCGGCAGTCACCATCCGCCGCATTGCCGACATGATTGAGTACAGCCCGCCGACTATTTATGAGTATTTCGCCAGCAAAGACGCCATTTTGAGCGAAGTGCAGCGGGAAGGCTTTGACCAGCTCACCGAGGCCATGCGCCATGCCGTAGAGCAGACCACCGATAGCACAGAGCGCCTGGAGCAGATAGGCAAAGCCTACTGGCGGTTCACGCAGCAGCAGCCGGAACTGTATCAAGTGATGGACGGCGCGGACAGCACCGGGTTGCCGACGGAAGAAACGCTGAACGGGGGACGCAAAGCGGCGGCGGTCGTTTATGCTGCGCTGCAACAGTGGGCGCTAGCCAGCGGAGTTGTTCTGCACGACCCGCAAGGAGCGGTTGAGACGTTCTGGGCGCTCCTACACGGCCTGGCTGCCATTACTCGACTGGACCGTGTGGGCGGTGGACCAGAGCGGGCGGAGCGGCTGGCGGCGCAAGCCACGAAGGATTTGTTGTTCGCCTGGGCGGCAAAAACAGAGGAAGGCTAACCCTGTTTTTTATTTCTCTACGATCTAACATTGTTAGATTTCTGTTGCACGTTAGAAAACACGAAAGGTAGCTCCAATGAATCATCTGAATACTGAAACTGAACTGCATGTAGTCCTCGGAACTGGCCCCGTGGGCCTTACCCTCACCGATGTCCTGCTGTTACAGGGCAAGCAGGTCCGCCTGGTAAGCCGCAGTGGCAAGGCGACTGCTCCCGCCGGTGTCGAACTGCTCGCCGCCGACATTACCGATAGCGACGCCGCCAAAGAAGTCTGCCGGGGCGCGGCCGTAGTCTATAACTGCACCAATGCGACATCGTATGCCGAGCAGGTAGCGATGGTTCCCCGTCAGCAGGCAGGTATTATCGCAGGCGCGGCCTCGGCATCTGCAAAGCTGATTGTAATGGACTCGCTCTATATGTATGGGGAAACACATGGCGCTCCGATGACTGAAGACTCTCCGCACGCGGCAACCTCGCGAAAGGGGCGGATGCGGGCTGAAACTGCCGAAATATATTTGCAGGCGCACCATAAAGGCACGGTGCAGGTCGCGCTGGGGCGGGCGGCAGACTTTTACGGCCCACGTGTGTTAAATTCCTCGTTTGGTTACCTTGTCTTCCCCCTGGCGCTTGCTGGCAAGTCCGCGCAGGTACTGGGCAATATCAATCTGCCCCACGCTTACAGCTATATCATCGACGTAGCGCATGGGCTTGCGACTCTTGGAGAGCGCCAAGAAGCGTTAGGGCAGGCATGGCTGCTGCCAGTCGCTCCAGCGATCTCGGTTCGAGAAATGCTGCACCTCGTCGGCGATGCCCTCGGCCATTCCGTCAAAATCATCGCGATCCCGAAGCTGGTGGTTCAAGTAATGGGCTTGTTCAACCCGACAATGCATGAGATGGTGGAAATGTTCTACCAATATACGGAGCCGCAAATTGTGAACTCCTGCCGCTTTGAGAACACCTTCGGCTGGAAGGCGACACCCGTGGCGAAAGGCATTCCTGCGACAGTGGCCTGGTTCAAGGAGGCATCCCAGCTTGGAACACACTGATTTGTCGGCGAGTAGATGCCGGCTCTAACTCTTGCGGCCGGTGGGCGAAGTGCTGCAAACCGTGGAGATCAGGTTCGTGACGTTGCTCTTCTGAGAAGAGGAGCTTTATGCCAACTTGGCGGTATCCTCGTTGTCGATCTGGGTGACGATGTTACGGGCGGAGCGGAGAATATAGGGATGGGTCTCGTGAAAACGAGCCCATTCTTTGTAGGTGGTGAGGTTCACGACGCGATCGTTGACATAGGTGCCGGGATGGCCGACTCTGCACTGCTGGACATAGTGCGAGAGCGTGTACATATCTCGCAAGAGCGGGTCTATTACCACCAGCGCACTGTGCGCGAACTTCTCTTTCGGCAGCGTCTTCGCGGCTTTAAGGATGGAGAGGGAGCGCGTCGTATCCGACGGAGCCCAGAGGCTTTTCTCTGCGAAAGAGTAGAGTGTCCACGCGTGATCAACATCTTTATACGGGCTATCGTTGGCATAGCGCGTATATCCGATGGCGATGCAGCACTCCACCCCCAGATCCTGAAGCAACAGAGCCAGGCGCTGTTCCAGTGCGGCGATTCCCGCGCAGACCGCTTTACCCCGAAGCAGCGCCACCGCAGGATCGCGCAGATGGATGATGTAGTCAAGGTCGGCGTTGTCCCTTTCTTTCTTGAGGATAAAGGCGTCGAGATCGTAGTCGTAGGTCGTCAGGAGGGCGGTGAGGGCGGAACAGGCGTTCGCGGCGATCAACTGCTTCGCGAGAGCGTCGCGTACCTGATAACGGCTGCAAACCCGATCAATTTCGGAGCGTAAGAGTGCTGCGCACTGGTTCAGATCGTTGCGGTCTACCAGGTTTACGCTGTGTGCCAGACGTTCGGTGACTCGATCTACGCACCAGTCGATCAGAGCGCGATTGCGGCGGCCTTCCGAGGTTGAAAAGCGGCGGTGAAAGTCCTGGCCCGCATGGTCCTCTTGTGAGAAACAGAAGAAGGCGTTCTGGCCGGAAACCTGCTCGCAAAAAGGGGGAGTGTCCGTCAGGCGAATCGCATCCACCATTATATAGCCGCGTGCAGCGGCTTTCGTGCTGTCCACCACTTCGAAATGCGCGGTTTTACCCTTCCACCCCGAAACGTCCCAGAAAGCCGGATGCAGTTCGGGACTATCGCTGCCGGTCGCCGTACAGACGACCTTGCCGTCCACCATCAGATTCAGACAGGCCTCCCCCGGAAAGCGCCCGCCACCGATGAGGAAGTCGATGAAGGACCTCTCGATACGAAATTCGTGGGAGATCGCCCTGCCGACTGCATTCGTGCCAAGTTGCGGATGCAGCGTACAGAGGAACCGATTGCCCTGAAAGCCGGTGATCTTGCCTGCGAAGGTGAGTTCCGAAGCGGGCGCAGCATCCCAGCACGTGCCTTCCAGCGTCCAGCCGTCCCAAGTGCCGGATTCGAAATCGGCAAAGACCTCGAAGCTGGCAGAAGGCTGTTGTGCCCCAGCGGATTGGGGTAGGAAAGGAGTGGCTGCGATGGCAGCCGTTGTCTTCAGGAAATCTCGGCGGGTCGGCATCGATTGTTTCCCCTCAGAACCGTTATGAGGCTAATGCGCGTCTACGGGAGCGGCGGCGCTGCGCGGTTTGCGCAACAGCAGAATGGCGGGTGTCGTGCAGACGAAACAAATCAGGATAAACAGCCAGGAGTCGTTGTAAGCGAGAATGCTGGCCTGTCGCATCACGGTGCCATCGATCACCCTTGCCGCCGCCTGCTGTGCGACATCCGCAGACATGCCATGCGCGATAAAATTGCCTTTGAACATCTGCATTCTCTGCACCACGGCCGGATTGTTCGGATAGACGTACTGCAATAGTTGGACCCGATGGAACTGCACCTTATTGGTCAAGAACGTTCCGAGGATCGCGATCCCGAACGAGCCCCCCAACTGCCGCGCCAGATTGATGAGCCCGGAAGCCTGCTGCGCGATGCGGGGATCGATGTTGCCGTAAGCGGCATTATTGATGGGTGCAAACAGGAAACCCAGGCCGAAGCCACGCAGCAGTAGAGCGGTACGCACATCCGGCTCCCCGGCAGCGGTGGTCAGATGCCCCAGCGTCCACATCGAGAGGCCGAAAATGACGCAGCCGACGAAGATCAGGATGCGGGGATCGACCAGCGCTTTGGGGCCGTTCAACAGGCGCCCGCAGATCAGGACGCTGACGCCAGTGGCGATTCCGCCCGGAAACAGCATCAGCCCGGTGGTCGTGGGAGAGAAGCCCAGAAGATTCTGAGCGAACAGCGGGAACAGATAAGTGCCGCCATAAAGGCCGAAGCCCAGGGAGATGAAGAGAAAGAGCGCGGAGGCCAGGTCTCTGTTTTTTAGCACTCGAAAGTCTACGACAGGCGCCTTATTGCGTGGAGAGAGTTCCCACCAGAGCATGATCGACAGCGCCACTGCGGAGATAACGGCGAGGCGGGTGATCGTTGGATCGTTGAACCAGTCGTCTCGCTGTCCCTCTTCCAGCACATACTGGAGACAAGAGAGGCCGACTGCCAGCAGCCCGATGCCGAAAAAGTCCACCTTGGCGGTGTTGCGCTTCATCTCCGGGGGATCTTTCAAAAAGGTCGATACCAGGAAGAAGGAGAGGATCCCGATCGGCACATTGATAAAGAAGCACCAGTTCCAGGTGTAGTTGTCGGTGATCCATCCGCCGAGCGTCGGCCCCAGAGTGGGAGCGACGATGATGCCGAGCAGAAAGACCGCCTGCACGATACCCTGCTGTTCCCTCGGAAATACCTGGCGTAAGGTGGCCTGTGCCGTGGAGAGCAGGGCAGCGCCTCCGGCTCCCTGCAGAACCCGCCACAGGACGAGTTCACCGAGGGTGTGTGAGGTGCCGCAGAGAAAGGAAGCCGCCACGAAGATCACGATGGAACCGCTCAGGTAGTTGCGTCTGCCGAAAACCGCCGTGAAGAAGGCGGTCATAGGAAGCACGACGACGTTGGAGAGGATGTACCCGGTCGAGACCCAGGCGACCTCCTGAAAGGTCGCGCCGAGATTGCCTGCCATCTGGGGCAGCGCCACGTTGATGATGGTCGTGTCCAGCACTTCCATGATCGCGACGGTGATCAGTCCCAGAAGGATGAACCATTTTGCGGAGCCGATATCCGGTTGAACGGCGGGTGTCGCCTGTACTTTTGTTGCCATGCCTATTTCCTAATTCCCTAAACCACACAAAAACTTACCGAAGAGGGGTGCAGGGGTGGAAGGTCCCGGCTTTAGCCGTGGGAAAGTTCATTTTTATCTCTGCCTCTGTATACGCCCAAGGGGGGGCTTTTATAGCGTGCAGGAAAGGAGAATTTTTAGGGGGCAGGAGAGAGGCCTTCCCAGCGTACGTTCCAGTTGCCGTCATCGGGGAAGCCCGGCGCGTGGCGTTTCGGCGCGCCGTCCCAACCGGCGGCCATCATCGCGACGGCATAGAGCAGTCCACCATCGCGCCGTCCAGGATCCCGAGCGGAGCCAGCATACAGGGGTGCGAGGTGTTGAGGCCTGGTTTGATGAAGGTCTCCGTGGCCGTCTCGCCTGCGACATAGAGCCCGTCCCGCGTCGCCAGAGGCGGCAGATGTTGCAGGACGTGGTCCCAGGAGGCTTCCCGAGGCAGGCCCAGGCGTTCACGCCAGCGCTGGGCCATCTCCAGGCCCCAGCGCCAGTAGGCGATCTCGAACGTCGGATTCCACTGGTGGTCATGATCTGCAAAGTAGACTTCCGGCGCATCGGAGAGCGGCGGCCCGATACGGTACTGCCCGCGCTCCTTATCGAAGACCGCATAAGAGGCCATGAAGTCGGCGGTTTCAAAGACCAGTGCTCGATATTGCGCGAGCGTCGGCGCTCCCGGTCTGGCCCGGTGACAGAGTTCTGCATAGAAGATCGGATGGGGCTGCTGCCAGATGAGGAAGCATTCCAGATAAGTCGGTCCCGCCTCTCCAGCCGGCCCCACGCATTTGGGCCAGCGCGCGCCTTTGTAGCCCTGCAGCTTCGCCGTCGCCTGCGCCTTGGGCAGAATACGCTGATAGAAGGGCAGACTGCGCTCCAGTAGCTCTTTGCGCCCCCAGAGCGGAAAGTGGGCGGCATGCCACCAGTGCATCTCCAGATGGAATTTGCCGGACCAACTGTTGCAGGTGAGGCCAGTCTCCTGCGGCGGCAGCGACCCCGCGCACTGGATACGAGTCAGATATTGGGAAAGCACGACGCGCCTCTCCAACTCCTGCCAGCGCGGATCCCGACTGAGCGAGAGATCGACCACGCCGCCCTCGCTCCAGAACCGCTTCCACATCGTTTCGGAGGCGGTTGCGGTCTGGGCGACACGGGGCAGGGTTTTAGGCAGCGGAGTGGACGAGAACGCCATGACAAACTCCAGCGTGGTGGCGTCCTTGCCACCGGCAAGGTGGTAATGGTGCGGTTCCCCTTCCGACAGCGTCTCTTCTCCGAACCACGCCATTGCGGCATGATACTGGTCGTTGTCGAGCGTGCGGGCGAAATCGGCGCGGTGCGCGTTGGGGCGTGTCAGCACGGTCTGATGGGCGTTGGGCCGCCCCCAGTCCGCGCCGTTGCCGTTGAAAGCGGCGGTTCCGTAGGGGAACGCCAGTCGGGCCGAGACCTGCCCGCTCGCGATCAGCGGCGACTCGATGCGCACCGCAATCTGCGCGAGGGTGGGATGACAACAGGTCAAGACACGTACAGGCCGCCCGGCAAAGGTAAAGCGACTGTCGAGGTGTCCTGTCCAGAGATTGAGCTCCTGATGGATTCCGGTCAGATCGGCGAGCACGGCGTCCCGCCCGTCCGAATGCTTCAGCGCCAGAGCGACCGTTCCCAGATGGAGGCGACTGGGATTGGTGTAAGCGAACTCCCCATTTCCTACCGAGAGCGGCGACATCCTGTCGAAACGATCCAGTTTCACATTGTGCCGCGTGACCAGCGCCTGTCGGTCGATCCGACCTTCCGCGCCGTGAACCTTTTCCGGGAGAGAAGCACCCGCCGCTTTCTCCACCCACGGCACGGATGCCGACGCGCCTACCATCTTCAAAAACGATCTCCGATTCATGAAAACTCCCCCGTTTTGGTCCAGAACCAGAGACGTTCGGCATCGGACTGTGCTTGTGTGGCGCGGTTGCGATGGCTTTTGCTTTCGTCCGGTCCGAGAGCAAAGTCGTCCTTCCAGTCCGGTAAGCCGAGGCCTTATAAGGTGTTGCTATGCAGAGTCGCCATATCTGCCAGATACTGCGGAAAGCGCAGTTGGGCCGTCTCGAAATCGGGATAACGGCGCGTGTAGGTTTTGCCCCGATATTCGATGGTAAGGACGACTGGCCCCTCGCCCTCGTCTTCGGGATTGTCGTTTTCCATTCCAAACAGGCGTTTGAAATTCATGGGGGCTCCTTGGGCGATGTCGGACTGCGCATGGAAGGCTTGAATCAGAGCGATGGGCGCCCTACACTTAACATACGCCTTTTACGGTCAAGGAATCCTCCCTTCGCAGGGTGAATAGGACCGAAGCATTTCATACGACTCAGGAACTTCGTGGACAACGGAGATCGCATTGCCGCGAAACTCCTCCAGGTTAAAGGACGGTTGGACATCATGACGCCGGAAGAAAAGTTTCTCTTCGACTTACAGGGCTATCTCGTGATCAAAAACGTGTTGTGTGCAGAGGAAGTCGCTGCTCTGAACGCCCTTGCGGACGCGAAGTTTCCGCCTATTCCCGGCAGACCGGACCGGCGCACTCGCGTGTCGAACTGGGGACCGGAGACGCAGGCGCTGATGGACCATCCGCGCATTCTGCCCTACCTGCTCACGCTCATCGACACGAAGTTTCGGCTCGATCACGACTACTGCATCTTTATGGAGACGGGTGCTCCGAGCGGGCACCTGCACGGTGGCGAGGGGCATGAGGGCGACCACTGGTACAAGTATCGGGACGGGCAGATGAAGAACGGCCTGTGTGTCGTCACCTATTTTCTGGCTCCCGCCGCCGAGGGCGATGGCGGCTTCGTGTGCATTCCCGGTACTCACAAGTCCAACTTCATCGAGTCCCTCCCGCGCGATGTCCTCCATTTCGAACGGGCAGTTCCGTATGTGGTGCAGCCTGCCGTTGAAGCGGGCGACGCCCTGATCTTCACGGAGGCAGTCGTGCACGGCACGCACCCGTGGAAGGCGGCGCACGAACGCCGTGCCCTGCTCTACAAGTTCAGCCCCGGATACTCCGCCTGGTCCCCGAATTACTATTCTCCCGACGACTACACAGACCTGACCGACCAGCAGCGCCGCATCCTCTCCCCGCCCTGTGTCGGCAGTCGTCCCGATGTCGTGCAGTCGTCTTCCAGGGAATAGGGGAGGGTACTCTGTACTTACCGGAGGTCTGCGAGAAAACTGGAGCCTGACGGATTGGGCGGAAGCGCGAAGATCTCCCGCAAGGTGGCGGCGATGTCGGCGTAGGTGCGACGGATGCCAAGATCGACGTTGGGACGCAAGGCAGGACCGTAAGCGAGCAGAAAAGGGTATTCGCGGGAGTGGTCGGTCGAGGCCGTAGTGGGATCGTTGCCGTGATCGGCAGTGAGAATCAGCAGGTCGGTCGGGCGCAGTTTCGGCAGGAGCGCGCCCAGGCCGAGGTCCCAGGTTTCCAGTGCCTGCGCCATCCCCTGCGGATTGTTGCGATGCCCGAAGAGCATATCGAAATCTTCCAGATTGGCGAAGATGAGAGGGCTGTCATCGGACTCGACAGCGGCCAGGAGAGCGATGGTATGGGCGGCGTTGTTGGTGGTATGCGCCCAGGTGGCGATGCCACGCCCGTTGAAGATCTCGAAGATCTTGCCGATGGCATGCACCGGGCGACCGTTGGCGGCCAGATCGTCCAGCACGGTCGGAGGTGCGTCGAGAGGAAAGTCTTTGCGCTGCTCGGTGCGGGTGAAGGGGCCGGGAGTGAGCGTGCGCAAGGGCGAGGCTGCGCTGCCGAGACCACCGTCCCCGACGAAGGGGCGACAGATGACGCGTCCGACCGCGTGTTCCCCCACCAGCAGAGCGCGGGCGATTTCGCAGATCTCGTACTGGCGCGCGATGGACAGGATCTCTTCGTGCATGGCGATCTGAAAGACGCTATCGGCGGAGGTGTAGACGATCGGGAAGCCAGTGCGCACATGCTCCGCGCCCAACTGTTCGATAATGACGGTGCCCGAAGCCGCATAGTTGCCCAGGGTCCTGATGCCGATGGCCTGCTCGAAGGCGGCGATGATCTCCGGCGGGAAGCCATGTGGATAGGTCGGGAACGGCTGTTGCAGCGCCACGCCCGCCATCTCCCAGTGGCCGGTGATCGTGTCTTTGCCCGGTGAGGCTTCTATCATCTTGCCATATCCGCCCAGCGGCGTGGTGGCAGGGGGAACGCCCTGAATGGGAGTGATATTGCCCAGACCGAGTTGAGCCATGTTCGGCAAATGGATTCCTCCGACCGCTTCCGCCGTATGCGCCAGCGTGTTGCTCCCGACATCTCCGTAACGATCCGCATCCGGTAGTTCGCCCGCCCCCACTCCGTCCAACACCACAATGATAACCCGTTCAATCTGTCCTGCCTGCATACCGGTCTCCTGCATTCGCACACTTTGTGACTGCCTTCCGGTTCACCAACGAGACGCAAAAGCCCTGCCCCGCCGCCCAGATTCGGAGGCAATTTCTCCCTATAACAGGAGCAAAACCTACTTTCGATAGGCCAGGGCGCAGGCATGCCTCTCTGATCCGTATGCTATAATGAAGCAGTAACACATATGTTTCATTTACGTTTCATTTTCGCTGTTCAGGAGTGAGTTTCCATGTCCTTACCGGATGTCTCTTATAGCCGCCGATTGACGCGGGCCGTGCGTGTCGGCAATATCGTGATCGGGGCCAACAATCCCGTCGTCGTGCAGTCTATGATTACCGAGGAGACGCACAATGTGCCGGGCGCGGTGGCGCAGATCATCGCCATGCACCGGGCCGGTTCCGAGATCGTACGTGTCACGACCCCGAACCTGGCGGAGGCGAGGTGCCTGGCCGAGATCAAATCGGAGCTAAAACGTCAGTATCGCGACGTGCCGCTGGTTGCCGATGTGCATCATCAGGGCAGCGACATCGCCGTGGAAGTAGCGAAGTATGTAGACAAGATCCGCATCAATCCGGGCCTCTTCGTATTTCGCAAGCGGGTGCAGCGCACCATCGACTACTCCGAGATGGAAATCCAGGAAGAGCAGGCCGCCATCGAGAGTGAACTGCTGCCGGTGATCGAAGCCTGCAAACGCTACGGCCGCGCCATGCGCATCGGCGTAAACCACGGCTCGCTGGCGGAGCGCCTCACCGTGATGTACGGCGACACACCGGAAGGCATGGTGCAGAGCGCCATCGAATACATTCAGATCTGCGAACGGCACGGCTTCCAGGACATCGTCATCTCGCTCAAGGCGTCTCGTGTGTCGGTCATGCTCCAGGCCAACCGTCTGATGGCGCAGCGCATGGCGGAACTCGGTATGGATTATCCGCTGCATCTGGGCGTGACCGAAGCGGGCGATGGTCAGTATGCGCGCATCAAAAGCACAACAGGCATCGGCACGCTGTTGGCCGAGGGAATAGGCGACACGATCCGTGTCTCGCTGTCGGAAGACCCGATCAACGAGCTTCCGGTCTGTTACGACATCCTGCAGGCGTTGGGCCTGCGCCGCACCAAGACGGAGTTTATCGCGTGCCCCTCCTGCGGCCGCACCAAATTCGACCTGCCGACCGTGCTGGCGCAGGTGAAGTCGGCCACCGGGCATCTGGCGGGCCTGAACGTGGCGGTCATGGGCTGCATCGTCAACGGTCCCGGCGAGATGGCCGACGCCGACTACGGCTATGTGGGCAAGGCGGGCGGTAAGATCTCACTCTATCGGGGGCATGAAGAGGTCAAGTCCGGCCTCCCGCAAGAGCGCGGCGTAGAAGAGCTGATTGCGTTGATTAAATCCGATGGTCGCTGGGAAGAGCCGCCGCTCGGCTACACTCCCACGGTTTCGCCCACGTCGTTCAATGATCGGATCACCATCGGTATCCCGCTCGCCGTCAAATAGCAGGGAATCGTCCGAAAAGGCTCTGATGGTGAATTCTTTTCCGCCGTTACCACCTTCGCCAAAAGTCGGAAAGAACGCGCCGCGTGGCGCGTTCTCTCGTTATGTCCTGCCGGAGACGACTCTCTTGATGGCTCTGGGCTGTCTCGATCTCATCTCGACTATCGTCCTGATCGCGACGGGCCGAGCCCACGAAGCGAACCCCCTCTTCGACGGCATCCTCCACGCCTTCGGCCCTCTCGGCTTCGCGGTGTTCAAGGCGATACTGCTCGGCGGGCCTCTGGCCCTGGCCGAGTGGGCGCGCAAACACAACGAACCCTTCGTCCGCTCCGCCCTCCGCATCGGTATCTTGCTCTACGTCGGCTTCTATCTCATCAACTTCCTCCGCTTCAATCTCTCGCATTTTCTTTAATGCACGATTTTTGCGATGATTGGAAGAGGGGCGTTTCGAACCAGGAGATCCGTCTTTTCTAATCCGGCAGAAGGCTGCGTCCGAGCGCATTCGTGGCGGCGTCCTCCGCCAACGCAACGACGACGTCCGGCAGCCCTTTCTCCTTCACCAGATAGCGGCGGATATGGAAGGCGGCATAGGTCGCAGCGACGGCCCCGACGGCGCCCAGCACCGCGCCTGCCACCGGACTGCGGCGGTTGGCCGCGCAGAAACTGCCTCCTACCAGCGCGCCCGACAATGCCCGAAACGCCACACTGGGTGGGGCGGTTCTGTCGGGAGTGAACGGCAGCTTATCCGCCACCAACTCTCCTGCCGCCACCACCGCCAGTACCGTCGGGGTAGCGACATGCTCCAATGGCGTCGGAGCCAGATGTTTCTGCCGGGACATCCAACTGCGCAGCAGGGCCGGAGCTGTCAGACTGCGCATCCCCGCAACCACTCCCAAACCGAAAGCGCGTAAAAACAAGAGGGCGCTCTTTTTTTGTGTGTTATGCATGAAACTCATTTCCATTTCCATTTCCATAGGGTAAAAGGTAAAGAACTGCTGATAGAGACGCGTCAGAACTGCCTTTTGTTCTCCTTTCGTTTGCCTGCCAACCGTTCAGGAAATGCCGTAGAGAACTCTCATCATGCAAAATCCAGGGTCCTGGGGTCTTCATGAATGGCGATTTCCGACCATGGATCTTGCAGGATGCACAACGTCTGTCTCCCTCGTGCGTAAAAGAAAGAGAGACGCTTTCTGTGCGTCCTCCATTCTATGTAGAAGAGGTATCGACCTATGCCCCGTCTGACTGTCGCGCATGATTTCATCTGTCCCTGGTGCTGGGTGGCCTGGGAACAGGCGAAAAAACTCGCTGTCGAGTTTCCCACGCTGGAACTGAACTGGGTCGGCTACGAACTGTTGCCGGAGGGGCTGGAATATACTCCCGCCGTCCCCGATCCGAATGCGCCCAAGAAGCCACGCGTTCCCAGTCGCTTTGAGTTGCTTCTGCTCGTGGAGGGGCTCGTTGTGCCTGAGCGGACCCGCTCCTTCTCTCGTTCGCGGCGAGCGCTGGAAGGCGTCGAGTTCGCCAAAGCGGCAGGCAAGGCCGATGCCTATATCGGAGGGGTCTATCATGCCTATTGGGAAGAGGACCGCGACATCGCCGATATGGCTGTGTTGACAGAGGTGGCTGCAAAGGCGGGCCTCGATGTAGACGCCTTCACCAAAGCCCTGGAGGAGCGTACCTATCGCGACACCGTCGTGGAGTACGACGATCCCGCCCACGCCGCAGGTGTCTGGAACGTGCCGACCTGGATGTTCCTGGAAGAGTGGGTTGCAGAACAGCCTTATAGCCTCGTCCGCGACATGGCTGAGCGGTTTGTCAAGCAGGCCCCACTTTGAGATTTCGGTTTCAGCAGGAGTCGAGGGCGTCTGCGCCGAACACAGGGGCACGTTCTTTTTGAACGAAGGAGTGGACCTGCCATGAGCCTGCCGACGGAACTGTTCGACTATGTGGAGCGCCCCGACGACGCGTATCGCTATACGATTCTGTCGGAAGAGAGACTCAGCACAGGCATCCTGTACGATCTGGAACTGACTTCGCAGGTTTGGCAGGGAATCGTCTGGACACATCGCTTGCAGGTGATCGTGCCGAACGAAGCGACTGTCGCCGACCTGGCGTTGCTGACCGTTGGAGCCGACTTTGGCGGTCGGAGCTATCGTGATTTCGGAGAGGTCACGCAGGACGCGACCGGACTGATCTGCGCGTTTCTGTTCGACGTGCCCAATCAGCCGCTCTTCGACGGCAAAATCGAGGACGAGATCATCGCGTACACGCTCTCACAGTGCCTGGATACCGGCGATATGGAATGGCCCCTGCTGTTGCCGATGACCAAAAGCGCGACGCGGGCGATGGATGCGATCCAGGAACTGCTGCGCGAGAAAGGGCAGGTCGCGCCGGAGCGATTCGTGGTCAGCGGAATGTCGAAACGGGGCTGGACGACCTGGCTCTCCGCCGTCGCGGACAGCCGTGTCGCCGGGATCATTCCCATGGTCTACGACAATCTGAACTTGTTCGCGCAGATGCCGCATCAGCGCGAAGTCTGGACCGAATACAGCGAACAGATCAGCGACTACACCGAATACGATCTTCAGGCCCGAATGCCTACTCCGGAAGGCTTCCGACTGGCGCAGATCATCGATCCCTTCACCTACCGGGAACGCCTGACGCTGCCGAAACTGATCATGAACGGCGCAAATGATCGCTACTGGGCCACCGATGCCTTGAATCTCTACTGGGAGGGGCTTTCCGGCCCCAAACAGGTGCTCTATATTCCCAACTCCGGGCACGGCCTGACCGATCCACAGCGCGTCTGGAGCGCCGCGCTGGCATTCGTGCATGCGGTCGCGGCGAAGGTTCCCCTGCCTACGCTCCAGTGGGAGTTCACGGAGACCGCCTCCGAACTTCAGTTGGTCTTGCATGCGGATTCCCCGGCTTCGGCGGCGCGGCTCTGGATTGCCACCTCCGAAACGCTGGATTTCCGAGCCTGTGCCTGGGAATCGACCCCTCTCGCTCCCACCCATGGAGGCTTTACAACCGCAATTCCTCTGCCGAAAGAGGGCTGCATGGCCGTTTTCGGAGAGATCGAATTCACGTCACCCGCCACACCGCTCTATGCCCTCTCCACGCAGATGCGGATCGTGGATCGTCGCTCCGCTCCATAAATCATTACCGAGAGTAGGGCGTCCAGACCGAAGTGATTGGCGAAGCGTGAGAGACCTCCCCCAACCCCCTCCTTCGCAATGAGGGGGCAAATGCCTGTTTTCTCCTTCGGTCAGCAATGCCCTCAGGCGATGCGATGTCGCCTGTGCCCAAGAATTCAGGAAGAGATTACTCTCACAATGATCGATCAGGCTAACTCAGTTTCACAGGGTAGTAACAGGCAGGAGTGGAATCGGGAAGAGTGTGCGGGCAATCCTTTCCATCTGTCGGCGACTTTGGCGAGCGGCCAGAGTTTCCGATGGCAACAGGAGGCGTCTGGCGTCTGGTGGGGCGTCGTCGGGGAGACCGTCATCGCTGCACGACAGGCGGAAGCGGACCCGTATAGCCCGCTCTACTGGCAGACCTTCCCGGAACCGAACCAGCGCGCCCTTATCCGCGACTACTTCCGCCTGGACCTCGATCTGCCTGCGCTCTATGCAGATTGGATCGCAGCGGAGCCGCACATGGAAGCGGCCATCGCTGCGTTTCGCGGCCTGCGAATCTTACGGCAGCCGCCGGTCGAATGCTTTTTCGGGTTTCAGTGCGCTACCTGCAATACGGTCGTCAAGATCGAGCGCAGCGTCCGCAAACTCGCGCAACGCTACGGTACGCTCCTCCCCCTAGCGCACGACCAGCCGTACCCTTTCGCCACTCCTTTCCACGCCTTCCCTACGATTGCGGCGCTGGCAGACGCAGACGAGCAGGCGTTGCGGGCAGACCTCTGGGGCTACCGTGCTCCCCGTATGATCGCCCTGGCCCGACATCTCCTGACACTTCCCCCGGATTGGCTGGTCTCTTTGCGCACGCGTCCGACCGCCGAGGTCCAATCGGAACTGGTCGCTCTGCACGGCATCGGGGCCAAAATCGCCGACTGTATCAGCCTGTTCGCCCTGGACAAAGACGAAGTCGCCCCCATCGACACCCATACCCGCCAGATCGCCGTCCGCCTCTTCCGCCCGGACCTAGCCTCTTCGTCCCTGACTCCGCGCATCTACACTGCTCTTCGCGACGCCTACCACTCGCGCTTCGGCGCCTATGCCGGCTGGGCCCAGCAGTACCTCTTCTTCGCCGAACTCCGCCGCTCCACCGACTATCTGACCGAGATCAATGGTTGAAGATGAACTCGCTGGAGTTGAGCAGCGCCCAGAACATGTCTTCGTAGGCCTGCTGTTTGGGAGTGGGAGTGTTGAACTGGTTGCGCATGACGGCGATGCGCAGCAGAGGATCGGCCCCGGCCTGTGCTCCGCCCATCATTCCCATGCCCTGCTGTCCGGGTTTGCCAGCCATACCGGGGTTCGGGCGGGCCGGCGGACGAGGCAGATCGCTCGCTCGCGCGACCACGACCTGACGGGGGGCGGCGAGGAATTCGGTCCAGCGCATCACCTCGGTTGGGGACGGCTTGCGGGAAAGGGTGCGAAGATAGAGCGAGGTGATCTTGTCTGTATCGTTGCCAGGCATTCCCAGCACGTCCGCGAGGGCGGAGCCGGGGATGGGCGAGACGGTGCCGTTGGTCAGACCGTTGTTCAGCAGCAGGAGCGCCTGCGGGATCGTGCCTTCGAAATCTTTCTGCTCGGACTCGGGCTCGTCGGTATTGAAGGTGAAGGTCAGCAGACGTTGAAGCCGCGAGGTGAGCTGGTCGGCGCTGCCTCCGGCGACCCGGTTCAAGACTGGCTGGAAGTTCGTCGCCGTAATAAGCGAGGTGACGATCTCATTCACCTCCATCGGCTTGAGGCGATAGTGGTCCCAGAGCGTGTTTTCCGGATCGGCTTTGCTGGCAGCCGGAACCGAGGAGAGCTGGTAAGCTTCGGTGGCGCAGATCGTCTTGATAAGCGTCTTCAGGTCGTAGTCGTGCGCGACGAAGTCTTTGGCCAGCAGTTGCATCGCCTCCGGCACGACACCGGGATTGGAAGGCCGGAAATCGTCGATCGGCTCCACGAAGCCGCGTCCGAGGAACTTGGCCCACATGCGGTTGACGATCGCCGACGCAAACCAGGGATTCTGCTTTGCGGTCATCCAGGCGGCGAGGTCTTTGCGTCGATCAAGGCGGTTGTAGGTGATCGGGGTTCCATCCAGAGCCATAGGCGTCGCCTGGGCGTATGGAACGCGCTCGTCTCCGCCGTTCATCTTGTTGCCGCGAATCGGGAAGTTGACATCGCGCACATTGAGGGTGAGGATGCCCTTCATCGCCTGGCCCGCGGTGTAACGCTGGTTCGGAATGCCGACGGTCTGGATGAAACAGGCGGTAAAGGAGCGGAAATCGGTCTGTTTCCACTTCTCGGTCTTATGGTCGTGGCACTGTGCACACTGGATCTGCACACCCAGGAAAATCTTGGAGGCGATCCCGGCCACATCCGCCGGGTTCTGCGCGAACCGCAAATGCCAGTTCACCGCGCCGTTGACGGTCGCCGGATCGATTTTAGGGCGATCGGGATCGACGACCGTGGCGGCGCCTGCCATCCCGTATCCCAGCGCTTCCGCGTAACTCGGGCCGGTGCTGTTGATACCGCTCGCGGTGATCAGGTCGGTGACGAATCGGTTGTAGGGCGTGTTCTGCGCAAACTCACCGTGCAGCCAGCGGCGGAACGCACTGTAGTCCACGGTCGCCATCGGCGCCGGTTTGCCCATGAGCACATTGTCCCAGTAGGTGGCCCAGTGGTCGGCGTAGGCGGAGCTATCGAGCAGCGCATCCACGGCCTTCGCCCGTTTGTTCGGGGAGCGGTCGGCAAGAAAATCGCTGACGACCTGTTCCGGCGGAATCGAGCCGGTAATGTCGAGGTAGATGCGGCGAAGGTAACGAGCGTCATCGACCGGTTTGGCCGGGACGACCTTCTTTTGCTGCCAGGCCGCATAAATCAGACGATCCAGTCCGGCGGCTTCGGCTTGCGGTGTGGTCTGCGCCTGTGCGGTCCGACCGACCCCTGCCAGCGCCGTCAGGATAAGTGCTAATACCACCATTCCTTTGATTTTCAATCGATTCTCCTCCTCTTGGAGAGAACGTTCTCCTCCATAAGAGATGGACGAGGGCTGTCAAGAAAAGTTCGCTCTCCGTTCGGCTATTCTTGTCCTGTTTTTTGTGGCCGTGCACGACGCGGCACGGAAACCGGAGGCATGCGTAGCTTTTCCCGGCGGAACGGTCTATAATTCTCTCATGAGGAAATCGAGGAAGGAGACCGGCAGTGGCGGAGACGATGCGAGCGGCAGTCTATCGGGGTATAGATCGGGTGGAAGTGGAGCAGGTGCCGGTTCCGGAGATCGGCCCGCGCGAGGTATTGGTGCGCGTGGCGGTCTGCGGCGTCTGTGGCACCGACCTGAAAAAGATCCATCTGGGTCTGACGCCTCCTCCACGCATTTTCGGCCATGAGACGGCGGGAACGATTGCGGCGGTAGGAGCGGACGTTACGGAATGGAAAGTCGGGGAGCGTGTCGTCCTCAACCACCATGTGCCCTGCCTGCGTCCGGACTGCTTTTTCTGTTCGCGCCGCGCCTTTGCGCAGTGTCCTGTCTACAAGCAGACCGGCACGACGGCGGGCTTCGAGCCTGCGGGCGGCGGGTTCGCCGAGTATGTGCGGGTGATGGACTGGTGTGCGGCAGGCGGCATGGTGCGGATTCCTGAGGACGTGAGTTTTGAGGAGGCCAGTTTTGTCGAGCCGCTGAACACCTGCCTGAAAGGGATCCGTACTGCAGGAGTGCGTGACGGCGACACCGTGTTCGTGATAGGACAGGGGCCGATAGGGCTGCTCTTTACCCTGCTGGCAAAGGCGGCGGGAGCGCGCGTCGTGACCACCGACCGCTTCGCCTCCCGCCGCGAAATCTCTCGCCAACTCGGCGCAGACGCCGCGCTGGACCCGGACGAACAGGAAGTTTTGCCTGCGCTCCAGGCCCTCTCGGAAGGGCGTGGAGCCGACCTGGCGGTGGTTGCGGTGCCGGATACCGGCGTTGTCGCAGGAGCGTTCGCGGCGGTGCGGCAGGCGGGCAGCGTCCTGCTCTTCGCTCAGACCCGGCTGAACGATCGGATGGAGGTGGATGCCGGGGCCATCTGCATGCAGGAGAAGGCCCTGCTCGGCTCCTACAGCAGCGACATCACGTTGCAGGGCGAGGCGGCAGCATTGATCTTCTCGCGCCGGGTCGATGTGCGCCCTCTCATCACGCACCGTTTCTCCCTCACTGCCATCACGGCCGCGCTCGATCTCGCCTCGCATCCGCGTGACGGGTCTTTAAAAGTGCTGGTCACTCCATGAGCGAGTCGCAATGGATGACCGCCGCAGTGCTGTATGGCAAAGAGGATGTGCGGATCGAACGGGTGCCGGTGCCTGCGGTCGGACCGGGCGAGGTGCGGGTGCGGATCGGCGCGGCGCTCACCTGCGGCACCGATGTGAAGGTGTTTCGACGCGGCTACCATGCCCGGATGATTCAGCCTCCCGCCGTCTTCGGCCATGAGTTCGCAGGCGTCATTGACGCGGTGGGAGAAGGTGTCATAGGCTGGCGGATCGGTCAGCGCGTGGTGGCGGCGAACTCCGCTCCCTGCGGCGACTGTTTCTACTGCCGTCGTGCTGCCCCGGAGTTGTGCGAAGATCTGCTTTTTCTGAACGGAGCTTATGCGGAATCCGTGACCGTGCCCGCCCGCATCGTCGCCAAAAACCTCTACGCGATTCCCGACTCTCTCTCTTTTGCCGAGGCGGCGCTGACCGAGCCTCTGGCCTGTGTCGTGCGCGGCATGGCGGCGGTTCCTGTGCAGGCTGGCGAAACCGTTGCGGTGTTGGGACTGGGGCCGATCGGGCTGTTGTTCGTGCGCCTCTGCGTGCTGGCAGGAGCGCGGGTGCTGGCGGCAGGGCGTCGTGCCGAACGCATCGCGCTCGCATCCGAACTCGGCGCCGCCGAAGTCTTCGACATCGCCGCCACTCCCGACATCCTCCCGGTTCTGCGCAACCGAACGGAGAGCGAACGCGGCCCTGACAAGGTGATCGAGGCGGTGGGCCGCCCGGAGGCGTGGGAGCAGGCCATTGCGCTGGTGCGCAAGGCCGGAACCGTCAGTCTATTCGGCGGATGTGCGGCAGAGACTCTCGTTCGCCTCGACACACATCGCCTCCACTACGACGAGCTCACCCTGGTAGGCGCCTTCCATCACACCCCAGCCACGTTTCGTCAGGCCCTCGATCTGATCGTGTGCGGCGCTGTTCCTGCCCATGCCTTTCTCCAGCAGACGTCCCCTCTCACCGACCTCCCTGTCGTCCTGAATTCGCTCCTCAACGGCTCCAACGGAGCGGTCAAAACCGTGATCTATCCCCGCCCCGAAGCCGCCGTCTAAAGCCCTGGAGAAGCGATTGGCCGTAGAGAAACGATTGCCGCGTTGAGATCAATCCTCCTGCGTGTTCTGGTTTGAGCGGGCAGCGGCACGCACCCAGGGATGGAGATCGAAACGGAGTTGGTGCAGGGTTTTGCGGGCGTCCAGGTGCTCGCATTCGTGCGAGAGACGGCGGGCCGCCAGCGTTTTCAGGGGTAGGCTGCCTGCGCGGGCAAAGTAGATCAGTTCCCGGCGCGACATGTCGGAGAGGGGCCGTTCCGGGGAGGCGCGCAGAGCCTCTGCCGGGGCGGCGGGAAGCTGCCAGGCAGCGATAGCGGCCTCCAGAAGCCATCGGTAGGCCTGTTCGATCAGGGCTGCTTCGAAACACTCTGCGGCATAGCGCAGGCGATTGGAAAGAAGATCGTGGCGTGTCCCTATCGTCTCTCGCAGGAAAGCGGCGGCCCATTCGGCATTCGGGTCTGTGCGATCTTCCTCGCGAGGAGCGCGTTCCGGATACGCGGCATGCCATGCCAGCCAGCGGTGCAGGGCCGCCTGCACTCCAGCGCGACGGGGCGCTTTCGTCAGGGATTTCGAAAGAGCGAGGGCATATGAAAAGCGCGAGGGGAGCGCCGTCGCCTGTTCTTCCACGCCATCCGCGTTGTGCCAGTAGAATCCTTCCGGCGTCGATTCCACCAGGAGAGCTTGCGCGGTGATCTGCGGATCGGTGTTTCCCGGCAGCGGCGTGGAGTCATCGATCTCCTCAGGAGGTGTATATCCCGGTGGCGCGGCAAAACCGAACAGCAGAATCTCCGTTGCGCGGTGCGTGGGAAACGCTTGCTCTCTGCCTTCCGGCGGCAAGGGCACAAGACGGGCTTCGATATCGAGCGCCGCCATACCGGGGATCCAGAGATGGATCAGATCCCCGGCCAGCGGAGGCTGGCTGGCCCCTTGTACCAATTCGCCCAGAACTCCTGCTCGATGGATGTCGGAAACGGAGGCAGGCAGACGGCGCTCCAATGCGTACCATAGCAGTTCGAACTCCGACCGCACTCTCTGTCTCGCCATCAACTCTACAGCCTCCCCTCTTCGGATCGTGATAAGATCTCCTCTCCGTTCTACCTCCTCCTCTCGAAAAAGTGCAACGGTAGCCCTCTCCATGAAGTGTGTGAGGCGCTGCTACACAAAATCTGCCGTTCCGCAGATGTATTTGCCCTGCCGTTAGTTTAAAATCTGAATACCGATCCAGGAGCGTCAGGGTTGCAGGCCTCTCCTGGTCCTCCATGCGAACCTATCCCATGTTCCGCAGTCTCCTTCGCCATGCGCGGGGACGCTGGATCCGGAGTTGAAAATCCTGATCCAGCAGAAGGACACAGAATTTGCTTCCATACAGAGTGGTGTTAGCCGACGATCATCGGATTGTACGCGAATGTCTGCGAGCTCTCTTGCAAAGCGAGCCGGATATAGAGGTGGTTGGAGAGGCAGACGATGGGCTCAAGGTAGGGGAGATCGTCAGCCGTCTCAACCCTAACGTCCTTGTGCTCGACCTTATGATGCCCGGCCTCAATGGGTTGGAGGTGATACGCCAGGTCCGCCAACGCTCCCCCTCTGTCCGCATCGTCGTTCTTTCCATGCATGACCATGAAAGCTATGTGCTCGAAGCGTTGCGCAACGGCGCAGTCGGCTATGTGTTGAAAGGCTCCAGCGTCGAAATTCTGATGACGGCCATTCGCACGGCCCGGGAAGACCAGCGCTTTCTCTCCCCCACCTTAACCGGGCTGGTACCGCCCATGGTTTCACAAAGGGAACTGGAATCTGCCCCGGATCCCTACGATACGGTGACGCTGCGCGAACGCGAGGTCTTACAACTCGCTGCCGAGGGCTATTCCAACGAAGCCATCGCAGCCAGACTCTCCATCAGCCGACGCACCGCCGAACTTCACCGGGCCCACGTACTGTTCAAACTCAGTATTCACAATCAGACCGGCTTGGTGAGATACGCGATTCGAAAAGGCCTGGTCTCTCTCGACAACCGTTCCCAATACACCGATCAACTTTAATTTTTTGTTTTGCCTCGAATCGATATCGCACCTCGAAATCCCCCAGATGCCCTGGCTTCTCCATGTCTCCTATCCGTGATCCTCCATTTTCTTTTGAAGGCTTGCTGTCATTTGGCAAGGCCATACATCGCAAGAACCGTGTTCACGCACTTGGTTTCTCTCTTGAGGTAAAGTAATAGAGAGGCAGATTGTGGAAGTATTGCGGGCAAAGAGAGAATGTTCTCAAGGAGAAGGGGG
>JAYUMV010000049.1:0-25603 GCA_043762265.1 Chthonomonadaceae bacterium | reverse complement strand
TGGTTGTGGAGCGGTAGATATTGTAGCTCTTCGCTCCGGAGACTACGTTTCAGGAGAGGCTGATTTTCGTATTGCCAACGGCTGCCACCATGTTGGTAGGCGCGACAGGAACGTCGGGGTGCGCGAAGGCAGCCGAAGCTGCGAAGGCGAGTGTGCAGGCAAAGAGTGCCAGACGTACGCCTCGAAACAGAGATGTGAGAAACATAGAATCTCCCTTCGAATCTAGAGAACTGTCCCGAATTGGGGGACTAAGAGGCGGTGTGCGAGTGCATCCGTTTTGCCGACCTACCTGGGCGCGAGGTTGTTAAGGACGATGCATAGTAGAGGGAAGCACGAAAATCATTATACCCCCTGGCTCGCTCATTTCAAGAGGAAGTCGTTCTATATAGACCTGGAGCTCCGCAAAGCGTTTCAGGTCGTTTCATTTTCCCCTGACCGGATCGTATAGTTTCGCAGCAACATCGTCGCTTGCCAACGCTCTCACGGAGTGTTATACTACTTTACGACTTCCAATTCAACTTCCGAAACGCAGGGCGAGACAAGGACCAATGATGCGAAGGCTGCCAACCTCCCTTTTGCTGCCGCTTTTCATGGCGCTGCTGCCGACGATGGCGACGGCGCAGACGGTAAAACCGAAGCCTGTTCCGCGAGTAGATTACAATCGGGACGTGCGGCCTATTCTGGCGGAGAACTGCTTTTCCTGTCATGGGCAGGATGCGAGCAAACGTCAGGCGGGACTGCGGTTAGATAAGGCGGAGGGCGCACAGGCAAAACTGGCCTCGGGTCATGTGGCGATTACGCCCGGACAGGTGAAGACCAGCACGTTGGTGGCGCGTCTGGGGGTGAAGTCGCCGCTGGTGATGCCACCCGCGAGTACCGGCAAGACCCTGAAGCCGCTACAGATCGAAATGCTGCGCCGCTGGGTCGTGCAGGGCGCGAAGTACGAACCGCACTGGGCTTATATTCCGCCACGCCGTCCGGTCGCGCCGGAACTGCCGATAGTCGCGGGTGCAAAGGGAGCGAGCTGGAATCCGAACCTCTGGGCGCGCACTCCGATCGACCGTTTTCTTGCGACCCGACTCGTGCAGGAGGGGCTGCGACCAGCGAAAACTGCGGAGAGAGCGACCCTCCTGCGCCGACTTTCGCTCGACTTGATCGGCCTGCCTCCGACGATGGCGGAGGTCGATGCGTTTGTCCACGATACCGCGCCGGACGCCTACGCAAAACAGGTGGATCGGCTGCTGGCTTCTCCCCACTATGGCGAGCGGATGGCGCAGCAGTGGCTCGATCTGGTGCGCTATGCCGATACCGACGGCTATCATGGCGACCGCAACCGCAACGTCTTCCCGTTCCGCGACTGGACCATTGCCGCCTTCAACCAGAACATGCCGTTCGACCAGTTTACGGTGCAGCAGTTGGCGGGCGACCTGCTGCCCGCTCCGACGACGGACAACAGGATCGCGTCCGGCTACAACCGCCTCAATATGGTCACCCGCGAGGGCGGAGCGCAGGCGAAAGAGTATCTGGCCAAATACATGGCGGAGCGTATCCGCACGACAGCGCTGGTGTGGCAGGGCGCGACGCTCGGCTGCGCGGAGTGCCACGACCACAAGTACGACCCCTTTACCGCGAAGGATTTCTATCGGTTCGGCGCGTTTTTTGCCGACATCAAGCAGGTCGGTCTCTACCCAAACGGCAAAGACGACCTCGAACCCTTTATCCCGCTTCCTACCCCAGACCAGACCACAAAATTGGCGCAGTTCGATGCGGATCTGATGCGGCAGAAAAAGGAGTTGGAGGGCGCGCCCGTTCCGGCCCAGGATCCGCTGCGCAAGGCGCTGGCAACCACGCAGCAGCAGCGGGATGCGCTCGACAATCAGGTCGAACACATGATGGTGACGGCGGCGGTCGCTCCCACTGTGACCCATCTGCTGCCGCGTGGCAACTGGCAGGACGAGACCGGGGAGATCGTAGATCCGGGAGTGCCCGCCTTTCTGCAGAGCGCTCCGCTCAGCGCGACACGCGCCTCTCGCTTCGATCTGGCCCGCTGGATCGTCGCGCGAGACAACCCGCTGACCGCACGCGTCACCGTAAACCGCCTCTGGATGCTGCTGTTCGGCGCGGGCATCGTGCGCACTCCCGGCGATTTCGGCACGCAGGGCGCGCCGCCCACCCATCCGGAACTGCTGGACTGGCTGGCGACGGAGTTTATGGAGAGCGGCTGGGACATCAAGCATCTGATGAAAGCGATCGTGATGTCGAACGCTTACCGCCAATCCTCCGATGTCTCGAAAGCTTTGCGAGAGCGCGATCCCTACAACATGCTGCTGGCGCGGCAGAGCCGCTTCCGGCTGGACGCCGAAACAGTACGGGACAACGCGCTGGCGGTGAGTGGCCTGCTGGTGGATAAGATCGGAGGGCGCAGCGTCTTCCCCTATCAGCCGGACGGCTACTGGGACCACTGCAACACCTTCGCCGGACCGCTGATCTACAAGCAGGACCATGGCGACGACCTCTACCGGCGCGGTCTCTATACCTACTGGAAGCGGACGTTCCTCAACCCGAGCCTGCTGGCCTTCGACGCGCCTTCGCGAGAAGAGTGCGTGGCGGATCGGGCGCGTTCCAATACCCCCTTGCAGGCGCTGGTGCTGATGAACGATCCCACCTATGTCGAAGCCGCCCGCAGCCTCGCGGAACACCTGCTTCAGGAAGGCGGAAGCACCCTGCTGGAACGGCTAAACTATGCGTTTCGTCGCGTGGTGGCGCGTCCTGCGCGCCCGGCAGAGAGCGCGGTGTTGGCGGGCCTCTATCAAAAACACCTTCAGGAGTATACAAGCGATCCCGCTGCCGCGCAAAAGCTGATTACGGCGGGAGAACATCCGGCTCCGAAGGGCTTGAACCCGACGGAACTCGCGGCCTGGACCTCCGTCGCCCGCGTCATTCTGAACCTGAACGAAACGATCACCAGAGAGTAGGAGTTGGCTATGGACGAGACACTCTTGCGCAGGCAGATAGAGATGACGCGCCGATCGCTGCTGAGCCGCACCGCCGCCGGGATCGGAACGCTTGCCCTCGGCAGTCTTCTCGACCCCGCTCTGCTGGCGGGCACGGCACGGGCGGACGGACGCACCGTACACGGCGCGGTCTATCCCTTGCACTTTCCGCCGAAAGCCAAACGCGTCATTCAGCTCTATATGGCGGGCGGGCCGTCCCACCTGGAGACGTTCGACTACAAGCCGGTGCTGGCAAAGATGAGCGGTCAGCCCATGCCGGAATCGTTCACGAAGGGGCAGCAGATCGCGCAGTTGCAGGGGGCGAAGCTGAACTGCTTCGCGCCGCAGCATGAGTTTGTGCGCTGTGGCAAGGCCGGGCAGATGATCTCCGCGATCTTCCCTAACCTCGCGAAGATGGCGGACGAACTCTGCATCATCCGCTCCATGCACACCGACGCGATCAACCATGATCCCGCCCACACCCTCATGAACACCGGCTCGTCGATTCCGGGGCGACCTGCGATGGGCTCGTGGCTCTGGTACGGCCTCGGCTCCGCCGCCGACGATCTGCCCGGCTTCGTCGTTCTGACCTCTCTGGGGCGTTTCGGGCAGGCGCAGCCGATTGCGGCGCGCCAGTGGCATAGCGGCTTTCTGCCGAGCCAGTATCAGGGGGTCGAGTTCCACGCGAAGGGCGATCCTGTCCTCTATGTCTCGCGCCCCGGCGGCGTTAATGTGCAGCAGCAGAAAGACATCGTCGATGCGGCAGGCAGTCTGAACCGCCTGCACAACGATACCACCGACGATCCGGAAGTGGCGGCGCGGATCAGCCAGTACGAACTGGCGTTCAAGATGCAGGTCAGCGTACCCGAACTGATGGATCTGGTGAAGGAGCCCCAGAGCGTCCTCGATCTCTATGGTACGAAGGGACTGGACGGCACCTTCGCCGCGAACTGCCTCCAGGCGCGCCGCCTGGCCGAGCGCGGCGTGCGCTTCATCCAGCTCTATCATCGCGATTGGGATCACCACGGCGGCATCAAGGCCAATATTCAGGGCACGGCCGCCGAAGTGGATCGCGGCGCGGCGGCCCTCCTGACCGATCTGAAACAGCGCGGGATGCTGGAGGACACGCTTGTCATCTACAACGGCGAGTTCGGGCGCACTCCAATGGCGCAGGGCGATGGGCGCGACCACCACATCAAAGGCTTCTCGATGTGGATGGCGGGCGGAGGCATCAAGCCCGGCATCTCCTACGGCAACACCGACGAGATGGGCTACGCCGCCGTCGAAAATCCCGTCCATGTCCACGATTTCCACGCGACGGTCCTGCGGCTCTTCGGTGTCGATCACACGCGCCTGACCGTCCGTTTCCAGGGCCGCGACATGCGCCTCACAGACATCGCCGGTAACGTCGTCACCGACATTCTCGTGTAGCAAACAGCTTACTATCATCTTCAAGTGACTTTTACGCAGACGCATCGTTCACCAGTTTTTGAAATGCAAAACGGCCAGAGGGAAACAGCACATGCGCTTATAGAAAAGACAATTCTAAAGGTAAAATGGAGACGCATTAAATAGACAGAACATTGATTGTCAAGTGTCGGGAGTCCGTTGGAGAGACCACGCCGAAGATTTATCGTATAATAAAGAAAGACGATCAGGAGAGACCCCTGACAGGAAACACGACTGCTACTCTAGGAATTCGGGTAGCAACGGATATTCAACCAGATGCTCAAGGTAATGTGCAACCAAATACAGGTGGGATGTCTGTTTCTCCGTCATTTGCGATTCTTATAAAGCGGTTGCCTGCTCGGATGGTACCAGCACGTTTCAACAGCCTTGTTCCCGGTGCTATTGGCCGGGACACAACATTCGTATGGTGCATGGGCGAAGGGCCTTTTCAAATGGACCCTGTACATGTTGGCCTTCAACTAACGATAGATTCAAGTGATATCGGGCACGGTTTGGTCGAACCTGATACAACTATGACATTAAATGAATACGTGACTCGTCTGCATGCCACAAAGGGTGAGTGGACGATAGATGAACCAGAGGGCGTATGACAACTCGATTTAACGATAATCCAGCATATAGAACATATGAAAGTCTATTGACGGAATTACACAGACTGGTTGCATCTGGTCAGAATGATACAACTGAAGTCGACGCCATCCATATTCAGATGGATGACGTGGAGCCACGACTTTCCCAAAGAGAAATCGAACGGCTTAATGGTCTTTCATCGGATCTATACATGCTTCAGGGCAAGGAAGCTCTGGCACCTACTGAGATGACGCAACAACAGTTTACTGAGGCGCTCAATGATGCTCATAAGCGAGATGATTGGGAGCAAGTACTATGCCTGCTTCGAATGCAGAGCCACTCCGTTCCTGAATATGCAAGGGCTTACCTTCGTGCACGAGCATATGACCAACTCGGTAGTTTAGATACTGCTCTGTTATTTATGGAACAGGCCGCATTGTTGAAGCCTGAAAATAAGAACTACGAAAACTTCGTGATCATATATTTATCACGCCTGAACCAATTGGATAAAGCGTTAAGACGCGCCGAACGATATGTTCAGGCAGATAATACCAGCATTTCGGGTCGTATTCAATATGCTGCTTTATTGTTCATGGCCGCTGAGGAATCTAGGGGTAATAATGATAGATCGTACCTTCGCAAAGCCATAGATGTGTTGGTTCCCGCCTTGCATGAAGCAACTCAGGACGAGGACATATCCAAGCGGGAATTGCTTCTTGGTTTCCTTACCCTAGGATCTTGTTACGAAGATCTAGACGATAATGCTGCAGCGCTTACAGCGTTTTCAAATGCTCTTCAGGTTGATCCTGATGATATAGGTGCATTAACATTACATGGTATTCTTTTGGCTCAAAGCGACTTGGAAGGAGCAGCAATCGATTTTGAGTGTGCGATCGCTAACAATGACTCAAGCGTTACACCTTACTTCTACGTCGCGTATGCTTCACTCCGCAGAGGTGACTATAAGCATTGTCTAGAGCTATGTCGTAAAATTCAGAGTATGACGAATGAGCCTGACGCATTGGCGGCGGTATGGCAATGGATAGCAATATCGCAGTATTACTTGGATTTCCCAATTAACACCGTGGTTCAGAATGCGCAAAGCGCTTCAGATCTAGACCCGGTAAATCCGCAATTACAGCAGACTCTTGCTTTATTTCAATCGATGCAGGCATTGGTTGAAAGGCCCCAAAATGAGCATCTTCAACCTTTAGACATATTTACATTAGGAATGTCCCGCCCCGATCCACGTAATTATTTGCATTTCAGCATGGCAGCCTGAAAGCTAGCGGAATTTCACTTAGCGCCTTGGCAGTAAGGTTTGGCCAGAGCATTGAGGGGCGCACCTCTGATCTAACGTCTCGTGATATTGCCAATGACTTCCAGCGCCAGCTTTGCTTTGCTATTGGCAGAATAGGTCCTGCGTGTCTTCATAATTGTCTCCTTGTGTCCTAATATTGTGATACAGCCAACCACCTTAAACCACTGTCCGAATACTTGGGGTCATTATAGTACAAAACTGCTAATCCGATTTTCAGCCACTCGCCTACACTCTTGCCGAACGCTGTGGGATCGAGGTTCCCAAAAATTGAATAAGGGACAGATCACGTTATTTTAACAGCCAAACTCTGGCACAGGAAGCCATCTATGCAATTTCATCGTACTGCGTTCTGCCTTTTCGTTTTAGGCCCGCTTACGTGCGGGCTGGGCGTTAGCATGGCGCAAAAACCCGTTTCGAAGACGGTTGTTCCTGCCGTTCATAAGACGGATGTGGGGAAACCCATAGACTTTGCGCATGAGGTGCTGCCTGCGCTGAAGGCGTCGTGTTTTCAGTGTCATGGGGCGGAGCGACAGGCGGCGGGATTGCGCATGGATAGCCGTGCGTTTCTGGTGAAGGGCGGAATTAGCGGGACTGCTTTGCTGCCGGGCAAGGGGAAGGCGAGTCTATTGGTGCAGCGGGCGCTGGGGATGGGCGGCAAGCCGCGTATGCCGCTCGGCTTCGCACCCCTCAGCCCGGAGATCATGGCGAAGCTGACCGCCTGGGTAGATCAGGGCGCGGTCTGGCCGGAGAGCGTGAGCGCCAAGCATTGGGCGTATGTGCGGCCCGTTCTGTCGAAGACACCGACCGTGAAGAACAAAACCTGGGCGCGGAATCCCATAGACGCTTTTGTGCTGGCGCGGCTGGAGAAGGAGGGGCTGACGCCGTCGCAAGAGGCTTCTAAGGAGACGCTGCTGCGGCGCGTTTCGCTGGATCTGACGGGGCTGCCGCCATCTCCGAAAGAGATCGATGCGTTTCTGGCGGATAGGTCGCCGGAGGTCTATACGAAGGTCGTTGATCGGTTGCTGGCCTCGCCGCAGTACGGGGAGCGCTGGGCGCGGCTCTGGTTGGATCTGGCCCGGTATGCCGACACCAACGGCTACGAAAAGGACGGTCGCCGTTCGATCTGGCCGTTTCGCGATTGGGTGATCAACGCTTTTAACCGCGATATGCCGTTCGATGAGTTTACTATCGAGCAGATCGCCGGAGACATGCTGCCGAATGCCACGCCTGCCCAGAAGATCGCCTCTGGCTTTCATCGCAACACGATGCTGAACGAAGAGGGCGGCGTGGATCAGGGCGAACAGCGCTGGCTGACGATGGTAGATCGCGTCAGCACCACCGCGCAGGTCTGGCTGGGGACGACCTTGCAGTGCGCACAGTGCCATAACCATAAGTACGATCCCTTCACGATGAAGGAGTACTATCAGTTCTTCGCCTTCTTCGACCACTGCACCGAGCCCGCGCTGAAGGCGACCACTCCGATCCAGGAGGCGCAGAAGCAGACGCTTCAGATCGAGATGGACGCGCTCACCACCGAGCGGGCCAATCTTCAGAATGCTGGGCGACCGCCCGCGGATCGTGTCGAGGCGCTGGACAAACAGATCGCCGACATGAAAAAGCAGAGGGACGGCATTCAGCCTGCGGATACCCTCGTGTTCCAGGAGAACAGCGACAACGCGGTTCCCACGACCTTTACGCATATCAAAGGCGGCTATCTGGCGAAGGACGAACAGGTGCAGGCCGCCGTGCCCGCAGTGCTGAATCCGCTTCCTGCCGGTCAGTCGGTCAACCGTTTGGGTCTCGCGCACTGGCTGGTGGACCAGAGCAACCCCTTGACGTCCCGCGTTGCCGTGAATCGCCTCTGGGAGCAGTTGTTCGGGCATGGCCTGGTAGAGACGACGGAGGACTTCGGGACGCAGGGGCAGAAGCCCACGCATCCGGAACTGCTGGACTGGCTCGCCGTCCGTTTCGAATCTCCTGCGGAGGCAAGCAGCCCCGCCAACTGTGGATGGAGCCAGAAACGGCTGCTGCGCCAGATCGTGCTGTCGGCGACCTATCGGCAAGCGTCGAGAGTCTCGCCGGCCCTCCAGGAGCACGACCCGACGAATCGCCTGTTGGCACGCGGGCCGCGTTTCCGGATGGAGGCCGAAATGCTGCGTGACTCCGCGCTGACATGCGGCGGGTTGCTCAGCCTCAAACTCGGAGGGCCGAGCGTCTTCCCCTTCCAGCCGGAAGGCATCTGGGTCATGCCCTACAACGGCGATCAGTGGAAACTCAGCGATGGAGACGACCACTACCGGCGCGGTCTCTACACCTTCTGGCGGCGCACCTCGCCCTATCCGTCGTTCCTCTCCTTCGATGCCAGCAGCCGCGAATACTGCACCGTGCGTCGGACTCGGACGAACACGCCCTTACAGGCGCTGACGACGCTGAACGATCCGGCTTTTTTCGATGCCGCGCGCGGATTGGCACGCCGCATGAAAACGGAAGGGGGTGTGGCAATCGCGGATCGACTCACCTTCGGCTTCCGTACTGTCGTCGCCCGACGTCCGAAACCCGAGGAGGTAAAGCGACTCACCGCGCTCTATACCAAGGAACTGACCCGCTATCAGGCCAACGCGAAAGCGGCGCTCTCGATTGCAGGCGGGAAATCGGCCCAGCCCGATACCGCCGAAATCGCGGCGCTGACCATTGTCGCCAACGTCCTCCTAAACCTCGATGAGGCGCTGACGAAGGAGTAAATTGTGATGAAAAACCATCCAGAAGCAGAGGCGATGCTGAAGGCGGTGACGCGCCGCCACTTTTTTCAGCAGGCAGGTTACGGTATCGGAGCGACCGCGCTCGCCGCGCTCTTGAATGACGGCGTGTTTCCCTCCACTGCCAGCGCAGACCAGCATGGGGCTAATGTCAATCCAAAATCGAAGCCGGATCTCTCTTCGGATCCGCTCGCGCCGCGCCCGCCGCACTTTGCGCCCAAGGCCAAAAACATCATCTATCTGTTTATGGCGGGCGCACCGTCGCAGATCGACCTGCTGGACCCGAAGCCGAAACTGGTGCAGTACAATGGGCAGGCGATTCCGGAGGAGTTCATCAAGGGAGAGCGGTTCGCCTTCATCAAAGGCACACCCCGTCTGCTCGGCTCGCCGCACACCTTCACGCCACAGGGCAAATCCGGCATTCCGATCTCGGAGTTGCTGCCGTATCTCGGCAAGATCGCCGACGACATCTGCGTCGTGCGCTCCCTCTACACTGAGCAGTTCAACCATGCGCCCGCGCAGATCTTTCTCAATTCCGGCACCCAGCTCATCGGTCGGCCCAGCATGGGCTCCTGGCTGACCTACGGCCTCGGCAGCGCCAATCGCGACCTGCCCGGCTTCGTGGTCCTGCTCTCGGGCGACCGCAATCCGGATGGCGGCAAATCCTGCTGGGGCAGCGGCTTCCTCCCGACCGTCTATCAGGGCGTCGAGTTCCGCAACCAGGGCGATCCGGTCCTCTTCGTCTCCAATCCGGAGGGGATGGAGACCGAGGTGCGTCGGCAGTCGCTGGACGCTCTGCGGGATCTGAACCACGGCCACCTGACCGATGTCGGCGACCCCGAGATCGCGACCCGTATCGCCGCTTACGAGCTGGCCTACCGGATGCAGACTAGCGTGCCGGACCTGATGGACACTTCGAAAGAGCCGCAGGCCGTGCAGGACCTCTACGGCGCCACACCGGGCAAAGCCTCCTTCGCCAACAACTGCCTGCTGGCCCGGCGTCTGGTCGAGAGGGGCACCCGTTTCGTGCAGCTCTATCATCGCGGTTGGGACCATCATGGGGAAGCGCAGTACGACGACCTGACGACAGGCCTGGGCCGACTCTGCAAGGAGACCGATCAGGCGGCGGCTGCGCTCATTCAGGATCTGAAACAGCGGGGTCTGCTGGACACGACTCTGGTAGTCTGGGGCGGCGAGTTCGGGCGGACGCCGATGAACGAGGAGCGGGGAGGATCGAAGTTTTTGGGGCGGGATCACCATCCGAAAGCGTTCAGCATCTGGATGGCAGGCGGCGGCATCAAGGGCGGCACTATCGTCGGCAGCACGGACGAACTCGGCTATAATGTCGTCGTGGACCCCGTCCATGTCCACGACCTCCACGCCACCATGCTGCATCAGATGGGCCTCGACCACACCCGCCTGACCTACAAATTTCAGGGGCGCAACTTCCGCCTTACCGATGTCTCCGGCACCGTCATCACCAAGATGCTCGCCTGATAGGGTAGGAAGGCGAATCGTTTGCCCGAAAAGCCCCTCGCAAAGAATTAAAATCCTTTGCGAGGGGCTTTTCTTGTTTCTGGAGTGAGAGGCTTAGTGCGCGCGGACGCCCACCAGGTTCGACGGAACACTCACCGAGATTGTATGCGAGGAGGTGATCACAGCATGATCCATTCCCCAGTAGATCATCACACCAGTCGCCGAATTTTGCCATATCATATCTGGCTTCCCGTCACCATCGACATCCTGGATCGAGGTGAGTTTCCACTCAAGGGGCACGTCAGTAGCGATACGATCGCCGCCGATATAGGTGATGCCGGCCATGTACCAGACGATGACGTTGCCGGTCACGGTGTTCTGAAAGATGATGTCGGGGCTACCATCGCCGTTGATGTCGGCGGTCCCGGCGATCTGCCATTGAACCGGAAAATTGTAGGTAAGGACGCCGCCGCCGACAAATCTTCCCTGAACCATCAGGAAGTAGACAATGTCGCCAGTCTGCGTGTTCTGCAAGAGCAGGTCGGGGTTCCCGTCGCCATTGATATCCGGCGTTCCTGCAACCTTCCAGGCGGAATCGTAACCCCGTGCAATGAACGCGTACCGGTACACGGTCGTACCGTGCATGATCCAATAGGCGATATCTCCGGTCTGTCTATTCTGCCAGACCAGATCTGGCTGTCCATCCCCGTCGATGTCGGGCGTTCCTACGATTTGCCAACCGGGCGCCACATTCTGCGCCAGATAGGTTGGAGAGGGAGAGGCCGGAAGCAAAGGAGTGAGCCCGCGCCAATCGGAGAGAAGAAAGTTGCCGGTATTGGTATCCTGCCAGACCAGATCGTGGCGAGCGAGGGGCGAAAAGTGGGGATCCGGATCGGAACTGAGGACCAGCGTGTCGTTACCGCCGCCTGCAATGACGCTGGTATAACCGCTATAGAGCATCTGCACCGGAGTTGTGCGGTAGAGGGAAGTGCCATCGCCCAGATCATTATAGGCGTTATCCCCCCATGTCCATACTGTCCCGTCGGCTTTCAGGGCGATACTGTGGGATTGGCCTGCCGCGACGGCCTTGACGCCGGTCAGGCTTGCGACCTGGACGGGGGTCAAGCGGTCCGTTGTGGTGCCGTCTCCGAGCTGTCCCCAACCGTTGTATCCCCATGCCCAAACGCTGCCATCGCTTTTGGCGGCGAGCGAGTGATTCCAACCAGCCGCTATAGCCACGACATTGTTCAACCCCAGGACTTGAACGGGCATGTTCCGGTTCGTGGTAGTGCCATCGCCTAGCTCGCCGCGTGTATTGGAACCCCAGGTCCACACAGTTCCATCGCTCTTAAGAGCCAGATTGTGTCGATTTTGCGCGGAGATCGCGACGATGCCTGTCAAGAGGGCAACTTGCGAGGGAGAGGAGACGATCTGGCTGGTGCCATTGCCGAGTTCACCGTACTGGTTGCTGCCCCAGGACCAGAGAGTTCCGTCTTTTCTCAAAGCGACACTGTGTTTATATCCGGCCGCAACCGCCGTCACGTCGGAAAAGCCCAGAACCTGCACTGGGGTCGGTCTCGACTGCGTAGTCCCGTCCGCCAGTTGATAACTGCTGTTATTGCCCCAGTTCCAAACGGTCCCATCGCTTTGCGCCGCGACACTGAAACCCCCTCCGGCGGCAACGGAGACCACTCCGGAGAGGCCCAACACCGCAACAGGGGATCCTGAACTGATCATGGAACCGTTGCCCAGTTGGCCGCTGTCGTTATCGCCCCAGGAAAAAACCGTTCCATCGCTCTTGATGGCAAGGTCGTGCGCGTTGCCCGCGGAGAGAGACTTCATACCGACCAGACCGGGTATCTGGACCGCAAGAGGTGACTCGTTGGTGACATATCCTGTTCCGCGTATTGCGTTTTGAGCGCGAATGGGTTGAACGCTAATGAGCGAAAGTCCCAGTAACGAGATCAATATCAGATATTTCCGCAGTGGGACGTCCGATCGTAGTTTCATCGTATCTCCTTACATCAAATTATGAGGTCATAAATTCGCAGACGACGTGGCCTGGCTTCCAGAATCGCGGGAAGCAACGTAATTCGACCTCGAAAATAGGCAACATTTGCCTATTTAATCTCCTGAAATGCCATTCCGCAGATACTCTGTCTGCTAACCAAAGTAATTGACTGTTGCCTTGTCACGAAAGTTCATTGACAGGTGGTTGTCGGAGCTCGATAGCGAAAATAGACGAGCGCCCCTGTTCTTAGATCGACTCTGCGTCTCCAAAGACCTCGTAAATTCAACGTGAGCGCCTGTCCCGTCCAATATGCCAGGTGCTTCCACACATTTCAGCTACTATAGTATACACTCCCGCAACAGAGGCGCTGTAGTGCTTTCCCCTTATTTTTACAGTTTAAATCCCGTATTTTTTCTGAGGAGGAGAAAACATGGTGTGGAGCGAAAGGAAAGACAGTTTGTTCATTCCCCTGTGCGATTTTCTGGAAGTGACATCGTGATAAAAACAGATCTGTGCCTTCAGGCTCCGCTTTTCCTGCTTGCTCTCGCCCTCCTCTGTGGCGCGATGCTGCCTACGCAAGCCGAGGAGAAGACCTCGAAGGGCCTCTCTCCCATTACAATCGCGCTTCAACCGTTTATCGACAGCCATTCCCTGGCAGGCGCGGTGACCCTTGTGGCCGATAAAGACAAAATTCTGGATCTGGGAGCCGTCGGCTATGCGGATGTCGCTGCACATAAGGCGATGGCAACCGAGGACCTGTTCTGGATCGCTTCTCAGTCGAAGCCCATTACCGCTACCTGCCTGATGATGCTCGTAGATGCTGGGAAACTGACGCTGGACGACCCGGTGGCAAAATATCTGCCGGAGTTCAACAACCTATGGTTGGCGACCGAACACGACAACGATCACATGACTCTAAAGCGCCCCCAACATGCGATTACAGTGCGCGAGATCCTGAGCCACACCAGTGGCATGTCGTTCTCCTCAGCGATGGAGCAGCCTACGCTCGACGTTTTGCCCCTCCGCGACGGAGTGCGCAGTTACGCTCTGACACCGCTTCAACATGAGCCGGGAACTACGTACCAGTATGCCAATGCTGGTATCAACACCGCAGGGCGCCTGATCGAAGTGTTGAGCGGAATGCCCTATGAGAATTTTCTGAATACCCGTCTCTTCAAACCGCTCGGCATGAAAGACACGACCTTCTGGCCCACAAAGGCGCAACTCACCCGCCTGGCGAAATCCTATAAACCCAACGCCGCCAAGACCGATCTGGAAGAGACGACGGTCACGCAACTCCGTTATCCACTCGACGACCGCACCCGGCAGCCGATGCCTGCTGGCGGACTCTTCTCTACTGCCACCGATGTCGCGCATTTCTGCCAGATGATCCTGAACCACGGAACCTACAAAGGCAAACGCTATCTGTCGGAAGAGGCGGTGAAACAGATGACCAGCAAGCAGACCGGGGAGGCAGTTTCGGAGGGCTATGGGCTCGGGTGGTCTACAGGGGGCGGCAATTTCGGGCATGGCGGCGCCTATTCGACCAACATGAACATCGACACCAATCGTGGCCTGATCACGATCTGGATGGTACAGCACGCAGGCTTTCCCAACAACGGCGATCAAAGCAGCGGCGCCTTCCGCAAAGCCGCCGAAGCGCAGTTCGGCAACGGACACAATTAGCGGGGGAATACGTCCTTTGCTTCTATAACGGACGCAAGTCGTTGGGAACTTTGTGTGTTACAAAACGGTTCATACAGTGTCTGCCGTATAATCATAGGAAGACAAACGAAAATCTTTGCCTGAGGCTTTCTACGAAGAGACTGCGTGGCAGAGAAGGAGCACAAACCAAATGAAATTTACTGGACAGCCCCGCAGGGCATTTCTCGTCTATACGCTGACAGCAGCGTTCTTGACCGTTCTGGCAGCCGCGAGTCTCGCATCGCCCGTTCCCCAACAGACGCCTGCCGTTGGCTCAAAAACTGCGCCAACGCGTGAAGTAGCGACCTTTGCCGCCGGGTGTTTCTGGAGCATGGAGGCGATCTTCAAACAGTTGAAGGGTGTCGAAAGGGCGGATTCCGGCTATGCAGGCGGCAAGGTCGTAAAGCCCAGCTACGAACAGGTCGAAACCGGAACGACCGGGCACGCCGAATCCCTCAACATCGTCTTCGACCCCAAAGTGATTACCTACCGCGACCTACTGGAGGTGTTGTTGACGGTACGCAACCCGACTACTCCGAATAGGCAGGGCAACGACGAAGGCCCGCAGTATCGCTCCATCATTTTCTATCGCAATGAGGCGCAGCATAAAGCGGCTATGGAGATGATCCAAAAGTTCACGAAGGAGCACATCTGGCCCAACCCGATCATTACGGAAGTCGCACCGTTCACCAACTTCTACAAAGCGGAAGATTACCATGTCAACTACTACAATCTGCACCCGAACGAGCGTTACTGTCACTACGTGATCGCACCGGAAATCGCCGAGTTCCGCGCGAAGTTCAAATCCAAACTGAAAAACTGAGTGCTTTCGGTTCCGAAATGACGCAATAGAATCCCCACGCCCGGATAGGACGTGGGGGAGACCTCCCCAACCCCTCCTTCTTAAGGAGGGGCTTTTTGTCTATTTCCCTTCTTGCGAAAAAGGGGCTTTCTACTTGTTTTTCTCCCCTCCTTAAGAAATCCTTTGCGCGGAAGCGAAGGATTTGGGGTGCCCGAAGGGCTTCCTTTCAGCAGGGGCCGGGGGAGGTCCGCCGCAGACGTCTATTTGGGGCGGACGAAAAGGGAGTCGGCGGCGGGCTTGTTGATCGAGAAGCCATCGAAGGTCAGGTTTACGAAGGTTTTGCCGTTCTGCGTGATCTGGAGAGATCCGGGCAGTTGAACGCCCTCGGTGTCGTGATAGTTTCCCAGCAGAAGGGCAATGTCCCCTTTAGACTCGGATATGACGACGCGTCGCATCAGGCCGCTTTCGGCTTCGACATAGACGCGCGTGACGCGGTTGACACTATTCTCGGTGACGGTGAAGCCGCGCAGAATTTTGCCATCCGAAGCGGTAGGCGGCTTGTCGCCTGCCTTCACCGGGAGAAGGCGCACGGTGTATCCGCCCTGTGCGACCTTGCGCAAGAGTTCCGTCGGGTCGCCCGCGACCCCCTTGGGGGCGTCCTGCACCTGTCCCTGCGCGTTCATCCAACCGACGCCATCCTTGTCGCTGGCAAGGATGATACTCCCGAAAGCCGTCGCCAGGTCGTAGCGGCTGCGATTGGGGGACGCAAAGGTGAGAACGGCTTTGTCTATCGGCAGCTTGAGTTCCAGGCCAGGGGGCGAGAGTTCGCCTGCGCCGTGCAGTTCGAACCCTTTGAGGTTCAGGAAGGCATCGCCGCCGTGCGCTTTGATGGTCGTGGCAAGGAGCGCTTTGCCCGCCTCTACCTCCTCGGCCGTTGGCTTTACGGTCGGAACCTCGTTCTCTGCGGTTTTCTGCGGCAGTAGCGTCGGCGAAAGCAGATCCAGACCGTCTGCCGGAATGACGACCACTTTGCCAAAGGGGCGGATGTCTTTCTCGATCGCTTTTGCGTCGCCCACCAGAACGATTTGGGCTCCCCGCAGATTCAAGTTGCGGAGTGTCTCCACAACTTCGGGAGCGGTCACGGCCTGAATGCGATCGGAGCGGAGCGTCAAATCGCTCGCGCCGTTGCCGTAGAGCGTCGCGGTTTCCAGACGTGCGAGCAGGCCGGGCGTGGTGGCGACGCTGAGCGCGAACTCTCCGTTCAGGAGAGTCTTGCTCTCGACCATTTCGCGCTCAGCCGGAGCATCCTGTGCCAGCTTCGCAGCCTCCGCCAGAGAGAGACGCAGCACTTCCGCGGTAGTCGAAGTCTTGGTGAAGGTGCTGATCTCGAAGGCTCCGGCCTGGGCCTGCCGTGCGAAGATACTGCGGATATCGTAGGTCAGGCCACGTTTGACGCGCACTTCGCGCGTTAGACGCCCGTTGTCGTTGCCGACGCCGAGGATACCGGAGGTAACGGAGGCGATATAACGTTTCGGGTCACTGGCTCCTGCGATCAACACGCCGATACGGATCTGGGTCTGCGCCGAGCCGGGACGATCTATCAGCGTGATCTGCGGCTCCGTCACTGTCGGCAACGGCCGGGGGGAGAGGGGCAGGGAGGGCACCGAGTGACGCTCCCACTCCCCGAAGGCAGCGGTCGCTTTGGCGGTCGCCTGCTCCACGGTGATGTCACCGGCAACAAAGAGAGTCGCGACATTGGGCGTGAAATAAGTTTGATGAAACCGAGTCAGATCCTGCTGGGTGATCTCCGGCAGCGAGACAGGCGTGCCGATGGAAAAATCGCCGTAGGGGTGTCCGCCGTAGAGACGGCGACTAAAAGCGATGTCGGCCAGTGTGCCGCCATCCGCCAGACTCTGTGTGATGTTATTGAGCGCGAGCGTACGGTATCGATCGATCTCCACATTCGGAAATGTTGGGCGCAGGGTGACGTCGGCGAGCAGATCGAACAGGGTGTCGCGATAGCTGCTGAGGCCGGAGGCGGCGATGGTCAGATAGTCCGCGTCGGCGGCAGCGCCTACGGAAGCCCCCAACCCATCGACGGTGTCGGCGATTTGGGCCTCCGTACGGGTGGTCGTCCCCTTGGTCAATAGCGAGGCGGTCATGTCCGCCAACCCCACTCGATTGCGGGGATCGCGGATAGACCCCGCTGGCAAGGCCAGGCGCAGCCAGAGTGCGGGCTGGGTGTGATCTTCCAGCAGCACGATGCGCAGGCCGTTCGGCAACGTCCGCTCCACGACGGCAGGAAGTCTTAAGGGGTGGGGCGGGCCAAGCAGTGGCATAGAATTGACCGGTTTGACAACGCTCTTTTGAACCGGGGGCTTCTTCGGCGCTTTCTGCCGTCGCTGTGCTTGCGCCACGCTGCCCGGAAGCAGACAGACCGTCAACAAGCCGAGCGTGATTCGGGTCGTTTGCATTACTTATTCTCCTTAGCGGTCGTTCCGGGGCCAGATTTGGGCATGGCAGCAGCGGGCAGATCGTAAAAAACGCTGCGATGTTGGGGCGTAAAATATTTTTGCGCGACTCTCTGCACGTCTGCAACGGTGACCGCATTCAGTTTGGTCAGTTCCCGGTTTACCTCGTCCGGGGTCCCATAGTCCAGGTCGGCCTGGCCCAACTGTGCGGCTTTCTGCTCCGTAGAAAGGGAGCCAAAAACCTTGCCGGACAGCGCCTGGTTTTTGGCTTTCGCCAACTCCGCCGCACTGACAGGCATGTCGCGTATCAGATCCACCTGTTCCAACAGCGCTTTCTCGACCTCCGCTGGCTTTTTGCCCTGGTTCGCCGTCGCCTGAAACATAAAGAGACCATCGATGGAGAGACTCAGGGTGAAGCCGGAGGCGTCCGAGGCGATCTGCTGATCGCGCACCAGCGCCCGGTTCAAACGCGAACTCTGCCCCACGGAGAGAATTTGCGAGATCACTTCTAGCACCGGCGTGTCTGGACTGTTGGCAGGAACGGTGCGGTAGGCCATTCCGACCACCGGCAGCGGCGCCAGTTTGTCGTAATAGACGGCGCGACGCTCCTCTTTCTGATCGATGGGGGGAACCGGATAACGGGTGAAGGGCTTCTTCGAGCGCGGGATAGCCGCGAAGTAGCGTCGGGCCATATTCAGCGCATCTGAGGTCTGAAAATCTCCGACCATGACAAGCGTTGCGTTGTCCGGTTTGTAGTATTCGTCGTGAAAAGCGCGTACATCCGCGATTTTCGCGCTGTCGAGATCGCTCATGATTCCGATGGTGGTGTGCGCATAAGGATGGCTCTTGGGGAAGACGAGCGCCTGCACCTTTTCGAACAGGTCGCCATAGGGCACGTTCTCGATGTCCATCCGGTGCTCTTCCTTGACGACATCCCTCTCCGAGCGCAGGTTCGCCTCGTCCACATTGAGGGCCGCCATACGGTCGGCTTCGAGCCAGAGCAGGCGGTCCAGCGCATTGCTTGGTACGGTATTGATATAGCGGGTGCGGTCGAAATAGGTGTCAGCGTTGTTAAAACCACCGAGCCGTTCGATGATCCGGGCATGTTCTTCCGGCCCGACATGGGCGGAGCCTTTGAACATCAGATGCTCGAAGAGATGCGCAAACCCTGCCTTGCCCACCGCTTCGTCCTTGCTTCCGACATGATAATAGACCTGAATCGCCACGACGGGCGCACGGTGATCTTCCAGTGTCACGATTTTAAGGCCGTTCGGCAGCATATTGATTTTATAGTCGAGATGCACCGAAGAAATGTCCGGCGTCTCCGGCGTCTGTGCGCGCCCCCCTCCCCCCGCTCCCACGAGAAAGGTGAGAACAAGGGGAAAGGCATTACGAAGTGTTCGTCTCAAGAGTTGTCTCCTCGAACTGAGAAATAAAAGTCACCTTTAGTGATACGTTAGAAAAAAGCAAAGTGTCTGCCGCGTGCAGCGGCAGACAGGCATTTTGGGTTCGGAGAAGTGAGGCGGTGATTAACGCAGGGCAGGGTGAGATCGAAGCAGGATACCGACTTGCGCAGCAGGTTTGTAAGGTTGTCCGAAAGGGCGTTTGCTCGATGTGCCGTTCGAATTCTCTTGAATATGATATATCTGCCCGGCGTCCAGCGCACTCAATTCCTCTTTTGTACCGGAGGGCCAGACGATCGTCACACTGTCCGCTTTTGTGGCAGTTCCGAGGCCGACGGTGATGGGCAGTTCGCTCTGGGAGCAGTAGGAGGAGCCGCTGTGCACGTCGTACGTCTGCGTCTGCGTGCCCGCTTTGACGACTACCTTTGCGCCGATGGCGCTTCGGTTGCTCCGGGTGCCTTCCAATTCGAGGCGGAGCGCATGATTGCCATTGCTGGCGCTGTTGCGGAAGAGGTAGGCGGGACCGTTACTCGTCGAGAGGGCGATGTCGGGAAAGCCGTTCAACAGGTAGTCCGCGTAGGCGCAGCCGCGCGCGACGTATTTGGCCTGCATGGGAGGCCCAAGCTGGCTGCCGACGCTGACAAAGTTGCCGTTGCCCTGATTACGATAGACCAGCGGCGCTTCGGGATAGGTCACCTCTTTCTGATCTTCCTGAATATCGTCGTCGATATGCCCGTTCGCAACGAAGATGTCCTGCCAGCCGTCGTTGTCGAGATCACAGAAGAAGAGGCCAAATGAGAGAGAGAGCAGACTGGGCTGCGCGACCCCCGCCTGTGCCGCCGTATCGCGGAAGATACTGCCCTCGTTGTGGTAGAGGGCGAGCGCCTGGTTCGAAAAGTTGCCGATGAGCAGGCTCTCGCGCCCGGTATGGTCGAAGTCACAGGCGGCAATCCCCATCGCTCCTCGCGCCGTGCCGTCGTCTTTGTACGCCATTCCCTCTTCGATTCCGACCTCTTTGAAGGTGCCGTCGTGTTCGTTGTGAAACAGGTAGTTCGGCTCGGTATCGTTGGCGATGGCGATATCGGGCCAGCCGTCCCCATCATAATCGCAGATCGCGACTCCGAGCGATTTGCCCTGGAGTTTGCGCTTCTCCGGGGCCGGACCGGTGCGGAGTCCTGCCTTCGCCGCGACCTCCGTAAAATGTCCTGCGCCATCGTTATGATAGAGCGTCAGTGGCTGCCCAATGTAACGCGTCGGCGTGTCGTAAGTGGGATGCCCGTTCTTCTTCGCGCCGAGTTCGGTGCCTGGAGACCACTGGACATAGTGGCAGACGACCAAATCGAGTTTGCCGTCTTTGTCGTAATCGACGAAGGCCGCGCTGCTGCTCCAGCCGCCGTCTTTCACTCCTGCCGCCGCAGTCACGTCTTTGAACGTGCCGTCGCCATTGTTGTGAAACAGGTAGTTTCGCTCCAGCCCGGTGACATAGAGGCTGGGATGCCCACTGTTGTCGTAGTCCCCTACGCAGACCCCCATTCCGTACATCGTCACGTCGAGATGTGCCTGTTTGGTGACGTCCGTAAAGGTGCCGTTGCCGTTGTTATGGAACAGCTTGCAGGTCGGTGCAGGCCCAGCGGAAGCGACATAGGGCATTTTAGCCGCCGCGCACTCCGCTTTCGTCCAGGGGCGACTGTTGACGAGAAACAGGTCCGGAAAGCCGTCGCCATCGTAGTCGATCCAGGCCAGTCCGCTGCCCATCGTCTCCGGCAGCAGTTTGCGGTCGGTCGCTCCGTTGACATGGCGAAAGTCGATTCCCGCCGCCTTCGTCGTATCCGTAAAGGTCACGTTCTGCGTGGTCGCCGCCACCGGCGCGATCTTTGTCGGAGCGGGTGGCTGCGACGGGTGACAGCCAGCCAGAAAGAGCGCCAGGAGCGCACCTGCAAAGAGGAGACAAGTTCGATTTATCATGACGTTGCGTTCGTTTCTCTTATGGGTTGGGGCGACGAGTCAGGACGGTGTGCGGGATCGCTTGCTCTTGCCGAACGAGCCAGGCAGGTTTCGGTTGGACGATGGCGTCCGCGTGTTCGTGGATTCGCTGGGAAAGATTGTTGTCCGCGGGATGCGCGCGCTGATACGGGCCGATCAGGTCAGTCGTGGTCTCATCGGCTTTGAAGCGGCGATAGAGCGCCTCATGAACGCTCGCCTCGTGCAGAGAAGCGGGATCGCCCTTGCCCCGGTAGCATTTCATCAGGTTATAGTGCGCAGCGATGTCTTCCGGATCGATGCTGAGGGTGGCGTTCAGTTGGGCGATTCCCTCATCGTAGTGGCCTAATCGGAACTGGAGCGTGCCAGCCAGATTGCGGACGTTGCGATCTTCGGGGAAGACTTCGATCACTTTCGCCAGGGTCGCGAGACTGTCGTCGAGTTTGCCCTGGTCGAACTGTGTCTGGGCATAGAAGAACTGCGTGCGGGCTTTCTGGTAGGGTGTCATGGGGGTCGGCGCAGCGTCGTAGAGGGCGAACGCCTTTTCGAAGGCGGCCTGCGCGGCGCGACTGTCGCGCTCGGCCTGTCGGACGCGTCCGATGTTGACATAGCCCTCCGGCCACTTCGGAGCCATCTTCGTCACCTGCTCGAAAGCGTTGTTGGCGTGGCGGAAGTCGCCTTGCAGCAAGAGGCCGATTCCGTAGTCGTTCCAGCGAATGCGTTCTTTTTTCTTCGCCTCGTCGTCCAGAGGCGGACCGGCAGGGGAGTCCGGGGCGCCGTTGGCATCGACGACAGGCAGCGTGACCACGTTCTGCGCCAGCACCGTGATCGGCAGCACGGGGACGGCCTTGGTGGGTCCGGAGACGGTGGAGAGATCGCCGTCGTAGAGCGCAGTGCGGTCGTCCCATCCACGGCTGACGGGGCCGCTCTTTTTGTCGATTCCCAGGCCGACCGGCACGGCATTGGAGCCGTCCGCTGTAGTCGCCGGGAGCGTATCTTTCGTATGGCCCCGATACGCGAACTGGTTGTTCAGCCAGTTGAACTTGCGGTAGTTGAGCTTCGCGGTCAGCGTAACGGTCTTGCCGCAGTCTTTGGGAACCGGCAGGCGGAAGTGTACGGCGTCGGCAGCGCCGGGCGGAATCACTTTGGCGTAGACTACGGAGCGACCGGCCCAGGCGTTGCGCCGGAAGATCGGGTTGCTGTGCCCGTCCACCAGCAGCGATCGGTACTTCTCCGCGCCCTCTTCGACCGGGCCGTCCGGCCACTGCAGTTTGCCGCTATGGTAGAAGACCCGACCGGTTTCGTCCTTGGCTTCCAACTCGACCCAACAATCGACAGCGTCGATGGTGCCGCCGGGGAAGGCATGCCCGAGTTTCAGGGTCCGTACCACGACTTCTACCAGTGGGTTTTCCCCCCGTCGCAGCGCGGCTCCGGCCCCACCCCGATTGAGCGGCGCGGTCAGCGTCTCTTCGACCTTGGAGGCATTGGCGGCAGCGGTGATCGGTCCGTTGTCGTCGCCGTTCAGACTTGCGGCCTGCGGTGTCTCGGTCGGCGCTTTCCGGCCGGGAGACGGGCCTGCACCGGTCGGTTTCGGCGTTTTCTCCCCTGCCTTCTGGCGGCGCAGGGCGAAGATGTCGATGGAGAGGGCCTTGTCCTGGAGGAACTTGACGGTGGTCTCCATCTGCACGGGATCGTGGTAGGCGGTGGGCAGCGCCGTATTGGCGCCGGGGAAGCGGTGAGAGTGGACCTGACCGCCGAAGTTCCCGGCATCCTGCGAGGGAGTATTGGGCATGTGGCAGTCGGCGCACTTCTTAAAGGCGGGCTGGTTCGTCTTGGGGTCGGATGGATAGTAGAAGGAGACCGCGCCGAAGCCGGAGACGCCACTGCCCTGCCAGGAATCGTAGTCGTTGAAGCCCCGGAACCAGCGGTAGCCGTTCACCGGTACATCCAGATGCACCTTGTGGCAGGAGGAGCAGAACTTGGCGGTCTGGTCGGTATGGATGGGGCGCAGAAAGGTCTTCTTGTGCGGTTCGGGCGCAAGACGGGTCAGAAACTTCTGCATACTCTTCGCCACGGAATTGTCCGTGATAATGTACTTGTGCATCGGCGGGTAGTCGGCCATATAGTCGCTGTTGCCCATCGTGCTCTTGACATGCACGATGGAGTGGCAGACTGCGCAGCCGATCCCGGCGTGTGACTCCGGATACTTCGCCTCCGTAACGTCGTGTGCGGCGATAGGGACATCGAAACGCGACTTGCTGGGATTCTTCGGGTCTTCCGTCAGCAGTACGGCCATATCGTGACAACCGCCGCACCACTTGGACGACTTGACGCCGCCGACCTCCTGCATATACTCGATGGCCTTGCGATACCACTGGTTGTTGAAGGAGGAGAGATGGTGCGCGGAGGAGTTCCATTGGGCATAGATGTCCGGATGGCAGCCCTGCACGCCGCACGACTTCGAATCGACAAAATACTCGGAGGGAAAGAACTGCTTATCGACCGACTGCACAGAGGCGGGAAAGAACTTGCCGTCTTTGCCATCGCCCTCATCGAAGGCGGTCATCGGCGGCACGGTGGGGTTTACGATCCGGCTCTCTTTCGTCGGCACCAGGATCGTATAGGCGAGCATCCCCGCGAAAGGCAGACCGAACACCAGGCCTGCACGCAGCGCGACTCGGGCCTGCTTGCGCTCCGGGGCAGCCTGCCCCGCACGCCGTGCGCGCAACAGGAGATAGAGTGCGCCAGAGATCAGAAAGGCGTAGGTCGCGACATCGTGGACGCGCAGCAGCGGCAGTCGAATGCTCAGCGAAAACCATTGGAACCCGATGCCGAGAAACGCCAAGCCAGTCAACAGACAGACCGCGAATGTCAGCGCCGTCAGCGCCCCTAAGACCGCGACCGCACCCTGTCGCTCGCGGAATGCCGCCACCACCGCCTGGATGCGCCCGATCAGCCCCCAGACCGCCAGCAGTCCCAGTCCGAGATGCAGGAGCAAGGAGCCTTCATAAGCAAAGGCGGAGAGCGGGATGCGCGGTGGCCCGGAGGCGTGGTTGGCGAGATAGAGGTAGCCGGTATCGAGCAGCAGGATCGCGAGCAGAATCGGCATCGCCAGCCGAAAGCGACGGCGCGGACGCGCCTCATCGGCAGCGACAGCAGGCGTGGAAACAGGATTGAAGACGGCCATAGCGTTCAGGTCCCTGGAAGGTTCGAAATTTAGATTGTGAATAGGGCATAGGAGCGGCACGGACAGTCCGCCACTCTACCTTAACAATCTACTCGCCCTACCTTAAACCTGACTTAAACCCGGATTAAATAAAATTAATCTTAGCGGTAAAGCAAAATATCAGGGTGTTTCGGCCCAGCGTATCTTCTCGGCAAGCGGACGGCGTTCCCCTTCCGGCCAGGGAATGGCGGGCCAGCCGAGAAAGAAGAACCCGAGCAGGCGCTCCGGCGCTTCCAGACCGACGAACTGCGCGACGTGGGGGTGAACGAAGACGCCTTGGGAGAGCCACATGCCCCCTAATCCCATTGCGTTCGCGACAAGATGCAGGTTCTGCACCGCACAACCGACGGCGATGACCTCATCCTCTTCCGTCATCCGCAAAGAGCCGTCGGATCGCAGTCCGGGCGACATTCCGATAGAGATCCAGACAGGTGCGCCGAGCGCTCGGGCGCGGTTTGCCTCTGTTGTGGCCTGTTTGGCATTCTCACCGGCATCCAGGCGATATGCCTCTGCAAACGCGTCCCCGAGAGCCTTGCGGCTCTCACCGGTATAGACCAGGAAGCGCCAGGGTTCCGTCTCGCCGTGGCTGGGAGCCCAGTCCGCCGCCTGAAGCGCCTTTTCGACAAGGATTCGGTCGACGGGCTGGTCCGCATGAACACGCGCGATGCCCATGCTGCGCCGATGCGCTATCGCGGCGCAGAGCAGGTCTATCTGTTCGGTATCGAAGGCGATTGACATCGTAAATCCTCTTTCTCATTTCCAGACATACCCCAGGGAAAGGATTTGTCGTGGTAGGCGTCCTCCTCTCTATATTCTTAAAGGGGATGTCAAAAACCTGCCTCCGGCAACGGACATTGCCGAAATTGGAGGTCGGAAATAAGGTCGGAAATAGTCTCCCTACTAAGCAAGCAAGGAGGATTCCTATACCTTCATCCTTAATTATTGGTATAGTTTCGTTACCGCGACACGATTGTTGGAGGGAGTTAAGAAGGTTTATGCCAATCGTAGCGACAAGACGGTATTCCGACATCCCGAAGTTTAAAGGAGGCTGTAAATGCCTGATATCCATAATCGTCTCTCCGAACTGTTGAAACACCAGGAACCCCAACTCCTTGCGGATTGGATCACGGAGCAGTCCGTGGCGCTCGCAGATCGTTCCGACCTGATTAAGGAGATCGAACTCAAGGTTCTGGGCAAAGAGTTTATAAGTCTGTTGCGCGGTGTCGTGCGCGCGGGTGATCTCGATGACATTCAGGCGCCGGAATGGGAATCGACCCGAGATATGCTGGCGGGTGTCTCTCGGACGCGGGCGTTGCAAGGCTTCACTCCCTCGGAGACGGCTACGTTTGTCTTCTCGCTCAAGAAGCCTCTCTTCGCACGTCTCCAGGAGGAGTTCAACACCGACCCTCGGATGCTTGCC
>JAYUMV010000048.1:0-21927 GCA_043762265.1 Chthonomonadaceae bacterium | reverse complement strand
CATTCGCAAAGCCGCCACAACCTATTTCCAGGTTCCTCCTTATCGTGAAATGCGCTGGCGGCGAGAAAAGATTTGCGCTATAATGGAGCCAGGAGATTCCGGCCATGAATATGCCTCAAAAACAGTGTCCCAAGTGCGGCGCCGTCGCCCCGTTGGATGCCACTTTCTGCGGTCAGTGCGGCAGGCAGTATCGAACGCAGTTTGTGACGCCGGGAGAGGGTGTGCCTCAGTTTGCTGTGCCTCCACCGGTCTACAATACAGCGCCTCCCCCCGATCTCGCGCCCCGAACGCCCTCGGTGTGGATGCTGCGCGCCATTCAGGGGGGGATCGCAGCGCTGGTCTGCATAGGAGTGCTTGCACTCTCCGGAATTTTTCGACACGACGGCAAGAACGGCGCTCCGGTCGTAACCTCCGCTTCGTCCGCCCCCTCCCTCACTTCTCCTTCCGCAACGCAGGATGCCGAGGTACGTAAAGCCCTGAGTGAAGACCCCATCGATTCGGAAGCACGCCGCGTCGTGGATCGGGAGAACCGCCGGTTGGATCTGCCGCCTCCTGTCAGCGCCGACGGCAAGATCCATCTGCGCAGCGGGGGCACGATCTCCCAGAAAGACTGGGACGCGGCCAGTCGCAAACTGCAAGAGAGTCCAGTTCTACGCGAACCGCCCAAACCGGGGCCGTTGTAATCCAAAGTGTTGTGCTAAGAGAGAGAGTTGGGTATACTGACGGGGAGGAGAAAACTGCTGCCATGACTATGGACGCCCCCCCTTTAGATGAGCTGGATGCGATGGACGCAAAACCGGCATCTCGACCAACGCCAAAACGCAACCGCCGACGCCTGTTCCTCTGTCTGGCGGCTTTTCTGCTGGCGCTGATCACCTTGCTCTGGTATATCGGCGTATTGGGCGGGAATGTACGGGTCGTAGACTCCGGCCGCTTCTACCGCAGCGGCCAACTGACTGGAAACGGGTACGATGGCTTGAGCGCGCGACTGGCAGGCAACTCCCTGGATGCTGTACTGGATCGCTACCGTATTCATACCGTCATCTGCCTGCGCGGTGGCTCGAATAAAGATCGTTTCTACCGCGACGAAACCGCCATCTGCGCAAAGGATCATGTCGATCATGTCGATGTGCCCTTCAGCGCGCTGCACCTCCCCTCTCCGGAGACGCTGCACAAACTGCTCGACACGTACGATCATGCGCAGTATCCAGTGATCGTCCACTGTCAGGCCGGGGCAGACCGTACAGGCCTCGCCTCCACGCTCTATGTCACCCTCTACCGCCATGTTCCCCTCGAAGAAGCGCAAGCAGAGGAGTTGACGTGGCACTACGGCCATTTCCCCGTTCAGAAAACGCGCCGTATGGACAAGTTTTTCGACCTCTACCGCCAGACTGGTACAGGCATGGATCTGCGCACCTGGATCGATCAGAAGTACCCCGAGGTCTACGCCGCCTCTCCAGACAAGTGACCGCGTAGTCGGCAGGAGCGAGCGAATCCGGCAGTGCGAACTTGGGTGAATGCACACGGAGAGAGCAACATCAATTCGGAGGACGACGCTCTACTATGAAACGATCTTTTCACGCCCCGCAATGGCTTGCGCTGGGTGTCGCGACCGCCGGAGTCTGTGTGGGACTGGCGGCGGCGCGAGGCGGACGGCAGAATGCAGCCGAGGCCCCGCTCTCGACCGGCAAACTTCTCACCCTCCAGGGACGACAGCAGACGGAAGTAGGCAGCTATCCCGCCAACATGATCCTGAGCCCGGACGGGAAGTGGATCGTGGTCACCGATACCGGCGCACGCGAATTTCTCTCTGTTCTCGATGCGACCACGGGTAAACTGGTCTCTCAGATCGGGGTCGGCAACGACGGAGGCCGAAATAAGCCTGCGCTCTATGTCGGGCTGGCGTTCGGCCCCTCGCCCAACGCCGAGGGCAGCCTCTCTCTCTACGCCTCACATGGCCCGGAAGACAAGGTCGCGGTCTATACGGTTGGCATGGACGGCAAACTGACAGATACCGGGCATAGCCTGGACGATCCCTCCGGACTGCCTGCCGAAGCCAAAGCCGCCCGCCCGAACTTCCTGGCCGGGCTCGCTCTCAGCGCCGACGGACGCCGCTGCTACGCCGTCCACAACGAAACCAGCGCCTTTACCGACTACAAAGGCTCCGTCAGCGTGATCGATACCGCCAGCAATCGCGTTCTGGGCAAAGTGACCACGCCCGCCTTTCCTTATGCCATCGCAGTACGCACGGAGAGCGCAGGCAATGCGGAGACCGTCTACGTCGCCAGTGAGCGCGACGGCGTCGTGTCGATCCTGGACGCCTCGAAGCCGGAGGCGCTTTCTCTGGTGAAAAACGTCGCCGTCGGGGACCATCCGATGGCTCTGCTGCTCGATAAGGCACAGCGTCGGCTCTTCGTCGCCAACGCCAGCAGCGACGACGTCTCGATCCTCGATACCGCAACCAATCGTGTGATGCGCACCCTGCCCCTGCGACCGCCTGGTGGAACCCGTCTGCCCGGCATGACGCCGACTAACCTCGCGCTCAGTCCGGACGAGTCGCGCCTCTATGTCACGCTTGGGGACTGGAATGCGGTCGCGGTCGTCGATCTGCAGAGCAACACGGTTGCAGGCTATGTGCCGACCGGCTGGTATCCTACCGCAGTGGTCGTCAGTCCGGACGGCAGTCGCCTCTTCGTCTCCAACGCCAAGGGCGCACAGACCCACAACCCTAACAAGCCGAACGGCGCGGAAGCGGGTCGCGATACCTATATCGAGAACATCATCGAGGGCACGGTTTCGATGCTGACCGTTCCGACGGCGGGCGACTTGAAGACCGACACGGCGCAGGCGCTGGTCAACAACCATCTCGCGCCCAACGGCAAGATGCCGGAAGATCCCGCTCGGATCGCATTGGCGCAGAGCGGCATCAAGCATGTCCTCTACATCATCAAAGAGAATCGCACCTACGATCAGGTGCTGGGCGACCTGCCGCAGGGCAACGGAGACGCGTCTCTGGTGATGTTCGGACGCACCGTGACTCCCAACCTGCACGCGCTCGCCGAACGGTTCGGACTCTTCGATAACTTTTACGACTGCGCGGAGGTCTCCGCCGACGGCTGGAACTGGTCCACTTCGGGCATGGTCAGCGAATACACCTCGCGCAATGTGCATTTCAACTACAGCGGACGCGGACGCGCCTACGACTTCGAAGGCTCTACCAACGATGCGCCGGTCGATCTGCTCGGCATGAAAGATGTGGCGGAAGCCCCCGGCGGCTACCTCTGGGATCTTTGCCACAAACACGGCCGTTCGTACCGCACCTATGGCATCTTTACCGCCTTCGCGGATCTGAAAGACCCGAAAGGCAATCTGATGGCCCCTGCCAATACGCCGCTTAAAAAGGCGATGGTCGGCCATAGCGACGACAACTTCCTGCGTTTCTCGATGGACTACGCCGATAGCGAAGCGTGGCAGAAACACAACCTGACCACGCCAGGGTTGGTCACGAAGTTCGGCAAGTTCGATTCGCCCAGCCGCTACTCGGAGTGGAAACGGGAGTTCGATCAGTTCGTGAAGGACGGCAATCTGCCCCAGTTCGAAATGGTGCGTCTGCCCTGCGATCACACTTCCGCCACCCGGCCCGGATCGCGCTCACCGCGTGCGATGGTCGCCGACAACGACTACGCTGTTGGGCAATTGGTCGAAGCCGTGAGTAAGAGCCCCTACTGGAAAGATACGGCGATCTTCGTGCTGGAGGACGATGCCCAGGATGGTCAGGACCATGTCGATGCCCACCGTTCGATCAATTTCGTCATCAGTTCGCATCTGGCAGGGGGCGCGGTCGATCACCACTTCTACAATACCGACAGCGTGCTGCACACGATGGAGGTTCTGCTCGGTCTGCCGCCCATGAACCAGTACGACGCGACCGCTCCCCTCTTCCCCGGTTTTAGCCCGACCCCGGTGAACGCCGCGCCCTACACCGCCGTTCTGCCCGCCAGGGAGATCTTAGCCGAGATCAACGATACGAACGCCTACCGAGCTCAGGACAGCCGTCGGTTGGACTTCTCTCAGGCGGACCGCGTCCCGGACGGCATCTTGAACGACATTCTCTGGCACAGTATCAAAGGCGTCGGCGCTCCCATGCCCGCCTCACATCATCTTTTCCCCGTGACGAAGCGTCCCCAATCCCGCGACAGCGACTGAACTTCCCCACCCCATGCCATTGGCTATGAGCCGCAGGCCATTCCTACCCCTTAGGGAAGCGCCTCGGCCCGTAGCCAATAGCAAGGGAACGAAACGTCTTCTATGATGCTCGGATCTCCCTCAGTTTACTCCCACTCGGATCTCCCTCAGTTTACTCCCAGATGAATCTAGTCACGATCGCTGCAATGCCTCGTTTTAGATATTTAGGAGACGCGGGAAGCGGGGTCATACAGTGAACCTTCCTCCATGGCTCAGGCACATTGTGTCGCGAACTGCACCGTATCCCCTGAACCCAATACTCTATTGGGTATCGTACCACCAGGGAGGCTTTCTATGTTTCGCAAACACTTAACGATACTAGGCTGCGGATTGATGCTCGCTCTGGCGTTCACGGGAACGCAGGCGAAAGCCGATGAAGTTTACTTCCGCTTTACGGGCGGTCACTGGAGCCATGCGTCACACTCGGGCTGGCACCGCTACTGGGGCGGCCCCTCGGTAGGCTTCTACTTTGCGCAGGAGCCCGTCTACATGGTCGATGGCTACGACGATCCCGACTACTACAGAGGCCCGGACTTCTGGTACTCTAACCCGTCCTTCGAGTTCGGTATCACGCTGGGCGGCGGGTCTCGCTACAAAGGCGACAGTTACCGGGGCGATAGTTACCGGGGCGACAGTTACCGGGGCGATAGTTACCGGAACCACGAACGGGGAAGCAGCTATGATTACCGGGACTATCGCAATGACAGTAGCAGGGATCGCAGTGACTACCGAGTAGACAACCATGACTATCGTGGAGACCGAGGCGGATACACCGGGAACAGTCACAACTATAGCGGCAGCGATCAGAGCGTATACTCTGGACGCAGCCACAATTACAGCGGTGGCAACCATGGCTACAGCGGCGGCAGTTCCGATGGAGGCGGTCGCACGAACAGTGGCGGCAACAGCAACTTCAACCGTGGCGGTAATGGCTCCATTAGCGACAGCCACGGCGGAGGAAGCAACAGAGTTGGTGGAAGCAACAACTTCCCGAGTGGCGGTCACAGTGGAGGAAGCAATAACTTCCCGAGTGGCAGCCATAGTGGAGGAAGCAGCGGCTTCAGTGGCAGCAATATTCCCAGTGGTGGAAGCAGTCGCAGCGGAGGCAGTCGCGACTTCGGCAGCGGCCGCGATAGACCCTGATTAACCAACCGTATAGTCAACGTAAAATAATCGCCAGCCTCAGGAGTACTCCTGAGGCTGGCGTTCTGAGGGAACGATTTATCGGTTTTTATTGATTTTTGCCATCCAGTCGCTTAACCGGGCCACTTACCCCCGTCCCCTCCTTCCCTGCAGCAGATTACGTTTCAGACGTCTCAGGCTGCCTCGGGTTCACACAGAATGGCCTCCAAAATCAGGATTGGCTTTGGCCCATTCTGCGAAATCGGAGCGCATCGCGTCGGTCCAGTTGCCATCGACCTGGCCGGAAGTGTAGAGGCCCTCGCGGATTCGCATCTGGCCCCAGTAGTCCTCCAGACGAGTGCGCTCGGAGCGCTCGACCACCTCTTGCGCGAGGTGGGGCGGAATAAAGATGACGCCTGACTCGGAGCCGAGCACCACATCGCCGGGTAGGACTGTGGCGACGCCGATACGGATAGGTAGGTTCAAGCCGGTCATGGTAACGTCGGCAATGGCGGAGGCGTCTACGCCGCGTGCGAAGATGGCGATGTCAGGAATCTCACGGAGGCGCACCAGATCGCGAATACCGCCGTCGATCACCATCCCTGTTTTGGTTTTATTGGCGATAGCGGTGCCCAGGTTGTCTCCGGCAAAAATCCTCCTCGATTGTCCCTCAGTTTCCAACACGCAGAATCCGTTCCCTTCGTGGCACAGGCTGGCCTACTCCGCAAGGTCGGTTCCGTGGGGCTTTTCAGCTCCAGAGGCGGTCTGCGGAGCGTTCGTTGTCCCATTCCGGCGTCGGCTCGAAGTAGCCCGGTTCTGCAAGATGCTGCTTCACGATCTCCTCGTTGAGCGTGATCCCCAGTCCCGGCGCTTCCGGGACGCGAATGTAGCCGTTCTGGATCAGCGGGCCGTCTACGCCCTGTACGAGATCGTTCCACCAGGGAATATCGACGGAGTGGTTCTCCAGTACCAGGAAGTTTTCGGTCGCTGCCGCGCAGTGAACGTTGGCCATGCAGGAGACGGGCGTGCCGGCGAAGTGCATCGCCATGGGAATGCCGTACTCCTGCGCGATGTCTCCGATTTTCTTGGTTTCAAGAATGCCTCCTGAAGTCGCCAGATCCGGATGGATGACATCCACGGCATGACGGCGGCAGAGTTCGACAAAGCCCTCTTTGAGATAGATGTCTTCGCCGGTGCAGGTCGGCAGATGGATAGCGTCGGTGAGGCGCTTCCACAGATCGGTGTGCTGCCAGGGGATCATGTCTTCCAGCCAGGCGAGATTGTAGGGCTCCAGCGCCTTCCCCAGCCGAATGCAGGAGTTGATGCCGACGTGACCGAAGTGATCGATTGCCAGGGGAATCTCCATGCCGATGAGGCGGCGCACTTCGCCCACATACTCGGCCATCTGGCGAATATGGGTCTCGCTGATCTCGATTCCGGTGAACATGTGCTGCGTATTCAGGATATCGCGGACGCTGAGGTGAGGCGGAGCCGTGGGCGGGCCGACAATCGTCTCGAAGACGTTGTCGCGGATACTGCCGTGGGTGAAATCCATTTTGAGAAACGTGAAGCCCTCGTCCATGCGCTGCTGTAACCGCTGGGCCGTGATAGAGGGATCGGACGACATATCCGTGTCGGCATAGACACGAATGTTATCCCGAAACTTGCCTCCCAGAAGTTGGTAGACCGGTACGCCGTAGACCTTGCCGACGATGTCCCACAACGCCATCTCCACGGCGCAGACTCCGCCTGCCTGGCGCGCATGGAACCCGAACTGTTTGATCTTGCGAAACAGACGATCCACATCGCAGGGATTCTCTCCCAGCAGACGGCTCTTGAGCATCAAGGCGTAGGTTTTGCTGGCCCCGTCACGCACTTCACCCAGGCCATAGACACCCTGATTCGTGTCGATGCGTATCAGCGGGCAGGTCATGGGCGCCTTGCCCACCACCGCGACCCGTAGATCCGTGATTTGTAAGGATTTCATAATTCAAGTGCCTCTTTGCACAATCGTTTACGTTTCTATGCCTTTTTTCGCCAACAGTCCGTCAGGTTCCTGCTCGCTTTCCGAAGGGGCAGAACGCGTCTGCGTTACGCCCGTCCTTCCTGCGCGGAGGACGTTGCGCGTACGTTCGAGAGGATCGAGTCGTTCAAAGCGATTCCCTGCTGTTTGAGCGCCATCAGGATCGCCCCGGCGGCGCTGGAAAAGTTCGGATCGACGATTTCGTAGGTGCGATCCCCCCCGTGCGCCAGAACTCTGGCCATCGCCTGCTGCATGTAACGGCTGCGCACAGCGCCGCCGCAGAGCGCCACCAGAATGTTGCTCTCTCGAAAGCAGGAGCCCACGAGTCGAATTCCCATGCCCAGAGCGGCAGCGGCCTTATCGCATACCGCCCGCGCCAGAGGGCTTGCGTTCCAGGCCGCTTCGGTCACCAGTGGCGCTAACTCGCCCATCTTGCGCGTACATTCGAATCGGTCCGAGACAAAACCGATTCTTCCCAGAGCACGCAAAGCGCCGACATCCTCCACATTCCAGAACGCTAATATCTGCCGGATAAGCGCGTCGTCCTGAGGCTGTGTGTTTCCGACAAGGACCTGGTAGACCGCGTCGTAAGCCAGATGACGCGCCGCCGAGTGGGAATAATGCCCAAAGTCGTAGCTGCGAATCTGCTGCTCCTCTTCCGTGACACCCAGCACGATGGAACCTGTCCCGGAGATGGCGATGATACCGGGCCGACCTTGCAGCGCGCCCGCATGCGCCACCACCGCATCATTGACATGCGTTCGCGGACAGGTCAATCCGGGCAGTCCCGTAAAGCGCGCTGCCCACTGCTGGTCGCCAGGTGCGTCCAGTCCCGCCATGCCCGCGACGAGTTCGACCACATCCTCCAGGGAATGTTCCGCCAGGGCAACGGCCTTCAGGATAGCTTCCTGCACGTTCTCCAGGGCACGGTCGCTCTTATTGGGGCTCGATGCCCCGGCCTGCGCATAGGCCAGCGCCCGACCCTCAAGATCGGCAACCAGCACACGCGTATAGGTCCCTCCTCCATCGATTCCCAATACAATCTCGGACGTCATCGGTCTGATTTCCCTCGGATCATTCTTGTTGGTCGTAAACCGATTCTACTCTACGGTAGGTCATAATAGTATTCTCTGCCCGCCGGCATTCGTATCCGGTGCAGACTGCCGACTCCTCTACGACAGAAGGGTTCTCACCATGCGGCTACAGATCAACAAGCGTGTCTTCTCACTGGGCGACAAATACGACATCCTGGATGGCCTGGATCGCCCCGTCTATCAGGTCCAGGGCCAGGTCTTTACGCTCGGACATAAACTGATCCTGCTGGATAGGGCAGGCGTTGAGATCGCGAAGATCCAGCAGCGTGTCTTCTCTCTCACCTCGGAATACAATATTCTGCACGGCGATCAGATCGTCGCCACCGTACAGAAGCAGCCTTTCAGCCCCTTCCATCCTCGCTTCACGGTCGAAGGTCCGACAGGCACCTACGAGATGGAAGGCGACTGGCTGAACTGGAACTACGAGATCCACGCCAACGGACGCACGGTCGCGCAAATTGGCAAGCAGTTCTCCTTGTTCCAGGACCGATACGGTATGGAGATCACAGACGAGGCGGATATGCCGATGCTAGTCTGCCTCGCCATCGTCATCGACGAAGTCGCTCACCATCATCACCACTGAATTTGATCGACCGCAGGCACACGTTTATACCTTACAGGTCAGGTTTGAGCTAAGGTTTATAATTGCTGAGGCCCGACGATCCGAAAGACTAAGCGACCGGAGAAAAATCTCCGGTCGCTTGATTCGGGCCGTACTTTGCGAAGTATAGAAGTGTCCAAGAAATCCTATTTCAAACGGGGATGGGTCGTCAGGGGCTCGAACCCTGGGCAAATGGATTAAGAGTCCACTACTCTACCAACTGAGTTAACGACCCGCGCACAAAACAGACGTTTTGGGGCCACCGAAACGCACCCACATTATACACCGACACCCTCAGAAAGTCAAGATCGAACCAGATGTAGCGCCAGGAAACACTTTTACGCCAACTCTAGCAGGGCAAACCGAGCTGCCTGTCGAAATAGCGGGTACGATGCAAAGCGGAAAAGGTTCCCCAACAACTTTTTTGGGAGACCGTTCACAATTTGCGACAGACGGGACGAAGAGACAGGCGATGCCCACTTTGGAGCCTCCTACCGGTGAAGTTACCCTCATGTTTACCGACATCGAAGGGTCTACTCGCATTTGGGACATCCATCAGGAAAAATTTCATCCTGTGCTGGAGCGGCACAACGCCCTCCTGCGCCGCGCCATCGTTGATCACACCGGTTATGAGGTGAAGACGATCGGCGACAGCTTTATGGTCGCCTTCCCCACAGCGCTCAACGCTGCCTGCTGCGCTCTCCAGATTCAACAGGCCCTCGAAGGCGAAGTCTTTCCGGAGATCGGCACATTGCGCGTCCGCATCGGCCTCCACCAGGGCGCTCTGGTCCCGCATGATGGCGACTATTTCGGCCCGGTAGTCAACCGAGCGGCGCGCATCGAGAGTGCGGCGAATGGGGGGCAGACCCTCCTTTCGGAGGAGGTTGCCCGGCGAATTAGCGCCAACCTGCCCCCGGAAGCGCGGCTGGTCGAACATGGCTATCATCGGCTGAAAGACCTGGGAGCCGCGATTCCCCTCTTCGAGTTGACCCATGCCGCCCTGCCGCAGAGGGAATATCCGCGTCTGCGCACGCTCGACGCGCTCCCACACAACTTTCCCGCGCAGTCTACCACTTTCCTCGGCAGAGAGGCAGAGACCCGCAGCCTGATCCAGCTCATCACGCAAAAGAAGGCACGCCTGATCACGCTGCTCGGACCGGGAGGGACCGGGAAGACCCGCCTCTCCCTACAGGTCGCCGCAGAATGCGTCGATCACTTTCCGGACGGCGTCTGGATCATTGAACTTGCGGCTGTTACCAACCCGCAGGAGGTTCCCGTGGCCGTCGCGATGGCGCTGGGCATCAAGCTCTCAGCGCATGCCAGCGTTCAGACGCAAGTGTGCGACTTCCTGCGAGACAAGGCCAGCCTCCTGATCCTGGACAACTTCGAGCAGATCATCCAGGCCGCCCCTTTTGTGAGTGAGCTTTTGCGCCAATGCCATCGGGTGACCATCCTGGTGAGTTCACGGCAACTGCTCCAGATCTCGGGGGAGCAGGAGTTTCCGCTCGAACCTCTGTCGGCTCCGCCGCCCGACACCCCCCCCGAACTGTGCCGTACCTTCCCGAGCGTACAACTGTTTGAAGAGCGCGCCCGCGCGGTGCGCCCTTCTTTCGAGTTGACCGCCGAAAATCTGCCGACCGTCGCCGAAATCTGTCGACGGCTGGACGGCCTGCCCCTGGCCATCGAACTGACGGCCGCGCTCGTACGCGGCTTGACCGTGCAGCAGATCCTGCCGCGTCTGCAAGATCGATTCAAGCTCCTCTCTTCGACCCGGCGTGACCTGGATCCCCGCCAGCGCACCCTGCGCGGCGCGATCGACTGGAGTTACGAACTGTTGAACGCGGACGAGCGCGCGTTCTTCGAGGAGATCTCGGTATTCGTCAATGGTTTCACGGAGCAAGCGGCGGCGCAGATCGCCGGAGGGCCGGACGCCTTTCTCCTGATTTTCGATCTGCGCGATAAATCGCTGCTGAAGACTCAGGAGATCGACGAAGAAATGCGCTACTATATGCTGGAAACCCTGCGGGAGTATGCGCTGGAAAAGATGGAGGCGCGATCCGATGTAACTGACCTGCGCGGACGGCATGCGCAGTACTACCTCTGCCTGGCAGAGGAACTGACCGAGCAGTTGGAGCGTTCTCCCGATGCCAAGGAGCGGATGAAGCGCGACTTCGACAACATGCGCGTTGGAATGGATCATGCCTTGCAACAGGAAAATCTCACTGCCATCTCCTCTTTTGGTCGGGCGCTCTACGGTTTCCTCAGCGCACAGGGCTTTGCCAGCGAGGGCATCCGCAGACTCACCATCGGGGAAGAGGCCGCCCGACGTGCCGGAGATATGCCCGCTCTGGCCAAACTGCGCCTTCAGAACGGCATGATGGCTTGGAAACGTTCCGACATTCCGGAAGCGGAACGCGGTTTTCAGGACAGTTACGAGATCAGCAAAGGGCTCGATGACCACGCTCGCATGATTCCGGCCCTCCTCAATCTTGGTGGGATCGCCTGGAGTCGCAGCGATCTGGTCGCCGCGCGTCGCCGCTGGGAAGAGGCGCTGCCTCTGGCACGGGAGACCCATCAGCCCCGCTATGAGGCGGTTCTGCTGGCCAATATGGGTCTGCTGGCCAGTGATGCAGGAGATTTTGACGATGCTACCCGCTTCTTCGACGACGCGATGGCTCTGCACCAACGCGAAAAGAACCTTAAACTCTACGCAGACGCCCTGATGAACTCCGCAGAGGTCGCCCGCCGAAACGGCGCGCCGGAGACAGCCCTCGCCCGTCTGCAGGAGAGCCACCGTCTTTTCGTCTCCTTGGAGCAGAGACACGAAGTCTCGCTGACACTCATTCGCACCGGACAGGTCTGTCTGGAGGCCGGACGACCGGACGAGGCGGAAGACTATCTCCTCCGTGGAATGACCCTTGCCTGCGAGATCGAAGACACCTGGTGCAAGATGATTGGCCTTACGCAACAGGGCCGACTGGCAGGAATGCGTGGCCATCTCTCTACGGCCTGGGAACATTATCGGCAGGCGTACGCGATCGCAAAAAGACTGGAAGGTCGGCAGTACCTCGCGGACATTGCCCGACACGCAGGCTATACGCTCGCCGATGCCCAATACACCGTCGAGGCCTACCGCCTGCTCTCCTGGGCGCACCAAGAGTTCGCGGAATTGAATCTCTTCGACCGGCACGAAGTAGGCCGCCGACGTGAGGAGTTACGCCAGAGTTTTCTGCTGGAGGTTGAGGCGGCTCTGGGTGCAGAGAGGTTGTCCGGGTTCGTGGAAGCGCTCTTTAACGAGATGCTCCCAGAAAGTCTTCACGCAGTTCCGACACTGGAATGAACGAGAGGCCGTCAAATCGGATCCAACGCAACTTCATTCATTATCGCTTTTAGAACATCTACGGAAGGAAAAAATAGATTTGAGACCTACGATACGCTTTACTGTGCGATGGGCAGGGATAGGAATATTGATGAGTCTCCCCCTCCTGGCACATGCGCAGAGCCGCCCTCCCATTCAGATGTCTTTCGCGATACCGACGCTCGTAGATCCGGCGAAGCTCTTCCTGAATACACCGGGGCAGTCCTATAGCGAAACCAACGATCCCAATAGCAGGTCCAACGGTCCTATTACCGGCATGACCTTTTTGCCCGTCGGCATTGGCGGCCTGGGCGGCCTGGAGATCCACGGGAATTTTCCGGGCGCAGCGCCTATTCCTGTCGGCGAAATCGATTTCTCTCTCCCCTACATCGGCGCGCTTACCCTGACCACGACCGAAGACCAGGGCATTCTGGATCCTCAGACGGGCCTCCCCTACGCGCCGTGGCTTGCCGTCGATCATGGCATTCAGAATAACCTGCACTCTTTCACGTTGAGGCCGCAGCCCGGCAGCGCTCCGTTGGATGCGAGCGACTTTTTCGGGGTTCTCACCGCAGACGCCACGGGAGTCGATTCAGGAACCCTTGCTGCCTTTCAAGGGGCAGGATTCTCGTCCGCCGGTTTTGTCACCACCCCCGAACCGGGCGCAGCAGCGCTCCTGCTGGGAGTAGTTTTCTCTGGCAGCTTGCTGGCATCCCGCCGCCGCAAGGACCGGAAATCCGCCTGACGATACCGGGCAAATTCGCACTTTCGTCCGGTATCGTTCGTAACATCTGAAGGAGCGTATCTGTCGATGAAGGAGATCATAGATCAATGGAATTAGGAATAGTCGGACTGGGCAAGATGGGTGGTAACATGGCGGAACGCCTCATCCAGCGCGGGCATCGCGTCGTCGGGTGCGATCCCTCCCCGGAGGCGCAAGACCGTCTCCGGCAACTCGGAGGCGAGGCGGCCACCACCGTCACAGAGATGATCGGCATGCTGACACAGACCCCGAAGATCGTCTGGAGTATGGTGCCGTCCGGCAAAGTCACCGAAGCGGTCCTGTCTGAGGCGGAAGCCGCGCTCAGCCCCGGCGACATCGTGATCGATGGCGGCAACTCCCGCTTCAGCGACTCCGTGCGCCACTACAATGAACTGAAAGCCAAAAACCTCAACTTTTTGGACGCCGGAACTTCGGGCGGTATCTGGGGCTTGAAGGAAGGCTACTGCCTGATGGTCGGCGGCGACAAAGAGGTCTTCGCGACCGTCGAGCCGCTTCTGGCCGCGCTCGCCCCCGAGGGCGGACTGCTGCATGCAGGCCCTGCCGGAGCCGGACACTATGTGAAGATGGTCCACAACGGCATCGAATACGCCCTGATGCAGTCCTACGCCGAAGGCTTCGAAATCTTAAAAGCCTCTCCTTACCCGGAGATCGACCTGCACGCCGTCTGCGAACTATGGCGGCACGGCAGCGTCGTCCGCTCCTGGCTGCTCGACCTCGCCGCCGACGCCTTCGAGGCAGACCCCAACCTCGACCAGATCACCGGCTACGTGGAAGACTCCGGAGAGGGCCGCTGGACCGTGCAGGAGAGCATTGAGCATGCCGTGCCCGCGCCCGTCATTGCGCTCTCGCTCTATCTGCGCTTCCGCTCCCGCCAGACGGACAGCTTCTCCATGAAAGTGCTGGCTGCGCTGCGCAACGAGTTCGGCGGACACGCCGTCCATAAAAAGACGGTCGAAGGCCCGCATGTGCCCGGTCTCGAAGCCGCCGGGGCCGAGCCGACACACGCTAAGACCGATGTCTGACGTTCGGCAGGAGCCGCTCTTCTCCAGGAGCGTGAGGGAGACCACCATGCGAGAATCGACACCACGCTTCCACCCCACCTTCGCTGGGGTCGTGCTGCTGGCAGCGCTGCTGCTGGGGGGCGATCTGGCGCTGCGCACCGTCCATGCCGCTCCGGACCCTGCGCCGCCCAAAGTCCTCACGGCCCAGGAGTTCCGGCTGGTCGATAAGACTGGCGCAATGCGCGCTACCCTCCAGACCCAGGACGACGGCAGTCCCGGCCTGGCCCTCTACGACAAGACCGGGAAGGTGCGCGTCACTCTGCACGTTCAGACAGACGGCACTTCCCTGCTGTCCTTCCAAGACGCGCAGGGCAAGTCCCGGGTCGAATTGGAACAGAACAGCGATGGGACCGGCGGTCTTACGCTGACCAACGGCAAAGGCACCGGCGGCGCGGCTCTGCTGATCGCTCCCGACAGCAACCCCATTGCCGTCTTCAAAAACAAAGAAGGCAAGGTCACCTGGTCGGCTCCAGAACCTGAAATCAAATTGCCGCCCGACGCAGACCCCAAGCCGGAAAAGAAGCCCTGATCGGAACGCAAAGCGCGTCCGGTATGTCATGATAATCTGTCCTCGAAGATTGCAGCCGAGGACGTGTGGAAAGTGAGAGAGAGATGGCTGATGCGACGCCCCCGACGCACATCGAGACGACTGAAAAGAACCCGGCCTCCTGCGCCTTTGTGCTGTTTGGCGCGACAGGCGACCTGACCCGGCGCAAAATCATGCCCGCCCTGTTCAGTCTGGCCCTGCAGGGCCTGCTGCCAAAATCCTTTGCGATCGTCGCCTTCGCTCGCCGAGATAAGACCGACGAAAGCTACCGAGCCGAGATTCAGGCGGACCTGCGTGAGTTCGCCCCGAAGCTGCCTGCCGATGGACCCGAGTGGGAGGCATTCGCCGCACGGATCACCTATGTCCGCTCCAATTTCGACGATGAACCCGGTTATCGCCGTCTGGCTGACCATCTCGATAAACTCGATCAGGAGCGCGGCATCGGGGGCAATCGCCTCTTCTATCTGGCCACGCCTCCCGACAACTTCAGCGAGATCATCCTGCACCTTGGCAAAGTCGGCCTGAACAAACCGGGCAAAGACGGGCAGTGGGCGCGAATCATCATCGAAAAGCCGTTCGGGATCGATTTGACCTCCGCACAGGCCCTCAACGTCGAGGTCAACAGTTGGTTCGAGGAGAGCCAGGTCTACCGCATCGACCACTACCTCGGCAAAGAGACCGTGCAGAACATCCTGGTGCTGCGGTTCGCCAACCAGATCTTCGAGCCGCTCTGGAACCAGAAGTATATCGACAACGTGCAGATCACCGTCGCCGAAACGCTGGGGGTCGAAGGGCGCGGCGCCTACTTCGAGCAGGCGGGCGTCACGCGTGACATCGTTCAGAACCACGCCCTTCAGGTCCTGACCTTGATCGCGATGGAACCTCCCGTCGCCCTGAGCGCCGACGCCGTGCGGGACGAAAAGGTGAAGGTGCTGCGCTCGATGCGGCCCTTTACGCCCGAGGATGTCGCGCTCTGGACCGTGCGCGGGCAGTATGGCCCCGGTGTCATCAACGAAGAGGCGGTGCCCGGCTATCGGGAGGAGGAGAGCGTCGATTCCCACTCCGAGACCGACACCTTCGCCGCCTTCAAGTTCCAGATCAACAACTGGCGCTGGTCCGGCGTGCCCTTCTATGTGCAGGCGGGCAAGCGCATGCCCAAACGCGTCACCGAGGTCAAGATCCAGTTCAAGGCAGTGCCCGATATTCTCTTCGCACGCATCGACAGCGGCCTCTGCCCGAACGTGTTGACGCTGCGGATTCAGCCGGATGAGGGCGCCTCCATCGAGATCGGCAGCAAGGAGCCGGGGCCGGAGATGCATATCCAGCCGGTGCAGATGAACTTCCAGTACGGATCCACGTTCAATGCGCCGATTCGGGACGCCTACGAGCGCCTGATCCTGGACGCCGTGCGCGGAGATGCCTCGCTCTTCGCCCGTAACGACGAAGTCGAAGCCGCGTGGGGCCTTATCACCCCGATCCTGGACGCCTGGCGCGACCTCTCCTGCCCGCTCTTTCCCAACTACGCCGCCGGAACCTGGGGGCCGGACGCCGCCAACTCCCTGCTCACCGACGGTCGCGCCTGGCACCTGCCGAAATAGGCCCTAGAGGCAATAGAAGGAAACGTGATGGAACGTGCTGTCTTGGAGGCGTGGGCGGAAAAGTATCCGACGATCGGGCGGGCGCAGGCGGAGATCGCCGCCTTGCGGGCGAGCCTGTTCTTGCCGCGCCCGGTCGTGCATGTGCTGAGCGATGTGCATGGCGAGTACGGCAAACTGCGCCATGTCCTGAACAACATTTCCGGGCGACTGCGTCCTCTGGTGGAACAGACATTTGCCGGACGCTTGACGGAAACAGAGATCAACGACCTGCTGTCGCTGCTCTACTACCCGACCGAGGCGATGGACCATTTCGGCATCGCGCAACTCACGCCGGAACAGCATCTGGAGTGGGCGCTGAACACCCTGCGCCGTCAGTTCGAGATCGTGCGTCTCCTTGCCGTCACCTATCGCCGTAAGCAGGTCCGAAGAACGTTTCCGCCGGAACAGGAAGAGTTGTTTCAGGAGTTGCTGACGGAACCGATCAGTGGACGGCCTCCCGGCTACCTCTCGACTCTGGTCGCCTCTCTGGCAGACCACGAGACAGCGAGAGAGACCATTCGCGCCGCCTCCCATGTCGTGCGCAATCTGGCGGCCGTGGAGATCCTGGTCGCGGGCGATATGGGGGATCGCGGCCCGCGGCTTGACGGTGTGCTGGACTATCTGCAACGCCAACACGATGTCGCCTTCACCTGGGGCAATCACGACGCCTCCTGGATGGGCGCTTGCCTTGGGTCGGAAGCGTGCATCGCTGTGGTCCTGCGCTTCTCAGTCCGCTACGACCGTCTGGATCAGTTGGAAGAGGGCTTCGGCATCCCGCTCGCCCCACTGGAGAAACTGGCACGCGAGGTCTACGGCGACGATCCGGTGGAGCACTTCCGAGTCAAGGGCAAAGGTCTGCGCGATCCTCTGCACCTGGCCCGGATGCAGAAAGCAATCGCGATTCTGGAGTTCAAGTGCGTCGGACAGGCGATTCGCCGTCATCCAGAGTGGAACCTGGACAATCGCGTCCTGCTGGACCATGTGGATAAAGCGGCCGGAACTGTCAATATCGATGGCACGGTCTATCCGCTTCAGGATACGCATCTGCCTACCCTCGACCCTGCCGATCCGCTCGCGCTCTCCCCCCAGGAACAGGAGTGCATGACGCAACTGCGTGACGCCTTTGTGCGCAGCCCTCGACTCTGGGAACAGATGACCTTTCTGGTCCGCCAGGGCGCTATGGTCCTCCGCCGCGACGACTGCCTGATCTTCCACGCCTGCGTGCCCACCGACGAGGCCGGGGAGTTCCTGACGCTGAAGTTCGACGGGGAGGAGCGCAGCGGCCGCGCCCTGTTCGACGCCATCACGCTCTTCATCCATCGCGTCTTTCGCCGGGGAGCCAGCCATGTGGGCAACGACAGCGACTGGTTCTGGTATCTCTGGGCAGGCCCGCGCTCGCCTCTCTTCGGCAAAGACCGCATCGCCACCTTCGAGTCCTACTTCGTCGCCGACAAGCAGACCCACATAGAGACCAAAAACCCTTACTTCGAGCAGATTCACGATGCGGAGTTCTGCCGACGCATCCTGCGCGAGTTCGGCGGCGACGAGAACGGCATGATCGTCAACGGCCATGTGCCGGTCAAGATCGCCGAGGGCGAGCAGCCCGTCAAACGCGGCGGCAATGCGGTGACTATCGATGGCGCGTTCTCCGAAGCCTACGGAGATCGCGGCTACACCCTTCTCCTCACGCCCGAAGGTCTCACGCTCGCCGAACATGCCCACTTCGACTCCATCGAGCAGGTGCTCGTCGCCGGGGCCGACATGCTGCCGCACACCCGCGAAATCCGCACCTATCCCCGCCCTCGCCTCCTCGCCGACACCGAAGACGGCGCCGAAATCCGCCAGACCATCGCCCTCCTCGAATCCCTCATCCTCGCCTACCAGGAAGGCGAGATCCGCCAACGCACCGTGCTCTAGCCTTGATATTCCTACCCGAACTTTCACAAAACCTAAGGGAATGGTTTTGCGTATATAGAGGGTGTGGCTCCAAGTTAGAAAGGTGTAGTATAATAGAATGACAAGTCGTAGGAGATCCCCTGTTTCGTGAATGCTTCGCCACATTTCGATATTTATCGCGCCATTCCAGGTTTTGCGCTTCGTATGCCTGATCTTTCTCGACAGACATGTGACGATGAAACCAGTGACCTTAGTGCAAATGAGCAAGTCGCTTCGCTTCAAGTTGCTCCAGAAACTACAGTTCAGTATTCGGTGGTCACGGTGGAAGAGGCGGAAGAAGCAGACGGGAGTTGGCTTACAAATGACAGGGAAAACGTGTATTTGTGGTTAGTGCGCACGGACGATGTCAAGGTCTGTTTGGAAAACGGAAGCCTTGGGCAGAGTACGGAACGTGGCCGACTATCGCATACGAATTTATCCGGTAATGTTCCCGCTCATTGTGGTGGAGAGTTGTGGTTTACAGATGCGGAAGCCATTTACCTAAACGGCGGTTCTAGTCGCTTCACGGCACGCAATGCTTTAGAACTGGAAGCTATCGTAAAAGGTTTTCGTGTTGCTAAGTACAAAGTATGTAGTTTTGGATGGGATGAAGAGTTAGGAAGACCCAAACGTACATTGCGGAGGGCAGAAATCGAATGGCTGTGAAAGAAAACTCAACCCCCTGGCTAAAAATATTCGGTGACGATGCTCTAGGCGTGACTTCACACGAGCGTGCCGCCACGTCCTCTGTCAAATTTGTTCGTAGTCAGGATGAATTAGGCGTTTGGAATCCTTCTTCTAAAGGGAGTGTGTTTACTGCAAAAGAAGCCCTCCTACGTTTTGGGGAAGGGCGCTTAATCGAAGTATGGCTTGAGGGAAGCGCTGTTCTTCCAACTAGCCCTACCGAACCGGCAAAAACCTTACGAGAACGGCGGGAAGAGTTAGGACTTACACAGACTGACTTCTCAAAATATGTTGGGTTGAAAGTAGATGTAATTACCAAGGCAGAATCATCAGACTATACAACTCCTATTCGCGACCTATCCAAAATCGCAATGGCTCTCGGCTTGGATGAAGCGGTTTTAGGGATTCGGCCAGGTGCCGACGGGGATAAGCCTCTCGCAGTCCGCTTGAAATCTTGGCAAAGTCAGGGTATGAAGCCAAGCACAACTGCAAAATTATCAGGCATTACATGGATCATCGCTACCCAGAGTCGCTTGCAGCACCTCGTCGATCCCGACAGTAACCCACTTGCAGAATTTGCCCCCAGTGACTATTATGGCAGCTCGTTCAACCCAGTATGGGATGTCGCGCGCGACCTAGCCATGAAAACACGGCATCTATTAGGCTTTACCGAGGATGCACCGATCACTTCTCTCCGGGAATTATGCCAGCGGTTACAGATCCCACTGATTCACGCGAATCTACCGTCCACAATTGCAGGAGCAACCCTCGCGACTGGTAAGACACGAGGTATTGTCTTGAATGTGGCTGGCAACGATCAAAACGTTTGGGTGCAGCGGGCAACGGTCGCCCATGAATTGGGGCACTTACTCTGGGATCCAGAGGAGCGCTTGCGGTCTCTCATTGTAGATAATCGTGACCAAATCGAGAAGATTATCCGAGATCGCAATCAAATAGACTGGGTCGAAGCTCGCGCCAATGCGTTTGCCGTAGAGCTACTTGCTCCTCAACCCGCTATTCGGGACTATACTGGTCCACTCGATACGGAAGATTACGACGCAATTGCTCAAGCAATACGTAAGAACATGGAATGGTTTGGACTAAGTGCAACGGCAATGCGCTACCATCTATGGAATGCATACGACCGTGCCTTTGATATGAGTAAACTCCCTTTTATCGACCCGTCCCAGACACAGGCTTGGCAGGCCATAGAACAATTTACAGACGATTACTTCGTCCTTCCTGCAACTCCTATCGAGAAACGCGGTGAGTTTGCTGGGATCGTTGTGCGTGCAGAGCAGGGAAATTGGCTTTCTGAAGAGACAGCAGCATTCTATTTGGAAGCCAGTCTCGAGGAATATAGGGATAAAGCTTCCCTGATAGAGGGCCTCTACCCCAGCAATAGGGCAGCATAATTCAAAAGTAGACCGTGACTGTAACATATTGATATCGCTCAGTACCGCAAGAAGGTCTTGGCGTTCCTTACCGCCCAACGCGAACATCCTGCCGTCCTGAAACTGCGTTTCAACGAGCCGCTTCTGCCCTCCGATGTGCAGGCTCTGGAAGACCTTCTCTACGATCTCGGCGGCGAAGGCAGTCAGGCAAAGTTCGAAGGCGCTTATGGCAAGCCTGAAAGCCTGGGCGCATTCATTCGCAAACGGGTCGGGCTGGATCGCAGCGCGGTGCAGGTCGCCTTCTCCACCCACCTCAAGAACGGGACATACACTGTTAACCAGATTCGGTTCCTCGATCAGATCATCGACTACCTCACCCAAAACGGAGTTATGGATGCCGGACTGCTCTACGAGCAACCCTTCACTAACTACAGCCCGCTCGGTCTGGACGGCCTTTTCCCGGAAACTGCCGCCGCAGACATCGCACAGATCATTCTGACGATCAATGCCAATGCGGGTTGATCCGCCTTCCATACTCAATCCCTCTGAAAAGGAGTTGTCATGGAAAAGCCGTTTATTACGGATCCGAACACGCCTCTCTCGCAGACTTTGGGCCACTTCGACTTCGTGCCAAATCCAGACGACGAAATCGAAAAACTTCAGGCAGAGATCCGAGAGTTGAAGAGCAGAATCGCCGTGCTGGAACAAAAATCGCCTCGAATTCCCTGGTGGAGACGTCTCGGGAAACGCGATGAGTCACGGACTGATGTCGCTTCGTCCGGAGGACGATCCACCGAAGGCGCGTAGCGAGGGGTGATAACCCCTTGATTTTGGTTTTGTCGTGATTCTGGTTTTGCCCACCATCGCCAAAAGGATACGGAGAGAATATGCCAAGACAGATAACGAGTGTGTATCAACTCAAAATTGTGCTGGAAGATGTGCGCCCGCAGATCATGCGGCGTGTGCTGGTACCCTCTGATGTTCGCCTGGACGCTCTCCACCACGTTTTTCAGGACGCGATGGGTTGGACCGATTCGCATCTTCACTCTTTTGGTTTCGGAGAGCGATCCTTTACGACGCCGTACGAACCAGGCTCTCTGGAAGAGTTGCGAATGGAGGATGAGCGTAAGATGAGGCTATCGGAGTTAATCACCAGTCCCAAGGAGACGTTTCAATACGAGTACGATTTTGGGGACGACTGGCAACATGTCGTCACTCTGGAGAAAGTGCTTCCTGCGGCGCCCGATACGGACTATCCCGTCTGTCTGGCAGGAAAACGCGCCTGCCCGCCCGAGGACTGCGGCGGAGCCTGGGGCTACTCTGGCCTTTTGAAGGTACTACGCGATCCAACACATCCGGAATACAAAGAGATGAAAACTTGGGTAGGTCGAAAATTCGATTCGGAACTGTTCGATCTCGAAAAAGTCAACAAAGCGCTCCGT
>JAYUMV010000047.1:0-9054 GCA_043762265.1 Chthonomonadaceae bacterium | reverse complement strand
ACGCCGCGTGCCTGACCGTGCGCTGCATCGATCACGATCAGATCTACTCCGGCCTCCACCAGCGCCGCCGTACGACCGATGGGATCGCGCAGGGGACCGATGGCGGCTCCGCAGCGCAAGCGACCACGATCGTCCTTGGTGGCGTTCGGGAACTGGCGTACTTTTTGAATGTCCTTGATGGTGATGAGGCCAAGCAGTTTGCGGTTGCTGTCTACGATGGGGAGTTTCTCGATGCGGTTTATCTGGAGGATGTCTTGCGCCTGCTCCAGGGTGGTTCCAAGAGCGGCGGTGACCAGTCCGCCTTTGCGGGAGTGGTCGGTGGTCATGATGTCGCTGATGGGGCGACCGAAGTTGGTTTCGAAACGGATGTCGCGGTTGGTGAGGATCCCGACCAGTTTACCGGTGTCCGGCTCTGTAATGGGCACCCCGGAGATGTGATACCGCTCCATGAGGTTGACAGCATCTTGAATCGTCTTGTTCGGAGGCAGGCTGATCGGGTTGGTGATGATGCCGTGCTCCGACCGTTTTACCTTATCGACCTCCTGCGCCTGCAGATCCGAGGACATATTGCGATGGATGATGCCCAGACCACCCTCTCGCGCCATCGCGATCGCCATACGGGCCTCGGTGACCCGGTCCATCGGAGAACTCAGGATCGGTGTTCGGAGCAGGATATCCCCTCCGAGCGACGTGCGCGCATCCACTTCGGAAGGCGTCACGTCTGTGTCACGCGGCTCCAAGGACACATCGTCGAAGCTCAAACCGTCGCGAATGCCTATTTCTGTGGGAAGCATATCTCTGACCCCCTCTTTTCTTGCCAATTCCGTCCAAAGATTAGGACAGTATACCCTTCACGATTGCGCGTGTCAATTCGCAGCCGACCTTAAAATCCCTCTTTTTCCCTTGACAGCCCCAGAACAGGCGGGTACACTGTTCTGGTGCAGAGGTGGGGGCCCATAGCTCAACGGCAGAGCGCCCGGCTCATAACTGGTTGGTTGCAGGTTCGAAACCTGCTGGGCCCATTTTTGACCGCATTTAGAGGTATTTCGCTTGTCTGCTTGTGAAATATTTCTCAAAACACTTGCACTTTCCACAATTTTTATGTTATTCTAATCCCCAAGACGGTGCCGCTTTCCACGTTTGAAACGTACCGTGTCTCAAACCTCTCTGCCGGCGGACACTGATGCCCTCGGTCTCACTTTCCACGGTCGCCCTGACGCTTCCTGACGCCTTTTGCGTGTCTCCCTCACGCCGCTGCCGCTTTAGGTGGCCGCGTCGATGACTTCTCTTTCTGCCGTCGTCCTTGCGGCCTACCGCTCCCACGGAGGAGCACGAATCGAGAGAAAGCTCAGCCAATCGCCGTGATCCACTACAGGAACTTAGTCCAGATGAATCATCCCTTTTCGTCGCGCGCCCTGGGTGGCGCACTCGGTCTCGTTGCTGCCGGTCTGCTGGTTCTCTCCCCTGTGATCGCGAAAACACATGCTCCCCGTTCGCAAAGCGGTGCGGTGTCGCTGCAAAACGAGCCGCACCTGAAGAATATTCAACAGTTGACCTTCGGCGGGCAGAATGCCGAAGCCTATTTCAGCGCAAACGGCCAAAAACTGATTTTGCAGAGCACACGCGACGGCTACGACTGCGACCAGCAGTATGTCATGAATATCGACGGAACCGGGGTGCATCGTGTCAGCACCGGCACCGGCCGCACCACCTGCGGGCTCTGGATGGACCATGACCAGCGTGTCCTTTTCTCCTCGACGCACGGTTCCGATCCAGCTCCGCCGCCGAAACCCGACTATTCGAAGGGGTATGTCTGGCCGGTCTATCCGACCTATCGGATCTATACGGCCAAACCGGATGGTTCCGATCTTAAGCCGCTCTATCCGAAAACGCTCAAGCCGGGAGAGACGGTCGGCTACAATGCGGAATCGGTGCTGTCCCCGGATGGCAAAAAGATCGTCTTTACCAGTGACCGGGGCGGTGACCTGGACATCTGGATCATGAACCGCGACGGTTCGCATGCGAAACAGTTGACCCATACGCTTGGCTACGACGGCGGACCGTGGTGGTCGCCGGACGGCAAACAGATCGCCTTCCGCGCCTACCATCCCGAAACACCTGCGGAGATCGCCGACTACAAATCACTGTTGGCGCAGCATCTGATCCGACCGACGACCCTGGATCTCTATGTCATGGATGCCGACGGATCGCATGTGCGTCGCCTGACCGATGATCGGAAGGAGAATATCGCCAGCTTTGCTCCGAGCTGGACCCCAGACGGCAAAGGGCTGGTCTTCGCTTCGAACCGGGCTGATCCGATGCGCCGCAAGTTCGAGGTCTATTCGATGAAGCTGGATGGGAGCGGCCTGGAACGGATCACCTACGGCGATCAGTTCGACGGCTTTCCCGCTTTCAGCCCGGACGGCAAAAAATTTGTGTGGGCTTCCAACCGCAATGGCAAAGCGCCCCACGAAACCAATGTCTTTATCGCAGATTGGGTTCCTTAGGCGAGGAAGGAACCAGATCCTCTTCACTAACAATCGACCTCGCAAATACGCAGGAGGTGTGAACAAGGGTATGTTAGATGACATGAAATCACTGCTGGCGTTGCGCTACGGCGACCATTGGCTGAACAGCATCAACAACCAGAACGGCTTTGCCGAAGACCTGACCATCCCCGAAAAGGAAATTACTCGGATCAGTCGCAAATACGGCCTTGTCGGGCGTGGAATGTTCGTCTCCACGGAGACGGAGATCGTGGCGCGCTACGAAGTGGTCAAACCCGTGACCAGTCTGTTCGACCTGGATGCAGTCTTCTACGCCTGGTGGGGATCGCGGGCTTCCGAAAACATCGCGTACATTCAACGTGAGATCGGCGACGACGAGGTAATGTATCACTTCATCACAGGCACTCCTACGCACGGACACAGCGGACGTATCATCCTGATCGGGCGCGAAGTGCGGGATGTCATTCACAAACGCTGGGAACGGCGTCTCAAGAAACTCTCCGAGATGGACCGTGCAATGGCTGTCTCCTCCGGTGATACGTCCGCCACCAACGGAACCGCTTGACGCCGTACCTATTCGAATTGCAGACGACTGTTTCTCTGCTGGAAGCGAATCCCGCAAATACGCTATTATCTTCATCGAGGGGACTTACTATGGCGGAGAACTGTATTTTTTGCAAACTCGCATCGCGGCAGATACCGGTCCATCCAATCTATGAGGATGAGGAGTTCATGGCCTTCCATGACATGGCCCCTCAGGCTCCTGTGCATGTTCTCGTGATACCCAAGGCGCACTTCGCCTCTCTGCTGGATACGACGGATACGGAGCTCATGGGCCGCGCGCTTGAAGCCGTCAAAAAAACGGCGGAAACCCTGGGCGTGGCCGCAGAGGGTTTCCGCATCGTCGTCAATACCGGAGAGAACGGAGGTCAGACGGTGCCCCATCTGCACTTTCATCTGCTGGGCGGGCGCTTCATGCAGTGGCCACCCGGCTAAATAGGGGAAACCTCCCCCAACCCCCTCCTCCACAAGGAGGGGGCTTTTACCTCTTCCCAACCCCCTCCTCCACAAGGAGGGGGCTTTTTATTTGCTCCCTCTCCTTGGTAAGGGTTGAAGTTGGGGCGGGGCGCTACCAGCGTTCGCAGACGGATTTGGCCTGGAGGAAGAGGCCGAGATAGTCGCGGCCCCCCGCTTTGCTGTTGGTGCCGGAGAGGTTGAAGCCTCCGAAGGGTTGGACATCGACCAGCGCCCCGGTGCATTTGCGGTTCAGGTAGAGGTTGCCGACGTGGAACTCGTGGCGAGCGCGCTCCAGATGCTCTCGGCTGTTGGAGTAGAGGGCTCCGGTCAGGCCATAGGCGGTGCTGTTGGCGATCTCCAGCGCGTGCTCGAAATCGTTGGCGCGCAAAACCGCCAGGACCGGGCCGAAGATCTCTTCCTGAGCAATGCGGGCATGGGGAGCCACATCCGCAATGATGGTTGGATGCAGGAAATAGCCGCCGTCTGCACTCACTTCCTCATGCTGCCCGCCGAGTACGATCCGGCCTTCACCCGCCCCGATGGCGGTGTAGGAGACGATCTTCTGAAATGCATCGCTGTCGATGACCGCACCCATGAAGTTGTTCTGCTGGACCGGATCACCGACAGTCAGTTTCGATGCCCGCTCCACGACCTTTTCCAGAAGCGCATCGTAGACCTTCGTGTGGGCGATCAGGCGGGAGCAGGCGGAACATTTCTGGCCTTGAAAGCCGAACGCGGAATCGACTACACCCTGCGCTACCGCATCCAGGTTCACATCCTCATCCACAACGATGGCGTCCTTGCCGCCCATCTCGAAAATACCGCGTTTGATCCACTTCTGGCCTGTCTGGTGCGTCGCGATCCGCTGGTTGATGTGCAGTCCCACGTCGCGACTGCCGGTAAACGAGACGAAACGAACGCCCGGGTTTCCAGTCAGCCTCTCGCCGACGATCTCGCCGGGGCCAGGCAGGAAGTTGATGACGCCGGGCGGGAATCCCACCGATTCCAGGATCTCGAAGAAGCGCGCTGCGATGACTGGCGTCTGCTCCGCAGGCTTGATGATGACGGTGTTGCCCGTCACCACGGCGGCGACCGTCATACCGGCCATGATCGCCAGCGGGAAGTTCCAGGGCGAGATCACAACCCCTACGCCCAACGGGAAGTAACGAACCTCATTCTCTTCTCCTGTGCTGAAAGTGGTCGGGTGGGGGGTATCCCAGCGCAGGGCTTCGCGGGCATAGAACTCCAGAAAATCGACCGCTTCGGCGGCATCCGCATAGGCTTCCAACCAGTTCTTGCTGGACTCGTAGACCATCCAGGCAGAGAACTCGTAGATGCGTCGGCGCAGGATCGCTGCGACCTTGATGAGATAGCGTGCACGGACCTCTGCGGGCGTGCGAGACCAGGTTTTGAACGCCTCCGTAGCGACCTGCACCGCATGATCCGCATCTTCTTCGGTGGCGTCGCTCACTTCGCCGACGATCTGTGAGAGCTTCGCGGGATTTCGGCTGAGGGTCTTCTTGTCACGCTCCAGGCGCTCTCCCCCGATTACCAGCGGGTAGGACTTGCCCATCTCTGCGCTGACGCGTGCTAGCGCCTCCTCCATTCGACGGCGCGGAACCTCTTCGGCAAAATTCACATACGGTTCATTCTTAAAAGGGGTGAACATGGGGCGTCTCTTTCTGCGGAAATGGTAACGCTATCAGGATACGATTTTGGAAGCCGTCTAGTTGCCGTTAAGCCCGACCGTCCGACATTTTGGTGGCAGAGAGGTGCAGCGCGAACTGCTGACCAGCCTCTATCTGCTTTTGACGGAGCGTCCCCGCAGGCAGTTCCACCACGGATTTCGCCCCCCTGACAAACCCGATCATTCGCCAGGGCGGCAGTGCCGGAACGAGTCGAACCACCCGCATTTTTTCGTCCAAAAACATGACATCGATCGGAAAGCGCACGAAAGCCGTATGAATCGCGTTGCAGTGAGGAATGAACAGTCCGCCGTCTGGAGCGAACTCCTTTCGGCCCATCAGACCGACCGTCTGCGTCCAGAGGTTAGTCGCGACTTCCATGTACGGAATAACGATGTGGCCTGTCTCAGATGCTCTCAGTTGCGCAAGCTGTTTAATCATAACAGGCATTTCCGTCTGAGGACGACCAATCCCTGCTTGCGGGCGATCCTGCCCGCAAGCTGGGTTTGACTGGTAGTTGTAGGCAAACAACGAGGTCTGGTATCGGTTCTACTGTTGGAAATACCGAAGTCGTTGTCTGCCGAGTACTTAGGACGAACCTACGGCTGCGCGACTTTGGCCCAGGTCTGAGTATGGGCGCCGGTATAACATGCCTCCATCACGGCGACGCGGGCAGCAGCCTCGCGGGGCTTCACCAATGTGTCGTGGGACTGCCCTTCGAGCGCATTCAGGAACTGCTCGATGGGTGGGGGTGGAGCGGAGGGCAGGTCCTTCCAGGGTTCTCGTCCGTCGGCGTTCGTCACCTTGCTGCTGCGGAAGTAGAGTTGTCCGTTGACGATGACGGCATGACCTTCGGTGCCGCTGATCTCCAGTGTGACCGGATTGGCGACATCCACCCAGCCGGCGGCCAGAGTGCCGGTGACGCCGCTCTGGAATTTGAGAAGCGCTTCGCCGCTCTCATCGCAGCCCGCATAACGCCCCGTAACGATCTTGATATCCGCCGTAGCCTTCTCGATAGGGCCAAGCAGCCACATCAGGATGTCGAGGGAGTGGGTGCCCAGATCGCCGAACGCACCGACGCCCGAGATTTTTGGATCGGCCATCCAGCGGTACTCGCCGTCGAACCAGCCGCCGAGGGAGCCGTTGTGGCAGTTGGAGCCGCGTGCCCGGGTGATCTTGCCGAAATTGCCCTTTTCGATCTGATCCTTCAGGAAGAGATGCTGTCGGGAGGTCCGCATAAAGTAGCCGGTGGTGAAGAGCACGTCAGCCTTCTCGATAGCCTCGGCCATCGCAAAGCTCTCCTTCGCCGTCGCACCCAGCGGCTTCTCCGCGAACATGTGCTTCTTCGCATGCGCCGCAGCCAGGACCAGGTCGTGGTGGAGGTTGGTCTCGGAGCAGATCACCACCGCTTTGATCTCGGGATCGGCCCAGATTTCTTTGACATCGGAGACCGGCTTGCCCTGTCCCAACTCTTTTGCCCGTTTCGCTGCCCGCTCCGCATCGTGATCCCAGACATACTTGACACTGACGCTCTTGCGGTTCTTGAGCGCACCGACATACTGCGGCGTATGGATATGCGCGCCGCCTACCAGCGCCACGCTGATCGGCTTGGCATCCTGCGCGATGGCGGAGATCGGGGTTGCCAGTGCAGCGGCGACGGTCACCCCTGCCGCCTGAAGAACCTCACGGCGGGTCTTCGGAGTCGTATCCGTTTTCATAAAAATGTCGTCCTCTCTAATTACGCCCACTCCGGTCTGTTGTCCGCATCGGCGGAAACCACTTTTCTATTTCGCCATCCGCCCCCGAATCTACTTCTCTGTATGCCAGCCATGTCTGATCCTGCTCGCTCCCATTTTGCGGGAAATATATATTCTGACGCTCTTGATCAAAATAGGCATGGTTTTGAGCGAGATTCGGGCGGATTCGGGAACAGCCTGCTTGACAGTCGTATCGGTAAAAACTATAATGACACTCGATACGAACCGTTTACAAGGGAATTTTAGGGGAGGGGTGGGGAATGGCATCCGAGGAAGAGCAGCCGACCGAGGGCGATCAAACACTTTTTCAAGAGATAAAGTCGAGCATCAAAGGAGTAGCTATGGGGGCGGCCGTGCTGTTGGACAAAGCGAAGGCGGACGAGAAGCGCGCACAGGACCAGGCGGGAGCCAAGGAGCCCGAGCCAGTGCGCACGCAGCACCGCTTTCATGGCGGCAGTATGCATTTCTCCTATACGGTCACGACGGGCATGATGCCGATCCGTGGGGAGAAGGGCGAGAAAGAGGCAGACGTCTTTTTTATGGCCTACACGCGCGATGATGTCGCGGACAAAGCCGCCCGCCCGCTCATGTTCTCGTTTAACGGCGGGCCAGGTTCGGCGTCGGTCTGGCTGCATCTCGGCGCGCTTGGCCCCAAGCGGGTCAAAATGCTCGACGATGGCAATCTGCCCGCTCCCCCTTACCAACTGGTGGACAATCCGGAATCGTGGCTGGAACATACCGATCTGGTCTTTATCGATCCGGTCGGGACGGGCTACAGTCGGCCTGCCAAACCGGAACTGGGTAAGAAGTTCTGGGGAATTAAGGGCGACATCGAATCCATCGGAGAGTTTATCCGCCTCTATCTCACGCGCAACTCACGCTGGACGTCGCCGCTCTTTCTGGTCGGCGAGAGCTACGGCACGACCCGCGCAGCCGGGCTCTCCGATCATCTGCTCAATCATGGCATCGCGTTGAACGGTATCCTGCTCGTCTCGTCGATCCTCAATTTCCAGACCGCTTCCTTCCACAAAGGCAACGATCTGGCTTATATTCTCTTCCTGCCGACCTATACGGCGACGGCATGGTACCACATGCGGCTCGCCCCCGAACTCCAGGCCAGCCTGGCCGACACGCTCGCGGAAGCAGAGCGATGGGCCGAAACCGAATATGCCGCCGCTCTCATGCGCGGCGACGCTCTGACACCCGAAGAGCGTGCCGCCGTCATCGCCAAACTTTCTCGCTACACCGGTCTGGACGCGCGTTACCTGGACGACTGCAATCTGCGCGTCGAGATCTTCCGTTTCTGCAAGGAACTCCTGCGCACGCAGCGACGCACCGTCGGACGCCTCGACAGCCGTATCAAAGGCCTCGATGAACTGGCCTCCTCCGAAACGCCCGATTTCGACCCGAGCATGTCCGCCATCCGCCCGCCCTACACAGCCCTGTTCAACGACTATGTGCGCAACGTCTTGAAGTACGAGACGGACGAGGAGTACTATATTCTCGGCGGTGGGATCAAGAGCCCCTGGGACTGGAACATCGACCGGATGGGCTACCCCGACACGAGCGACGCCCTGCGCGCCGCTTTCGCCAAGAACCCCTATATGAAGCTCTTCGTCGCCTCCGGCTACTACGACCTCGCAACGCCCTATTTCGCCACCGAGTACACGCTGTCGCACATGGGCCTCGACCCCTCGCTACGCGACAACATACAGACCGCCGAGTACGAGGCAGGCCATATGATGTATATCCACACGGCCTCTCTCACCAAACTCAAACAGGACATCGCCGCCTTCCTGGACTTCGCCCTGTTGCCAGAGGAGCGCGTCATCTAGCAGGAACCAAGGAAGGAGAGAAGATGCCAATGCAGAGCAGGAATACAGGAAGGAAAGAAACCAGGAAATAATGCAGAGAAGAGGCAGAATATTCGCTTCTTTTCGTCCCTCTACTTTCCTGTATTCCTTTCTTCCTGCTCTGCTCTGGCATTTTCTTGCTTTCCTGTCATTGGGAACCTCTGCGGGAATGTGAGTGTTCGGATAGATAACGGAACGCAGACAGGATCACAAACCTGTTGAACCCGTTTCTCAA
>JAYUMV010000046.1:0-10722 GCA_043762265.1 Chthonomonadaceae bacterium | reverse complement strand
GTCAATAGATAGTCCCGTGTGCGATGAGCGGGCAGGAAGACATCCTGCCGCAACGCCGAGTCGCCGTCCAGGCGCACGCAGAGCGGCGACTGCCAGCCTCCCGTCTGCCATAGGGCGCGTCCTTCCAGTTCCCATGCAGGCGGCACGATGTCGCCGGGTTCGATGCGCTCCAGATTCGGGTTGAGCAGCGCCTGCGCCCACAAACCCGGATAGACGACGTCCCCTAAATGCTCGATGAAGTTGCCGAAAATGTCCGGATGGATCGGCGCGGTCGCATGCCGCGCCGCATCGATATGGACTGTGGTCGTGTGCCCCGGCGTCGCGTCGGCCCGCGTATAGGCAAACAGCGACTTGGCGGTCTGTGCGGCCACAGACTGCGTCGTTCCCGTCGCAACCGGCGGCCCTACAATCGTTGCCGCAGCAAGGAACGGCCCCATCCATCCCAACAACATTTTCGTTTCTCTCTCATTCGGTTGCGTTGCGGCAATCTTCGCGCCACCTTCACGCTATTCTACGAGAGGTATACCTCATTCAACGCCTTCGGGAAGCCAACACTCAGGTAATTGATCGGCATGTTGTCGAATGTGTCGAATGTGTCGAATGTAAAGAGCAGGAAATCTCGGGCTGGAGGGGGAAGAAGCACTCAGAGTAGAATCTCTAAAAAAGCGGCGGATTTGAGGCAAAAAGCATGGAGTTAAACGTGGAGCGTCTGGTGCTCCTGCTGTTGGTAGCCGCTGCGGTCTCCATGCTCGGGCGCAAGCTGCGCCTGCCCTACACCGTTGGACTGGTCCTCACCGGTTGCGCCCTGGTATTCTCTCCTCTTTCCCTGGACATCGGCCTGACCAAGGCGCTGATCTTCACTGCGTTTTTGCCGCCGCTCATCTTCGAAGCGGCGCTGCAAATTCCCTGGCAGGAACTTCGTAAGGATCTGTTGGTCGTCCTCGTTCTGGCGACCCCTGGCCTGCTGCTCGCGACAGGCGTCGCCGCCTTTGGAATGCACACTCTCGTGCATTGGCCCTGGGAGACGGCGCTGCTGTTGGGCGTTTTGCTGGCGGCGACCGATCCAGTCTCCGTGATCGCGACGTTCAAAGAGGCTGGGGTGGAAGGCCGTCTGCGGCTCCTGGTGGAGGCGGAAAGTCTCTTTAACGACGGCACGGCGGCAGTGCTCTTCGGGATGGTGTTGGCGGCGACGGGAGGTGCCGGGATGAGCGCCTGGGCGGTCACGCAGAGCTTCTTTCTGACGGTGCTGGGAGGGGTTCTGTGCGGAGCGCTGGTGGGCGGCGGGGCGCTGCTGCTGCTGGGGCGCACCGAGGATCATCTGGTCGAGATCACCTTTACTCTCATTGCGGCTTACGGCTCTTTCTTGCTGGCAGAGCATTTTCACCTCTCCGGGGTACTCGCGACCCTCACGGCAGGCATGCTCCTAGGAAATCTAGGGCCGCTCGGCATCCTCACTACCAAAGGCCGTGCCGAAGTCATCTCCTTCTGGGAGTATGTCGCCTTTGTCGTAAATTCGCTGATCTTTCTTTTGATCGGCATTCGATTGGCGCATCATAGTTTCGGGGCGGTGTTGGTTCCCATTATGACCGCGATTATATGCGTGCTTCTGGGACGTGCGCTGGCGGTCTACGGTTGCTGCATCCTGTTTCAGGGTTCGCGCTGGCGGGTCTCTGCGGCGCATCAGCATATTCTATTCTGGGGTGGCCTGCGCGGTGCGCTCGCGCTTGCGCTCGTGTTAGGGCTGCCCGATTCGCTGCCCCTGCGCGACACTCTCATCACCGTCACCTTCGCCGTAGTCGCCTTCTCCGTCATCGTGCAGGGCCTGACAGTCACCCCCTTGCTGCGCAAAGTCGGGCAGATCGAAGCGCCCACCAGGTAAATGTTCCTCACAATCCGTCCATTCGCGGATCTATCCTCTCGCCGAATGTCCTATAATGGAGTTGCTACTATGCCGTTACCAGGCAATTAATAAGGCAGTAGAAGGGGCTGTCACACCAAAGAGTCGTATTGCAAGGTTTTCGATTGCAATGATCGCGCCTGGCATCCGAACCCGTTGGCCCTTCTTATAGAGTGGAAAAGAGAACAAGTAGAGTGGAAAAGAGAACAAGGAAAGATTCGATGATAACGACGATGCAAAACCCAATGCCGATCCTGACTGGCGATCCCGGCCCCCTCGATCCGACGGAACTGGCGCGCATGCATGCCTATTGGCGCGCGGCCAACTACCTCTCGGTCGGGCAGATCTACTTGCTGGACAATCCTCTGCTGAAACAGCCTTTGACACATGCACACGTCAAGCCCCGTCTGCTCGGCCACTGGGGCACGACGCCCGGCCTGAACTTCATCTATGTACACATGAACCGGATCATCAAGCGGAACGATCTCAACGCCATCTACATCGCCGGTCCCGGCCACGGCGGACCCGGTGTCGTCGCCAATACCTACTTGGAAGGCACCTACAGCGAGGTCTATCCCAACATTCCACAGACGGCTCAGGGCATCCAGAAGCTGTTCAAGCAGTTCTCTTTTCCCGGCGGCATCCCGAGCCATGCGGCTCCCGAAACGCCCGGTTCGATGCACGAAGGCGGCGAACTCGGCTATGCGCTCTCCCACGCTTACGGAGCCGCGTTCGACAATCCAGACCTGCTTGTCTGCTGCGTCATCGGGGATGGCGAGGCGGAGACCGGCCCGCTGGCGGCCAGTTGGCACTCGAATAAGTTTCTCAATCCTGCTCGCGACGGTGCAGTGCTGCCCATTTTGCATCTCAACGGCTATAAGATCGCCAACCCGACGATCCTCGCCCGTATGACCGACGCAGAGTTGGAGCACCTGTTTGTCGGTTACGGGTACAAGCCCTATTTTGTGGAGGGCGAAGATCCCGAACCGACGCACCAGCGGATGGCCGCGACGCTCGATACGATCACAGCGGAGATCCGGGCGATCCAGCATGCGGCGCGCGCCGAAGGAGTCACGACGCGTCCGCAGTGGCCGATGATTATTCTGCGCACTCCGAAAGGCTGGACCGGCCCCAAAACGGTGGACGGCCTCAAGACGGAGGGCTTCTGGCGCGCGCATCAGGTGCCGATTCCGGACATGAAGACCGAGGCGCATATCCAACTGCTAGAGGAGTGGATGCGGAGCTATAAGCCCGAAGAGCTGTTCGACGCGAACGGCGCTCTGCTCCCAGAACTGGCCGAACTCGCCCCGAAGGGGAACCGGCGCATGGGCGCCAATCCGCACACCAATGGCGGCCTGCTGCTCAAGGATCTGCATCTTCCCAACTTTTGCGACTACGCGGTCCAAGTCTCCAAGCCGGGCACGACCAATGCGGAAGCGACCCGTGTGATGGGCTTCTTCCTGCGCGATGTGATGAAGTTGAACGAGGAGGCGCGTAACTTCCGCGTGGTCGGTCCCGACGAGACCGCCTCGAATCGGCTGGGCGCAGTGTTGGAGGAGACGGATCGTGTCTGGATGGAGCCCACTCTGCCCTACGACGATCATCTCTCGCCCGAGGGCCGTGTGATGGAGATCCTGAGCGAGCACACCTGTCAGGGCTGGATGGAGGGCTATCTGCTCACGGGGCGGCATGGAGTTTTCAACTGCTACGAGGCGTTCATCCATATCATCGATTCCATGTTCAACCAGCACGCGAAATGGCTGAAGTCGGTGAATCGGATCGAGTGGCGGCGACCGCTGGCCTCCCTGAACTACCTGCTCACGTCCCACGTCTGGCGGCAGGATCACAATGGATTTTCGCACCAGGATCCCGGCTTTATCGACCATGTCGTGAACAAGAAGGCGGAGGTCGTACGCGTCTACCTGCCGCCGGATGCCAACACGCTGCTCTCCGTCACCGACCACTGCCTGCGCAGTCGAAACTACGTCAATGTGATCGTGGCGGGCAAGCAGCCTGCGCTTCAGTTCCTGGACATGGACGCTGCCATCAAGCACTGTACGCTCGGCATCGGCATCTGGGACTGGGCTAGCAACGACCAGGGCAGCGAGCCGGACGTGGTCATGGCTTGCGCGGGGGACGTGCCCACGCTGGAGACCCTGGCAGCCGTCTCTATCCTGCGGCAGAACTGCCCGGACCTGAAGATCCGCGTGATCAATGTGGTCGATCTGATGAAGCTGGAGCCGGATACCGAACATCCGCACGGCCTGAGCGGACCCGACTTCGACTCTCTCTTCACGACCGACAAGCCGATCCTCTTCGCGTATCACGGCTATCCCTGGCTGATCCATCGCCTCACTTATCGGCGCACTAACCACAGCAACCTGCATGTGCGCGGCTACAAAGAGGAAGGGACGACCACAACGCCCTTCGACATGTGCGTCCTGAACGACCTGGATCGATACCATCTGGTCATGGATGTGATCGACCGCGTGCCGTCGCTGGGCTATCGGGCGGCGCATCTCAAGCAGGAGATGCAGAATCGTCTGCTCGAACACACGGCCTACGTGCGTGAGCGCGGCGAAGACCTGCCGGAGATCCGTGACTGGGTCTGGCCGCTTTAAGAACGTGCTCCCCAATCCTGAGAAGCCTGTAAATCCTGTTTGAAGAGATGCATTTTGACAGGATTAACAAGATTTACAGGATTAGATCCATGTGTTCGGATTTGCTGAATACGCTCTAAGGCTCACACCGGAAGGAACCTAGTATGAACATTCTCGTGTTGAATGCGGGGAGTTCCAGTCTGAAGTTTCGTCTCTTTCGGATGGATGCTTTACGCTCCCTCGCGGAGTCGGAGGATGCCGTGGCGAGCGGTCAGGTCGAGCGGGTCGGCAAGCCGGACGCGCAGTTGACGTTCCGACAGGGCGTACAGGGTACAGAGACGGCACGGAAGATCGGTGCAGAATCGGTCGCGGAGGCGGTACAGGAGGTCCTACGGGACCTTCTGCAACCGTCGGCAGCGGACCGCCCGCCGCTTGTTATCGATGCGGTCGGACATCGGATCGTGCATGGCGGCGCGCGTTTCTACGCGCCGACACGAATCGACGCCACAGTACTCCACGATATTCGCGCGCTGACCGAACTTGCACCTCTGCACAATCCCTCCGGTCTGGCGGGCATCGAAGCGGTGCAGCACACCCTGCCCAACGTTCCCAATGTGGCTGTCTTCGATACCGCCTTTCATCACTGTCTGCCGGAGGTCGCGCAACGGTACGCTTTGCCGACGGCCCTCTCCGAACGATTGCAACTGCGTCGCTACGGCTTTCACGGCATCTCGTACCGCTATGTTTCCGAGCGCCTTACATTGCTCCAGCAAAGCAGTCCCCAAAAGGATTCCCATCGGACGCGTACGATTATCTGTCATCTGGGCAACGGGGCGAGCGTCTGTGCTCTGCGCGACGGGCAGAGTATCGACACGAGTATGGGCTTTACACCGCTGGAAGGCCTGATCATGGGCAATCGCAGCGGCGATGTCGATCCCGGACTCCTCCTGCACTTGCTGCGCGGGGGCCACATGACGCCCGACCAACTCGACGACCTGCTCAACCACCAGAGCGGGTTGCAGGGCCTCTCTGGGCGCAGCAGCGATGTCCGCGATCTGGAAAAAGCGGCAAAGGAGGGCGATCCTGCATCGGAGTTAGCGCTCGCCTGTTTCGCTTATCGCGTCCGCAAGTATATCGGCGCGTACGCGGCAGCGCTCGGAGGAGTAAACACCCTGGTCTTCACCGGAGGCATCGGGGAGCACTCCGCCTCCATGCGGACGCGTATCTGCCAGGATCTCGATTTTCTCGGCCTGCACCTGGACGACCAGCGCAACCAGAGCGCGACCGGTAAAGAGGCCGCTGCCATTAGCGACGGGAAAGAGGGCAAAATCTGGATCGTCCCGACCGACGAAGAGCGCCAGATCGCCCGCGAAACCTTCGCCTTGCTGCATTGAAAACGATAGGCAGTCGCTCGAAGAAAGGTACGGCTTGAAAACATGAAATTTCCTCCGCTTTAGGATTGCTGCGACGCCGAAGCCGGATACGGAGGTCGCCGCAGAATCGGGTGGGGCCTACGTGAACTGCTGGATCGACTTCAAATTGCAAGGAGGTGCGGAGGCCGCCGCACGGTACTATATTGACGACGCAGGCTGGATACCGGGCGAAGTCGAGGACGTCCGATGGGCGCAACGGGAAGATTATCAGGACAATCCGGAGACGCTGGTCTGGTTCACTGAGGCAGAAGACGATGGAGTCTGTCTGGTCTTCCACCATTGGCCAGTCGGCGCAGAGGAAGAAGAGGCAAAATCGGAGGCAACATCGGCCTAACGCGGTAAGGTTTCGGTTACCGAGGAGGAAGCATAGAGCAAAGTCTCTGCGCCCGCGTTTTTGCTAGAACCGCTTTGTCCCCCTGCGATAACCGTAGTCAATCGACGTATAAAACGCGATACCGCGATGGTAGATGATGCGCAGGCCGGAACCGTCTTTGAGTGTGTAGTGTGCGCCGCATTCGGCGTCGCGATCCGGACTGCAAGCCGCTACGTGGCGTGTTTCGAGGGATTCTTTTGCGCTTTCGGAAATGGCGCGAAGGGCAGGATCGTCCGCTTTTTGAAACCCTGCCCAGACAGAAAGCGGGACGGCGTCGCGCCCGAGCAGATCGACTATCTGTTGGTGCGTCATCCCGATCTTGACCAGATCTGCCTTCTCACGCGGAACCGCTTGTATATCGTACGCTTTCAGGCTGACGAGACCATTCCATATCCACAAAGCAAAAACACCTGCGATCACTGTACCGATGCCGACTTTACTCAGAAAACTCATCGGCTGCGCTTTCGGAAGCGAGGACAGATCGCTCCCCAAACTATCTTTCCAACCGATAGGGCAGGACTTCCGATCTAATGGGACCAGTTCCTTGCAGCGTGAGCATATTTGTGTCGGAGTGTTTTGAGTGTGAGGCATTTCGGTTTTTCCTGAAGCGGGACTTTCTTGTCTTACGTACGTTCACCGCATTACGATTCTGCAATCAGAGATTTTACCAGAACATTTGTCGTGGCTATGCAAGGAGAGAGACGTACCCAATAGGCGATTACTACCGCCAGAATTCTAACCTGGGCTTCCCGCTACGGAAAGGAGAGTTTGCTCCATGGTTCGATTTCCCGGTTTGTTCTGCGGTCTTTTGATAGGCTGTGGATTGCTGACAGTTCCCTTAGCAAGCGCAGCACAGGCGCAGATCCCGGAGAAGGATCGGTACTTTACCGGTGTGGGCAATGAGATTGCCTGGAAGCGTGCTGTGCCGAAGTCGGTTGCTCGTCACATGCCCCCGAAGTCCAAAGAACTCTTCTGGGGCACCTTACAGGCGAAGCGCCCTGGTGTCCCCGACACCCTCCTTGGAGTTCATTGCTACTTCCGCGACATCTTCCTCAGCCCAAGCTTTGCCCGCAATACCTACTTTCTAGATCTCTATCGCCAGGAACGTGGCGCGACCGGGTTCCATCGTGTCAATAGAATCACATTTCGCTGTCCGGACATATTCTTCCCACCCGAACGCGTTGGGGCAAAATGGACGTGGTTGCGACCCGCGACTCATCAGGGTCTGGCGCTTGCGCTACATCTCGAAACAAACGGAGCGGATAACGACGATGTCTTTGTGGGACTGCCGGACAAGCTCCCCGCTCCTGCCACTCCCGTCGCGGTGCGGTGGGGGAGTTGGATGGCCTCCGATATCTGCGGCATCCATAGCGATTTTATCCACGGAGACGATGGGAAGATGGAGGTCCGGGTCACGCTCTCTCCTTCGGGGGATCCACCCCTGGCGATCGTCCAGCGAGACTATCAGTTCACACTGACCTGGAACGAGAAGCGCCATCGTTTCTGGCCGACGGCCAAAGCGCGTCGGATACTCCAGGATTACGAGTTTCTGCGGCAGGAGATTCTGCCTTGAGGCAGCACGCGGCCGATTCTATTCCGCTTGTCGAGAGGAACCGAACATGTAACCAGTTTGCTCCCACGACGGTCTAATGTGCCGAAGAGGCCGGTGCAATGCAACTGGGTCAGATCCGGAGTGAACGGAATCGCGCACGAGCCAGACGCAGGTGGTAACGAATCCAACGACGGAAAGCGAACGGACGATATAACTATGAAAAAGATATTCTCGATCGGTGCGGCGATCTGCATGACGGTCCCGCTCTGGGCGCAGGCTCCTGTGCCTGCCGCCAATACGTTGCCGGTACGCCGGATCACGCTCTTTACCAGCGGTGTCTCTTACACTGAGCGCAGCGGGGTAGTGGACGGAGATGCGATGGTGCCGCTGCTCTTTCGCACACAGCAGATCAATGACATCTTGAAATCGATGGTGCTGATCGATCAGGGAGGCAAAGTGCTGCCCGCCACCTACGCGGCCCACGATCCTGTCAGTCACACGCTGCAGTCCTTTGCGGTGGATGTGACCCAAAACCTGAGCCAGCAGGAGTTTCTGAATCGGCTACGTGGCGCACACGTCATTGTCAAAGCGGCAAATCGGCCTGCCCTGACCGGACAGCTTGTCGGCGTGGAATCGCGCCAGGTGTTGGGGGCCGACAACAAGCCTACGGCAGCCACGTTCCTAAACCTGTTCACGGAAACCGGGCTGACGAGTCTGCGGCTCACTTCCGATACCAGTGTGCGCCTGTCGGATGCGCGCCTCAACAAAGAGCTGCACGATGCGTTGACCACCCTTGCGACGCAGACCGATGAACAGAGGCGGCAGGTGAGCCTCCATTTCGCCGGAAAAGGCAAACGGGAGGTTCACGTCGGGTATGTGACGGAGGCGCCGCTCTGGAAGATGAGCTATCGCCTGCTGATTGGAGGCTTGAATGCCGAAAAAACCTCGCTGCATGGAGATCAGAACCGATCTTACTTGCAGGGCTGGGCGATGGTCGAGAACACCTCGGACGACGACTGGCAGAATGTGCAGTTGTCTCTGGTATCGGGCCGCCCTGTCTCCTTTATCCAGGATCTCTATCAGCCGCTCTATATCCCACGCCCGGTCGTAGGGCCGGACATCGTCGCTTCTCCTTATCCGCAGACGCATGATGGCAGCCTGCTCGATGCCTCCAAGCAGATCGCCAGTGGAGGCCAGACGGGAGGCAACTTCGGTGGAGGCGGAGTGGGAGGCGGCTTCGGCAGAGGAGCAGATGCCGGGCGCGCTACAAGGAGCACTACAAACCGCAGTTTCGGCGCTAGCGGGGACGCAGGCCCGGCAGGGGATAAAGGGGATTTGGGGGCGGATGCTCCTGCCAACATCGACACAGTGCGGGAATCCGTGAGTGCGCAGGCGGCAGGCCAGAAGGCGGGAGAACTGTTCCAGTACCGGATCCAAACTCCGGTGAGCCTGCCGCGCCGACAGTCTGCGCTTATTCCCGTCGTGGCGCAGGACATCTCTACCGACAAAGTCTCGCTCTACAACGCCGACTCCGGCTCCCGGTTTCCCATGAACGCCCTGCACGTACACAATAACACGTCCCTGCATTTGAAAGGGGGGCCGGTCACTCTCTTCGATGGCGGCGTCTACGCAGGAGATGCACGGATGGAAGATATTCCGCCCGGCGATTCTCGTCTGCTCACCTACGCGGTCGATCTAGCGCTGGAAGGGGAGCGGCAGACGCCTCAGGTCAGCACGGTCGAGACAGGCTTGAGCCTGAAACATCGTCTGCTGCTGATCTCGCGGCGGGAACGGGTCGCAACGGTCTATACCCTGAAGTCGAAAGCGGACACGGCGCGTACCGTTCTGATCGAGCATCCGTTCGACGCCAGTTACACGCTCGTCGAACCGCACATGCCGGAGGAGCGCACGGCGGCGCTCTATCGCTTCTCCGTCGTGGTGCAGCCCGGCAAATCCGAAACGCTGAAGGTGGTATTGGAGCGACCGCAGGTGGAGAGCCTGGCGCTGCTCGATGGCGATCTAGGGGCGCTGGAGAGCTATACGAAACGCAAAGAGATCGCGCCCAAACTGCTGGCAGCGTTGCAGGAGGTGCTTACGCGGCGGCGGAATGTGCTAGACCTGCAGGCACAGGCGGCGGCCCACGACGCCGAAATTCAGGCGATCAGCGCCGATCAGGACCGCATTCGCAAAAACATGATGGCGCTGGACAAGGACACCCCGCTCTACAAGCGGTATGTCGCAGAACTCGACGCGCAGGAGACCAAACTCGACATGCTGCGTCAGAAGGCCGTTCGTCTGCGCGCCGACGCCGACGCTGCTTCTCGCGCCTTCAGCCTCTATCTCGATACGCTTACCGTAGATTAGGAGCAATACCGTCCAAATAAGGCGATTTGGGGTCATCAAGGGACGTTGTCCCTCGCTACGCGGAGAGCAAGAAGCCCTTTGGGCACCCCAAATCCTTCGCTTCCGCGCGAAGGATTTCGCCGGGCCGTGCTCCGCACGAAGCCGTCTGAAAATCAAACTCGATCTGCTTGCACCCAACAATGTGCCCGCTTCAGCGGGCCTTCGGTTGCTTCGCAACCTCTAGCGGAGGGCTTTAGCCCGGCGGCTTGGGTAGGCTTATTTGAAAGGCATTGGGATTAGGAGAGCATCCAGGGAGAATAGTTGAATAGATTGGAGAGCAGAGAAACCGTTCTAGAATCCCATTTGGATGTCAAAAATACTACCTGGCCTCCTACAAGGAGGCCAGGTAAGATTTTCAGGCAGGATCTCCACTGGCCGCTTTGACGATGGCCGCGAAGTCCGCCGGTTTCAGGCTTGCGCCGCCGACGAGCGCGCCGTCGATGTTCGGTCGGGCGAGCAGGTCC
>JAYUMV010000045.1:0-2482 GCA_043762265.1 Chthonomonadaceae bacterium | reverse complement strand
GCAGTCGAAGGCAGACCCGCAAGGCCGCCTCTGCTGGCGCTTCAATCGTCATCGCCTGGAGGCCGAGGCCGTGCGCGACTCGCTGCTCGCCGTCAGCGGCGAACTGGACTCAACGATGTTCGGCCCCGGCACTCTCGACGAGGGCATGAAGCGTCGCAGCATCTACTTCACCGTAAAGCGCAGCCGTCTGATTCCGACACTGATGATCTTCGACGCTCCGGACGCCCTGCTCTCGCTGCCCGTCCGATCGTCCACCACCATCGCCCCGCAGGCGCTGCTCCTGATGAACAACGACCATGTCCGCGAATACGCCCGCAGCCTCGCCCAGCGCATCGCACCCAAACCCGAATGGCCCCTCCCCGAGAGTGTCCGGATCGGCTATCTGCTGACTCTGAGTCGCCCGCCGTCGGTGCAGGAGCGTGCGGATGCACTCGCATTCCTTCAGGCGCAGACCGACTCGTACCGCGCCTCCAACCAGCCCCATCCCGAGGATCTGGCTCTGATCGATTTCGCTCAGGTACTCTTAAGCCTGAACGAGTTTCTGTATATCGAATAAGGCTCTACTATGGACAAACACGAACATTTTCATGCAGCTCCGAGTCCGGTCTTCGCGTCGCGGCGGGATTTCCTGCGGCTGACGGGTTCGGGCTTTGGGCTGCTGGCTCTCTCCAGCCTGACGGAGGCCCAGCAGGCTCCGCTGTCGCAGGCCTACAAAGGCGTGTTCTATCCGCCGCCCGACCCGCAGCATCCGCTGGCCCCACGCGCCGGCAGTCTGCGCGCCAAGGCCAAGAATGTCATCTGGCTCTTTATGAACGGCGGGCCGTCGCAGGTCGATACGTGGGACTACAAGCCGGAGTTGGAGAAGCACAACGGGCAGGAGCTGAAGGGATTCGACAAGGACACCGGCTTCTTCGTGGATCAGGTCGGGCCGATCATGCAGTCGCCCTTCAAGTTTCAGCAGCACGGCCAGAGCGGGACGTGGGCGCCGGAGATTTACCCGCATCTGGCGGATCATGTCGATGACATGGCGTTCCTGCACGCCTGCCATACGGAGACCAACAACCACTCGCCCGCCCTGTTCGAGATCAATACGGGGATGAGCCGCATGGGCTTTCCGAGCGTGGGCGCGTGGGTGACGTATGGGCTCGGCACGACGAGCCAGAACCTGCCCGGCTTCGTGGTGATGTACGACACGCTGGGGCGCGGGCTGCCGAAGGGCTACGCGCAGAACTGGGGCGCGGGCTTTCTGCCCGGTATCTATCAGGGCACGGCGCTCAAAGGGCAGGGCGCACCGATGGACAATCTGCTGCGGCCCACCACGATGACCGACGATCAGCAGCGCAATCAGCTTGGCTTGCTGGCGAAGCTCAATAAGACGCACTTGCAGCAGAACGACGCCGACACGCAGCTTGCCGCACGCATCCAGAGTTTCGAACTGGCCTATCGGATGCAGATGGCCGCGCCGGAAGCCTTAGACTACGACAAAGAGTCGGAGGCGACGAAGACCCTCTACGGCCTGGACGATAAGAAGTGCGCGCATTTCGGCAAGCAGTGCCTGATGGCGCGGCGGATGGTGGAGCGCGGGGTGCGCTTCGTGCAGATCTACAGCGGGGGCGAAGAGAACGAGCGGAGTTGGGACGGGCATCTCAACATCGAGGCCAATCACCGGGGCTTCGCGGGCGAGACCGACAAACCGATCGCCGGTCTGCTGGCGGACCTCAAGCAGCGCGGCCTGCTGGAGAGTACGCTGGTGGTCTGCTGCGGCGAGTTCGGGCGACTGCCGCTGGTGCAGAAGGGCGGCACAGGCCGCGACCACAACCCGCACGCCTTCACGACCTGGATGGCGGGCGGGGGAGTGAAGGGCGGCATCCACTACGGCGCGACCGACGACCTCGGCCACAAAGCCGCCGAGAACAAGGTCAGTGTGAACGATCTGCACGCGACGATCCTGGCCCTGCTCGGCCTGGATCACATACGCCTGACGTATCATTTCAGCAGCCGCGACTATCGCCTGACCGATGTCGCCGGCAACGTCGTCCACGACATCATCGCCTGATTCGGCCCCGGAAACATTTCGGACAAGAGGAACATTCGTATGGAACGCAGCGTGGGGTTGGTGGTGCATCGCACACGCCCGGAGGCCATCGCCTTCGCGGTAGAAGTGATCGCGTGGCTGGAAGCACGGGGTATCACGGCCCTTCTCGACGCCGAGACGGCGCAAAAACTGAATCGTCCGACGCTCACCTGCGCGCCGGAAGGCTGGCAGTCGGTAGCGTTCATCGTCACGCTGGGGGGAGACGGCACTATTCTGACGGCGGCCCGCATGGCCGCGCCCTGCGGCACGCCTATTCTGGGGGTCCATATGGGGCGCTTCGGCTTCATCGCCGAGACGCATCCCAACGATCTCTATCCTCACCTCGAAGAGATCCTGGACGGCAAGATGCAGATCGAGGAGCGGATCATGATCCATGCCGACATCGTG
>JAYUMV010000044.1:0-4464 GCA_043762265.1 Chthonomonadaceae bacterium | reverse complement strand
CGGCGCAGCGCACCGAGGGAATTCACGACCTCTCTTACAGGTGCTTACTCCCAGGTGCTTACTCCGCCAGCGCTGGCAATGGACCGGCGATCAGCGGCGCCAGTCGAGATAGTACCGGGAATTCCGGTACTTTCAAGATCGCGCCGTCAGCCGTCCATACCGCATCACAAAGCGTCCGATAGGAGTCTTGTAAGCCGCTTCGTTTTCCCGATGCAACTCTGGTCGGGAACGCCCAGGGCAAAAAAAGACCTCCCGAGCAGATTGAAGCGCCGAATCTACGCGGGAGGTCTTAGGGCATGCGAGCGAGGCGTTCGTGGCAGCCCACTGCGAAGCGGGTGCCAGGCCACGGAGCCTAGGGACTAGGGGAGGTCGCGGGTGAGGGGAAGTTTGATCCAGAAGCAGGAGCCCTTACCGGGTTCGCTGATGACGCCCACCGTGCCATGGTGGGCGTCCGCGACGCTCTTGACGAAGCGGGTCCCGATGCCGGTGCCGCCAGGCGTCGTGCTGATGGCCTTCGACGTAAACAGCGACTCCTTCACCTCGGGCGGAATGCCGGGGCCATCGTCCTCGACCGTGATCCTGCAGTAGTTACCCTCCGGAAAGACGCCCTCCACGACGGCCGTCGCGCCGATCGTGACGTTGAAACCTCCGGAACGCATCTCCAGCTTTTTTTTCTTGACGGCGTCGTTGATGGCTCCCAGAGCGTTGTTGACCAGATTGAAGATTGCACGGCCCAGCAGGCGGCTGTCGAAAGGGAAAGAGGGCACCATTTTCATGTCCTCCAAATGCAGGGTTACGCGTCGGTTACGCGCCAGGACCATCAGGCGGCGTAGCCGCTCCTGGATCACTTCGTCCAGAAAATTGTCTTCGAAATGGGTCGCCTGCGCGCCTTTGATATAATCAGCGATCTCGCTCACCATCTCGCGAATGTCGGCGCAGCCGTCCTGCACGGAACCCTGCATTTCGGGGTACCAGTCGCGCAGCAGGAGAGTCGAAGCCAGCAGGATGCGGGCCTTTTCGGGATCGGACTCCTGCAAGGAAGAGGCGAGAACGTCCAACTCCTCAAACATCGGCACGATGAACGCCTGCACCGTTGTCTCGACCATGGTCTCGATCGGGGTCAGCGCATTCTTGATATCATGGCCAAGATCGCCGACCGCGCGGGCGACCGCAGCGAGTTGCGCCTCTTGCGCCAGCGTCGCGTTGACGATCGAGGTAGAGGCCAGACTGCTGACGATCTCCAGCAGGTCCTGGTCATCCTGATCGAACTCGCCGGTACGCCGATTGAGCGCCTGCATGACGCCGATGGTCTCGTTCATATTCTTGAGCGGTACGGTCAGCATATTCTTGGTGACGTAGCCGGTATCTTTGTCAAAGCGTGGGTTGTGGCCGGACATGCTGGTGTCTGGCGTGATAAGCGCCTCCCCCACACGAAACACGCGCGAGGCGTTGCCCTCCGTGTCGGCCAGAGGATCGAACTCGCGACCGATGAGTTGAGTCGCGCCTCCGATGACATAGCGAAATACCAGCACGCCCTTCTCCCGATCGTAGAGTAAGATCGAGCCGGCATCGGCTTCCACCGTCTGCAGGGACACAGTCAGGGTCTCGCGCAATAGATCGTCCAGGCTGGTCTTGGAAAAGAGCGCCGCGCTGATCTGATGCATCGCATTGATCTGTCGTTCGCGCATCTCCAGACGCGCCTGTAACGCCTGTATATTTTCTTCGGTCATAGCATGTTTATCCATCTTGGTCTTACAAATTCGGCAAGGATGCGGGATTTTCCTCCCATCTCTACAACGGACCAGGGCCATTCGGTGCTACAGGGTTTCTTTCGATTGAGGACATAACCCCTGCAGGTTGTCTCTGCCCTCAAAAAGCGTCCCGTCATCGACAAGAAGCTTTCGACTAAATTCACCCGGTAGCATAGAGGATCACTTCGTCGAGCGTCATCTCACTGCCGACCGTCCATTCCAGGCGAAAATCAGCTTCCCCAAGCGCTCGCTGGGTCTGGCGGACGGCGGCAGTATGGATCGGCAGCTCGATGGGGGAGAGCACGATACCGGAGAGCGCGCGCATATGGTCCGCCGCGCCCAGCATGCGGGCAGCGAGACGCGCACCCGGAACATCTGTCGTCCCGGAGCAGGCGACTTCGCCCAGCCCCTGAAGGCAGTCCGCGATCCCCATCCGCTCGCCGATACCGGCGAATATCGTCAGGCTCTCTTTAAAGAGCCGTCTTGCCTCCGTCAAGTCTCCTTCCGCCTGATAGACTTCCGCCAAATTGTCCAGCGACCAGGCGATGCCGACCGGTACATGGCCCTTTCGACCCATTTCGAGACAGGCTTCATGGTAAGCGCGCGCAGCGTTGTAGTCACCGGCCAGGAGGGCGACATTGCCGAGATTATTGGTAGCAGCCGTGACACCGCTCGAGTGTTGCAGAGCCTTGCAGCCGGCGAGGCACCTTAGCGGCGGCACTTGAAATACTCGTCCCGAGCGTCGGAACCTGCGCCGCTTGCAGGGCGCTTGGGATCAGCCGAGCCACCCTCTATCGCAAGCAGCAGCCCACACAACCTCGTTCGGCAAAGGAACCGATCCCGCGTCAAAGCCCACGCGCTCTTACGACCCAGGAACGTGAGAAGGTGCTACAGACCCTGCTCGAAGATCGCTTCATGGACTTAGCGCCCCGCCAGATCGTGGCCACTCTGCTCGACGAAGAGATCTATCTCTGCTCGGCATCCACCATGTACCGCATTCTGCGTGCCGAGCAGATGGTAAAAGAACGGCGTGCGCAGGCGCGGCATCCGGAGTATAAGAAGCCCGAACTCCTGGCCACCGGTCCCAACCAGATCTGGAGTTGGGACATTACCAAGCTCAAAGGGCCGGTCAAATACAGCTATTACTGCTTGTACGTCATTCTTGACATCTTCAGTCGCTTTGTCGTGGGCTGGATGGTGGCCGAGCGCGAGTGCGCGGAACTGGCCAGGGAACTGATCCTTTCGGCCTGCCTCACCCAGAGTGTGGGGCGCGAACAACTCACGGTGCATGCCGACCGGGGTTCTGCGATGACCAGCAAGAGCGTGACCCAACTGCTGGTGGATCTGGGAGTGACCAAGACACACTCGCGCCCACACGTTTCCGATGACAATCCTTACTCGGAGAGCCAGTTCAAAACGATCAAATATGCGCCGCGCTTTCCGGTGCGCTTCGGCAGCCTCGAAGACGCGCAGGCACTCTCGCGGGAGTTGCTGGATTGGTACAACACGGAGCACCGGCATTCGGGGATCGCGATGCTCACGCCTGCGATGGTGCATAAGGGCGAGGCTGCTTCCCGACTGGCGGCGCGTCAGGTCGTCCTTTGTGCGGCCTACGCCGCTCACCCGCAACGTTTTGTTGCGGGTTCACCCCAAGTAGGGACGCTTCCTGAAGCGGTCTGGATCAACCCACCGCCTGCCCTTGAAGCGTCACGTGATGATACAGGAGACAATCATGCCCCGACCTCGCCAGTATGAAACCCGCGCCGATCAACAGGCGGCGTATCGCAAACGCCGGTCCTGTTCCGAGCAAGAGTTGCTTGCTCACAAAGGATTGCCGCCTCTGCCAGCGATCCCGACGATGCCGGGGAATGCCCGCTGGAGCGCGACGATAAAACAGGCGCATCTGCTGCTTTCGCAGGCGGCGCAAGAAATGCAAACCTACCATGACGAGCGCTCCGAGCAGTGGCAGGAAAGCAGCAAGGCCGAAGAGTTGATCGCCAGGCTGGAACGCCTGGAGGAGAGCCTGGCTCAACTACCAGATACGGATTAGGTTCTGACCGATGGAGCCTTGGCGAGAGAACTCTACAGTTCCCGCCGAAAAAAAAGTGTCTCAAAGCTATTGACACATTCCGGTGCCGCTCTCTGCGGCAGCACGCTCCTTTGGAAGCGCCGCCGAATCTAACCGCCGCACTCCGAATCTCCATTGCCCGCGACCTCCTACGTCTCCGTAGGAGGTCCGTGTCATTCCGTTTTCGGAAGGAGCAGAAACGTCCGGGCTTCGTTCGATCGTGCCGCATGACGCCGGAAGGTCGCGGCAATCTGCGACACCGCCCAGGGTCATTCAGTTTTCGCCAACGAGCCGCAGAGGAGTCCGCGCAGGCGGACCTTCTGCCGTTGGCCCAGCGAGGGACTTTAGCGCCTGTAGTATCTGATAGAGGAAAAACGGAATGACCCTGACAACGAACGGAGATTTAGCAGGAGCCTTGCCTGTTGCGATAGAATAGAGCGATGGCCATCTTCGGAGGCCGCTCTGGCCTGTGATTGCCGAAGGAGGTTGTTCCATGTCTTATATCGTACGTGATTTTGATCCGGAATCGTTGGAAGATGCGGCCAAGTTAGCGGATCTCTTCAACAGTTTTGATGCCATCTGGCCGGGTGGCTTCACGAATGGCGTGCCGGATACGGCCGTCAGTGTGCAGGAGCGCCATCGACG
>JAYUMV010000043.1:0-20020 GCA_043762265.1 Chthonomonadaceae bacterium | reverse complement strand
GACACCCTGACGATGTTCCCTGCCTTTCGAGAGCGTCTGGACTGGTTCCTGGAGTATCGCCCCGATCTCGCCGGTCTGATTTCGCGCTGGACGGAGCCGGGCGCGGGCGAACGTCGCCTACTGGCACTCGTGCGCGGGCACCGGATGAAGCGGCTACTGTATCGCCTGCTCGATCCCAATGAGTTCCTCAGCGACAACGGCATTCGTTCCCTCAGCAAAGTCCACCTGGAGCATCCTTATACGCTGCAACTCGATGGCACGACCTACAGCGTGGATTACGAGCCCGCCGAATCGCGCACCGGCCTCTTCGGCGGCAATTCGAACTGGCGGGGACCGATCTGGTTTCCCATCAACTATCTGATCATCGAGGCGCTCCAGCGTTTCTACCACTATTATGGTGACGATTTTTTGGTCGAATGCCCGACCGGTTCCGGCACCATGATGAATCTCTGGCAGGTCTCCCAGGAGCTTTCCCGGCGTTTGACGCGTCTCTTCGTGCGCGACGAAAACGGACGTCGGCCCGTCTATGGGAACCTGGAAACGTTCCAGAACGACCCGAACTGGGGTGACAACATCCTGTTCCACGAATACTTTCATGGCGACAACGGCGCAGGGCTCGGCGCCAGCCATCAAACCGGATGGACCGCGCTGGTAGCGAAACTGATCCAGCAGAGCGGAGAGTGAGTCTGGGCACGGGCATTCGAAGCCCGTGCCCAGCAAGAGAGCGTGGTTCAGACAAGCTCTCATAGAGCGTCCAAGGGGCTTACTTTGTAGGCTTCGGAGTGGGATCGACGGGCGTGGTCTTAGGAGCCTCCGTGGGATTAGCAGCAGGAACGCCGGGAATGCCTATCGGGTTCGCGGGACGCACGGTCGGATCTGCCCCAGGCGCGGGACTCTGGCGGGAAAAAGGATCAGCGGCGGGTGCAACGCCCGGTCTCGGTGTCGTGGCGGGGGCCAGCGGATCGTTGGTGGAGCGTCGGCCACTCCTGGGTTGCCGAGTAAAAGGGTCTGGAGTGGCGAGGGGGGGAGCGGGCGACACACGCGGACTGGCCGTAGCAGTGGAATTGGCGGCTGGCGCGATAAGCCCGGACACGGCATTGGCAGCCGGAGTTGCGGAGTTGCGCGAGGAGCGTCCCTGTCTTCGGGCGCCACGCCGCGAAGTGGTCGCCGAAGGCGTTGCCGTGGGTGCAGGACGGGGAGAGGAGACCATGCCAGGGGCAGCCATCGGATAACCGTTTTCTGCGGCAGGAGCCTCTGTCCCTTGGGTTTCTTGGGGAATAATCACGCGGTTTACCAGAACTTTGCCGCCAGTAACGACCACGCGAGATTCCTGAGAACTGTTCTGCAATCCGATGCGCGTGGCTGTCGAAAAGCCATTGCGAAAGATAGTGACGCTGCGTGCATCAGAACCGTCTCCAGAGACAGTGACTCTGCGCATTGTAGAGCCGTTGGGAGAGAGAGTGACACTGCGTGTTGCAGTGGCATCGCGAGGGATAATTACGGTGCGCGCTTCGGAACCGTCACGCCGGATCGTTAGGGTGCGCGCTGCCGAGGCGTCGCGAGAGAGGGTTATAGTAGAAGCCGCCGTGGGATCGTTGGGCAAAGAGACGATCACGGTGGCAGTTCCAGGGGTGGCCTGGGTTGCCGCGTCTGCGGATCTGCGAACGACACGCGCAGAGCGGCGACCAGAAGAGGCTGGGGGTGCGGGCTCGGGCGGGACTGTCGGCGCTCCGGGAGTCGGTGTGGGAGGCAGACTTATTGGCGTTTCGGGCGCTTGGTTCGGAGCAGGCAGGGCAGGAATCACAGGCGCGGTAGGATCTGCCGAGGGGGCCTCACGACTCGGCTTTGTCGGTACCGGAGAAACAGGGAGGGGGGGCAACGCGCTCGGTGTTCCTGGTACGGTGGGCGTCGGCGTTGGAGCAAGCGGTCTCGGCGCTGTGGGTGCGGGAGGAGTTGTCGCGGGTGCCCCTGGCATTGGCGGAAGTGTCGGGTTTACCGGGACTGCAGGCGCCGGGGGCGGCGGGATCACGGGCGGAGTCGCCTGTTGCGCTGCGACACGCCAGGGAATCAGAGCCGCCAGACCAAGCGTGAGCAGACTGAAGCGAACAGCGACCCGGTAAGAACGCGGAGTAGAGGGAAAACTCTTCATAGCCGATAGTCTCCTTTTCAGAGTGTGGTAAGACTCGGTCATGCCGATCATGCCGAAACCCCGAGAGGGGCGAGAGGCGAAACGCGTCGCGACACGCACCAGCAGACTGCCGTACGTGATCGAGGCGGCTCCGGTAAGATGTAAGGCGGTTTCGTCACAGGCGATCTCCTGAGTCATGCTGATCTCGCGCTCCGCAATCCCGACCAGCGGATGAAAACCGCAGACCAGCCGTGTCAGCAGCGGCAGCCATCCCCAGAGCAGGTCTCGCCGCTGCACATGCGCCAGCTCATGCGCCAGGATAAGACGGAGTTCGTCCGGCGTACAGGTGGCCAACAGGGACTCCGGCAGTACGATACAGGGCCGCAGAATCCCGATCAGCAAGGGCGTGCTCGTCGCTGTGCTCGACATCAGGCGGGGCGCTCCCGGCAGGTTCAGGTCGCGACTGAGGGCGACGTTCCAGAAATCGAGCGGGCCGCCGTCCAGGGGCGTCCCCGTCCGGCGCAGGCGTCGGACCGTCAGACCCTGCCGGATCGCCTGCCCGCTCTGCCACAACAGACTGCCCGTCCAGAGCAGCAGCAGCCATCCTGCGACGGTAGGCACAACCGGAGAGGGCGCAGGCGTCGGCAGAGGTTCGGCCCAGAGAGTGGCCGACGTCGATACTGACACCCCATATTCTGTTTGCGCAAAGCCCTGAACCTGGGTGATCGCCTCGGGCGAAGAGGCCGGTGGGAGCAGGGGCAGATCCAGTGTCGGCAGCCAGAAGAAGGCAAACAGCAGTTTCAGGTAGGCCACGCGCCACAGCCAGCAGCGTCCCCATGCCGGAAGGCGAGGTATTAGGCGACACACTGCCCAGGCTAGCGCAAGCGCCAAGCCGCCCTGCCAGCAGACCCGAATGAGAGTCTCCAGCCAATTTGCGGCGAACGTGTTGAGGGATTCGTTCCAGAAAAACATCGTGCTTACTCCTCCTTTCGCTGCTTCTCCAACTCTGCGACCAGACGTTTGAGGTCGTCCAACTCTGCATCGCTGACTTGCGCCTCCCGTGTTAGAAAGGAGACGAAGGGCGACACCGAGCCACCCAGGGCGCGGCTGACGAAGTCGCGCACCAGGGACTGCTGCATCGACTCTTTCGGCACGGCCGGGGAGTAACGCTGCAGACCGTCGATCTGCTCCCGCACCAGATGCCCTTTCCCGCGCAGCCGCTCCATCAGAGTCAGTACGGTCGTGCGGGCATACGCATCGCTTTCCGCAAAGTGATCCGCGACTTCACGCACAGTGGTCGGGTGATGATCGTTGATGTAGCTGAGCAGTTTCAGCTCCGCTGTACTGATGGGTGGGGAACTTCGCATAGGCGTCATGCTCCTGACTATGTTTGTCGTCAATGGGTTAGACGACGTTTGTAGTCGGGCGGTTTCTATTATTTTATAAGTTTTTTTGAGGCAGAGGAATCAAGTGCAGCGGTCCGGTGCGTCACTACTGTTAAGCAGCGTACGGTGTCGAAAATCGTATGTGGAGAAGGCAGGACGGCACACTCTTCTAGAACCACGGATAAGGTAATCGGAGAGTTCGATGGAAACCAGGCGGAAAAAGCCTCGGTGGAAGTCGGGAGACGAAGAGGGAGACAGAGATGTTGGGAGCCATTGCGGGCGATGTCATCGGTTCGGTATATGAGCGTGGTGGACTGAAAATCACGCAGTTTCCGCTCTTTGTACCGGGCAGTCGCTTCACCGACGATGCGGTCTGTACGATTGCGCTCGCCGACAGCCTGTTGACTGGGAGCGACTACGCCACTTTGCTCAAGCAGTATGTGCGCCGCTACCCGGACGCGGGCTACGGCGGCACCTTCTTCTACTGGGGGCACTCCGACAATTTTCAGCCCTACCAGAGTTGGGGGAACGGCAGCGCGATGCGGGTGAGCCCGGTCGCCTGGGCCTACGATACGATGGACGAGGTGCTGGAGGCGGCGGAGCGCAGCGCGGCGATCACGCACGATCATCCGCAGGGCATTCGCGGCGCGCAGGCGATCGCCGCCTCCATCTTCCTGGCCCGTCAGGGCGCGGACAAAGAGGACATCCGTGATTATGTCGAGTCCACCTTATTCTACGATCTCAGCGAATCGCTCGCCTCGATCCGCTCCTGGTACCGGTTCGATGTCTCCTGCCAGGGCTCCGTACCGCAGGCAATCACGGCATTTCTGGAGTCGCACGATTTCGAGGACGCCGTGCGCAAAGGCATCTCGCTTGGCGGCGACAGCGACACCATCGCCTGTATGGCCGGGTCCATCGCCGAGGCGCACTATGGCGGTGTCCCCCCGGAAATCGTCACGGAAGTCAAGTCACGCCTGGATCCCCCTCTTTTGCAAGTCGTCGAACTGTTCACCACTCGCTATCACCTCCCCGAAGCCCCTACTGTCTGATCCCTTCAAATCCTTCTTCCCTTTTTGTCTGGTATTGCCCTGAGTGTTAATGTAGATTTAACTTTTGATAATCGGATGTTAACGCTTCCCTAACATCTCCTTAATATTGCCTGGGTACTATGCTTATCGTGTGAGGTCAAAGAGGCCATCGCATGGTGCGAGCGACGATGCCTGACTGCTAGGCCTTCGCGAGTCCAGGAATTCCATGAGGAGAGATGCCGAGTGCGCATTTCCTCCGCCGTAATAAAGGAGAAAAGCCTTGTATCAGCCCCAGCAAAGACGTGATGTGACGCGCGGTTTCACGCTTATCGAACTGCTTGTCGTCATCGCCATCATCGCGATTCTCGCCGCCATTCTTTTCCCTGTTTTCGCGCAGGCTCGTGAGAAGGCACGTGCGATCTCCTGCCTTAGCAACGTGAAACAGATTTCGCTCGCCTACACGATGTATGTTCAGGATTACGATGAAACCTCCCCGCACATGGGCAGCGATGACTATGTCCAGCGACTCTACCCGTATGTCAAGAACGCACAACTGTTCCTCTGCCCGGACCGCAGCGATACCGACGCGATCGAAGCTCCGGACGGCGTCACCAACACGAATCGTTCCATCGGTTACGGTTACAACTGGGGACCCATCCAGCGCCGTGGCGGCGGACTAGTGCTCGGGCAGCAGTATGTCAACGGCAACTCCGGCCCCAAATATCTGCCCGGTATCGCGCTCGCTGGGATCGTCGCCCCCGCGCAGTTGGTCGGTTTCATCGATTCCTACGATACGCCGCGCATCACCGGCACCATGACCTTTCTGGCCTGTACCTGGACCGGTAACACGAACAGCTCTCTGCGACACGGCGGTCGGTTCAATGTCGGGTTCGTCGATGGCCATGCCAAGAACCTTAACATGAAGGCCGGTTGGGTTGCAAAAGCCGAGCGAGGAACCTTCATCCGGCCTCGCGCTACGGATCAGGTCTCCTACTGGTGCGCAGACCCGTCCGCGACTTATGATGGTGTCGGGAGCAACTCTGCTGCATCCGACGGCGTTCCGATCCCGCTGATGCCGTGCGGTCAGTATGGCGCCTACATGGACGCCAACTTTCCGCCCTGCCCGTCCGGCGGCAATGTGCCCGGCGGCGCCTGTATGATGCCTGATTAGTCCTTTACGGAGATGGAAATAGTGATGAACAGAAACAGCATTACCATGCGTCTCGGACTGGCGGCAGTCGTTCTGGCAGCCGTTGGCTTCGCCGGATGCAGTGAACCCGCGCCGATTCCGATCGACCAGCGCAAACCAGGGCAGGACCTCTCCCCGCAAGATCGCGCGGATAAACGCGGCGATGTACCGGTTGTCGGTGGAGCCGGTGCGAGCGGTGTGGCATCTCCTACCAACGCACCCCCTGCGCCCGATGCACCTACAACGGCAGCACCCCCTGCCTCCGATGCGGGCGGCAAATAGCAAGGACGCCTGCTGAAGACCGTAAATCCAAGTTTGAGAGGCAGAACTATTCTGCCTCTCAAACAATTTGGGGAGCGCCTGGAAATCGCATCGATTTCCAGAACGGGAACGCTGCGAAGAGAGAAGGCAGAATTGAATTTGCCGAAACTGAAAACTATCAAGGTGTCGTCGCAGGCCGCCATGCCGATCATTCTCGTCTTTGTAGCCTCTGTAATCGGGTTCGAATGGCGCGAGTTGTATCAGCTCGACCACCCCAAGCCATATAGTGTTAACTGCGTTGGGTGCCATTCGGATAAGAAGACGCTGGAGGCGATGGCGGACAAAGCGGGAGATCGACTCTACCTCGTCCACAGCGGCCAGTTGACACAGTCTCAACTGGACGGTCTGCTGCATAAACCTGGCCCGACCGTGTCGAAGCAGTACAAATGAGCCTGACACTCTTATTAAAACAACCCCGATCGGCACGTCAAAATCGCGCTGGTCGGGGTTGTTACGTATTCCGGTGTAGTTGATTTCTGGTCGGGTCTAGCGCAGTTCCAGGACGAGGGCCTGGTCGGGCTGCAGAACGATGGTGAGTGTAAGAGTTCCATTTGTCGTGGAGGCGGGCAGTTTTGCGCCGGTAACGAGATCGAAGACGGCGGGCGTTGGGGTAGCGCCCAGAACGAGTGAGGCCAGATCGATCGTCACCGTCGTTTCGCTAGGTTGCCGGGTGTCGTTGAGGAGCGTGAACAGGCGCTTGCCGAAGCGCTCCACATAGACTCCGGCATGGCTGCTTTTTGCCTGCGTCACCGGCTCCCACCCGGCGGCGGAGAGTTTGCGGATGATCGGGATATATTTACGGAATAGGGGCCGGTCACGCTCATAGAGCGCCGGGTTCTCCCAGTAGGGATGCGTGGCGGCGTCGGCGCTGAACATCGAGGGAAAGATGCCGTAGAACAGGCTGCGCTGAAAATATTTTTCGACCAACACGGACGAAAATTTGGCGTAGTCGGTGTTCATCAGCAGCAGATAGGGTTTGGTCGCGCTGAGAGTGCGCCGCAGACTCAGAATATCGTCGGCCTCCGGCTGCCATTCGCCGTTCGGGCCAAGCCAGTTGACCTCGATCCCCATGACGTCGAACAGAGGTGCAAAGACCGAGAAACGGATCGGCACCGAGTTCGCCATGAGCAGTTTGCCCCGGTTGTGCAGATCGTCGCGTAGGTAACGGGCGAACGTATGGGTCGAGTACCATTGCGGCAACACCGGATGGCGGCTGTCGGTATCGAAAGGGAGCGGATAGGGATTGGCGGCGATATTGGAGGGCCGGTAGTCCTGCACGTCGCTCCAGCCTTCCAGAGAATCCAGATACTCGCCATCCTGGTCGCCGCGTGTGCGCTTCGCCTCCGCGCCGTACATCTTCATGGCCCTATCGATGTTGTAGTTCAGGTAGGCGCGGGTCGGCTTGGCGGCGGTGGCAGCGAGTTCCGGATTGGTGTCCATGACGAAGACAGCGCCGTTCGCCCAGGGCTCATTGCGGAACTCCAGATTGAAGTGGCCGCTCTCGTCCTGTGTGCCACTGTTCAAGACAGCGCGGGCCAGATCCTGGTCGGACTGCGATTTCGGGTGCGGATCGGTGGCGAAGCGGTGGATCATCGCCATCGCGTTTTCGTAGGTGCGCGGCATTTCGGGCGGCATGGGCATCCACCAGGTCATCGGCTCGGTGTAGCGGAAGCTGAGGATATTGGCGGCATCGTCTGTTTTGATGCTGTTGTCGCCTTCGTGGTAGGCGATCCCGAAGTCGGCGGCATTCTTGATCGAAGCCGGGTCGGTGAAGGGCATCCAGATGCCATCGGCTTTGGCCAACCGGTCGAAGCTCGGCGTGTTCAGGCGGTAAAACTTCTGCGCGGCGGACCGGAAGCCCCATGCGGCGGATTCGGCGGGCAGGCGATAGAGCAGCGCGCGGAAGCGGGCATTGCGGCCCGGCCAGGCCACCGTTTTCGGGGTCAGGGCCATGTCCCACGCCATCACGAGTTGGCGTGTCGTGCCGTTGTAGAAGATACGGGTGACGGCGGGCCAGTCCATGCGGTTCGCCAGTGCGACTCCGGCCTTGCCCTGCGATACCGCGCCGAACGGATAGAGCGACAGCCCACCCGTGGCCCCGACATTGGTATGAGTGAGGTTGCTATACTCCTCACCGGACGCAATCGAGCGCGAACGCCGAATGTCGTCGCCCCAGAGCCAGCCTTCTGCCCCGACGGGAAGGGCGAAGTAGACGGTGAAGGCACGGTCTTTGCCGGTCAGGTCCGTCAATTCGCCGTCGATGGCGAGCGCATCGCCTTCCGGCACGATCTGCGCGAAAAACTTCACTTGCTGGTCAGCCGCCGTGCTGCGAAAGAGCATCCCGTTGTTTTTGTACGCGGTCGGTGCGCCGTTCAGGACGACGATCGGCCCCTCTGCCGCGACGTCGCGCAGATAGAATCCACCCTGCCCGGTGGAGGTGATCTCCTGCGTGCCCGCCTTGACGCTCACGAGGTCGCTCTGCGCGTTCCAGCCCAGCGTCAATCCATCTGCAGTAGAAACACGGCGCACGTTGTCTCCGCCGCTGTGGGTCTCTCGCTTGGGCAGGGGCAGCAGCGACTGGCTGTCGAAGATGCCGGGGCCGTCGAGTTGATGCGCCGCGAAATCGTCGAACCAGGCCGTGCCGGTGTGCTTCCGAAACAGGGCATAGACGATCAGGCTCTCGATCGGCTTCTTAGGGACGATCAGTAGATGGCGGCGTTCCCAGTCGTGCGTGCCAGTTCGGAACCCTTCGACGCTTCCCCACAGCGTTGAACCATCCGTATAGGTGACGTCCACATAGAGGGCATAGTCGTTGTCCTTCACCCCTCCGACCTTGTCCGCCTTGCTCCATCCTATGACCTCCACCGGCATCGCCGTCTTCTGATGCAGCACGATTTTGGACTGCGCGCCCCGCAGAGTCGAGGTGCGCAGACTATCGCAACGAATGCTCTGTTCGCCGCCCCGAAAGGTCATGCGGTCTACATCGTAGCCGAGTTCAAAAGCGTCCCAGCCCGGCACACCCGCGCCCTTCCCATCGCTGCCCCCTCCCCCTTCAAACCCCGGATTACGCAGCCGCTCGGCAGGCCGATTCTGCGCCTGTAAGGAGAGAGAGAAAGCCAGCAAAACCAGGCACAGGCCGACTACCAATCTTGCCGCCGACCAGTGGCGAATGGCAGAGCAGAGCAAGATAGCATCGACGCCATTAGAGGGACGCAGTTTCATTTTTAACTTTCTCAAGAAAGCGAGACTTGTATGTTTCTGTACATTCTCTTCCATTCCACAGCTTCCCTGCATTCGGCTCAGGAATCCGATTGAAAAGCGCAATACGAAAACATGGCAGACTCGAACCTATATCAGAAAGGCGCTTGACATACATAGATGGACAAGGTATAATTCTGAATACTTAATGTAGAAGTCGGAGGAGGATGAGAATGCCTGAGGATCGCGATCTATTGCGCGGCAATATTCCCACGATTATTCTCGCGGTGGTGAGCGAGGCGCCGCTGCACGGGTTTGCCATTGCGCGGGAGATCAACCAGCGCAGCAACAACGCCCTCCAACTAAAACAGGGAACGCTCTATCCTGCGTTGCATGCACTGGAGCGGGACGGTTGGATCACGGGGGAGTGGGAGATCCCCGACGGCGAGCGCCCCCGCAAAATCTATACGCTCACTCCCGCAGGCGTCGTGGAGCTGGAACGCCGCATGGCGGCCTGGGAGAAATTTTCGACCGCGATGGAGAGCGTGACGAGGAGTAGACGTCATGAACAACCCGCATAGACTCCATCTCGTTACTCACGAGCGTCCCGCCCAACAGCAGCGTGATGAGGAGCAGATCGAAGACTTCTTAGACCATCTCTGTGCGCCGCTGATCGGCATTGTGCCCTACCGCGAGCGTCTCGCGTTCCGCCAGGAAGCGCACGCTCATATCGAGGGGCTGATCCGCGAATTCCAGTATGAGGGCCAGGAAATCGCGGCGGCAACGGAGAGTGCGCTGCGGGAGTTCGGCGAACCGTGGAAGGTAGGGCAGGCCTTTTTGCAGGAGTGGAGTCGGGGAGCTTCGGGACAGCTTCCGTCGGGCCAGATCCGTAAAGCCGCGTGGACTGCCTTCGGCGGGTTCGGGGTGGCCTCGATGTGGACGCTGCTGGTGCTGGAGAGCAGTGCGTCCGCGCCGCCGAATGAAAATTCGATGTTGATCCTCGGAGGTCTGGCTTTCTGCTCACCGTTTGTTGCGGGCGGTTTCGTGGGCGCGCTGGCGCCTGCGCAGGCGCGGCGCGGAATTGCTACGGCCCTGGGGGGATTGATTCTGCACTCCTGTGCGGTCGGGGCGCTCATGCAGCCAGGGCGGGAAGCGCTGCTCTTTGCCCTCTGGCAGCTCCTCTTCTGGCTTCCGGTCGGAGTGGGGAGCGCTGCCGTGACGGCTGCCTGTCTGCGGTATGTGCGGCGGCCACGGTTCTGGCAGATCGCGCGTTAGTTCGGGATGCACGCCCCGGCCGCATCCTGCTGATTTCGGAAAGGTAAGTTCATGCGTAAACGTAACGTAAGTTCCTGCGGTTTCACTCTGGTCGAACTACTGGTAGTAATCGCTATCATTGGTCTTTTAGCCGCGCTGCTGTTTCCCGTGTTCGCGCGGGTGCGGGAGCACGCGCGGACGAACGTCTGCCTGAGCAATCTGAAACAACTCAGCCTTGCCACGATGCAGTATGCCCAGGACTACGATGAAACCTATCCGCTACAGACCGACTGGCCGAACGGAACAGGGGTCTCTACGACCGGAATAGAGGTGGCCTACTACTCTCCGCAGGACGGGCGACTGGATCCGACCTGGATGGCAGGCATTCAGGCCTACCTCAAAAACGTCGATGTGGGAGTGTGCCCGTCCGCCTACACCTGGGAAGGCCCTATCTCCCCGATGGGCGATGCACCTACCCGGCACTCACGTACCTCCTACTCCTACAACGGCCTTCTGGGCAGTCTGCCCAATGGAGCACAGTTCCGCAATATCGTGCCTCAGACCCTGCCTGTCGCGAAGATCGCGGGCGTAGGCCGCCCTGCCGAAACGATGCTGTTCGAAGATATGGGGCAGGTCTTGCCGCGCTCACAGCCCGCACCCCGTTACGATTTTGAAGGGTGGTCGGACGTCGTCTACAGCACGTTTCAGGAGAAGAACTACGGACTACACTCCCATAACAACGGCCTCAACCTCTGCTATACCGACGGACATGCGAAATGGATCACGCGCGATCAGGCCACCCGGAATGTCAAGCTCTGCGGCAAAGATGGAACCTATTGCCTGGGCGATGGCCCCACCTTCGACACAAACCTGGACTCGATCTACAATCCGTACAAGCGTTAGGTTTCCGCCGAATCTATTTGCTCAACTACACGGTTAATGTTACTGTCCTCCAGACTATTCTGGCAGCGATGTCATCGGCTCGACCCAGGTTACGGCCCCGAAATTGGGGGGATAGGGAGGGAGCAAGTGTGTTACAATAGAGGCAATAAAAGTTATGAGGAGAGATAACGATGGTAAATCCGCAACCGAGCAGAATTTTTCGGGGAACTGCCGAGGAGGTTTTTAGTCACAAAGACGAGATTCCCTCTGGGGCTATTCTTGAACTCAGGGTATTCGAAGAAGAGCCAGAGCAAGAGATCACACTGGCCGAAAGTCTGGCTGCTTTGCTGGAAGAAGCCAGCCAGGTGCAGAGAGACGAACCGGTTTGGATGGAGGACCCTATAAAGCAGCAAGTTGCCGAATCTGTCCGCGGAAAGTTCAGACGGCAAGGGTTTGAAATATGATCCTCTGTGATGCAGGTCCGCTTGTCGCACTTATTGATCAAGCCGAAACGGAGAACGGTCGTCGCTGCAAGGAGGCTTTATTGAAGTTGCGTCCTCCCCTCATAACCACATGGCCTTGTTTTACTGAAGCTATGTATTTTCTGGCAGAGCGGGGTGGCTTACCGTTGCAAAGAGTGCTTTGGCGATTCATTGAAACCGGTCAGTTGGGAATCCATTCTCAAAGTGAATCTGAAGCGCCGAGAATGCGGGCGTTGATGGAAACCTATCACGATGCCCCGATGGATTTTGCGGACGCTTTCCCTCGTCGTTGCTGCTGAATACCTGGGCATCACCCGCATTTTTACCCTCGACAGCCATTTCTACGCCTACCGCATCAACAGCAAAACTCCGTTTGAGGTCACCCCATGAAGTGAATTTTACCCTGTAGTCATTGGACGCGTTCGCATGGATCTGTTAGGGAATCTGTGTCAGTGCAACATTCCTCACGTCGAACATGTCATTGGAGTTATCTTGCAAATGCCCGCTCTGTGCTACTCTGGAGAAAACGAATGCACTTTCAACGATACTACTTTCTTGATAATCTCTATTTCGAGGATGGCAAAACAATCGAGTTGTCGGAGGAATCGCCCCATCCAATCTCGCTTGTTATCCGACGTGCAGTCCCTGATGAGCACCCTGACGTCAAGAGCGGCGCTTGGATTGGCATTTTGAAGACAAGTGAGGCAATTTCGGATAATGACCGACCGCATTTTAAGATTGCCTCCCCACCTCATCAGGCTGTGGTAGAGGCAAGAAGGCGTGTCGGCCCGAGAATGAACGATTTCGTGGATCGCGCTGTGCGTGTTTTGAGGTGGTATATGGGAAGCACCGGGGATCACCAACCCATCCGGCTTGTCACACGGATGCAGTGGTCGGACGATGGTGAAGCGTGGGCCACGGTTCCAGATGAGTACGATCTCAATATTGTCGCAGGAATACCCATGAAGATAACGACTGACTCGTTTTTTGAATCCTTTTCTGCTCTGTTTAACACGGGCGTAAGCGAACCCCTCGCGAACGAACTATTCCTGGAAGCGTGGGGGCAACATAAAACGTCTCCCCGCAGTTCTCTGTTGACTGGGATCGCTGCGGCAGAAGTTGGGTTTAAGTCGTTCGTAAGCGCTCTCGTACCTGACGCTGAGTGGTTGGCGTTTAACGCCCCTACACCACCACTGGACAAAATGCTTGGGAAATATTTGCCTCTCTTGCCAGTGAAACGATCGTTCGGCATCGCTCCATTCGTGCCAAAAGAACTGATCAATATAATACGGGAAGGTATTGAACTCCGCAACAAGACGGCGCACGCGGGAGCCACCGTGCCCAACGATACGCTCCAGAAAACCTTGGTAGCAGTCCGCGATCTCTTGTACCTCTTGGACGTTTATTGCGGTCAGGCGTGGGCTTGGCAGAATATTAGTTGTGAGACTCAACGGATGATCAAAGCCAGGGTAGAGAACGAGCAAGGCAAAAAGCAGAATTAACGGATAAGCGCGACGTGCGCTGTATCTTATAGCCAATCTGGAAACACGCTACTTTTCGAAGACGATCTCGATGCGGCGATTGAGGCGGTGTTCTTCGGTGGCGTTGTAGTTATTGGGGAGGGGAAGCGGTCGGTGTAGCCGACCGCTTCGACGAGGACGCCGTTGTGGCTGGTTGCGACGCCGTGGGAGTTGAGGTTCTGTTCGATCTCTTTGGCGAGCCAGATGGCACACGCGGCGGAAAGCTCCCAGTTCGAGGGAAAGCGAACGCTGGCGATGGGGATATTGTCGGTGTGGCCCTCCCCACGAATCCGCTTCACGAGTATGCGGTTATGCTGTGCATCGTAGCACTGCGTGGGCACGGAGGCGAGAATGGCTGGCAGGCGGGAGGTGTCTGTCGGAACGGCCTGACCGGGCGGAAACTGGAGGGTGTCCTGGTCAATGGTGCGTGTGATGTGCGAGGCAAGAAGACGGTCCCGCACAGTGATCTTCGGTTGCCGGACCACAAAGGCCGCCAGTAGGAGAAGCACAAGCGCTGGCATCAGGTCAAACAGGCTACGAAACGGATGAATGCTCGTCTCAGAAGTATTCCGACCATGTCTCACATATTGCTTCTGTGAGTACTCCCAGCTAAACGCGGGGGCTTTCAGAGTTATTTCAATCAGGCCATCTAAGCGTCCGGCTTACGAGTGACTTCGGCTGTCGCTCGTGCCCATTCTGGCAGGGCACTGGTGGAAACATTCGTTGTATCTACGGCTTGAGGGGACATAACCGCAGCGATGTCTGGATCAGAAGCGGGAATGTCGTTCGCTGTGGAAGCCGGTTCTAGGATGTGAGGCGGAAGGGCGGAGGAAAGAGTTTTGCTCAGTTCTCGAGTCGTGGTTTGCAGGCGCTGGAGTTCGGCGGTGAGGGGGTCCAGGGCGGCGACGAGGTTGGTAAAGCCGGAGTGGGCGGTGGAGATGGTGCCGTCGAAAGCGGCGCGAACGCTCTCTATGGTTTGGGAGGCATCGGTCTGCCATTGGGCTAGTTGCGCGGCCTGGGCGGCTTGGCCGTCCGTCACCACCTGTTCGAGGCGTCCCTGTACGCTCATTGCGCGGTCGTTCCACCGTTCGTAGGCTTGCAGTTGTCGGTCGGCGTTGCCGCTGATCTGGGCCAGGGTGTGGGCCATGCTCGCCGTCTGCTCCCGAACGGAGTTGATGAGCAGGATCGTCTCTGCCAATCCTTCCTGCATGCCGTCCCGCAGAGTGGTTGGAAGGCGTTTCTCGACGGCGGTGAGCGTGGCCGCGAAATGCGTATCGAGGGTCGCGATACGCGTCTCCATCGCGCTGCCCATGGCAGTTATGGCTGCTTCGGTCAGGCGTTGGTGGACCGCCTCTTGCTCCCCCTGTACGGCCGCGAATTGGCTCTGCCACTGTGCCGTCATGTCCTTGAGTTCCTGCATCTGTAATGCTGCCAGGCGTTTTGTAAACTCCTGCGTCTGCTGCAAGGCGCCATCGTTGGCCTGCTTCACCACTTGCAGAGACAAATCGAGTGCCTTGTGGTACTGCGCGAAGGTGGTGGCCAGACGCTGCTCGTGCTGCGCCTCCCCGTCCGTATGCGCCTTCAGAATGGCGGCGTGCGCCGTTTTCAGGTCGGAAACGCTGGTGGCCCAGGTGGCGCTCTGCTTCGCCAGCGCGCCGGAGTGGTCGGCCATCTGCTGGATCGGCTGCTGGACCTGTTGCAGCAGGATCGTGGCGATCTGACGCGCATAACCTTTCAGCAGCGTGTCGTACTGCTCGGCCTGCTGCGCGAGGGCCACCTGCGTTGCGGCAGCCTGTTTCTCCAGGGTTGCCGTCGCATGCAGCGCCAGATCGTGTGTCGCGGCTACAACGCGCTCTTCGGGACTGAGGATGTATTTGGGCAGCAGGGAGACAAAACTTTCGAAGACTGCCTCGTCTGCCTCGGAAAAGAGGAGGATCTGTTCCTCCTGTACGGCGCGACAGCAAAGCTCCAGGCCGATATTCGCGAGGACGGCGGCAAACCCGCTGGTCAGACTGGGGCCGATATGCGCCAGCAAACTATCTGCGGTCAGGCCATGCGGCTGTCCTAACGTAATGAGCAGAGGAACGAACATACCGGCGATCCCCCCCTGGAGCGCAAGGATCCTATAGGTTTGGATCTCACGTTCGGGGCCGGGGAGAGGACGGTCTTCGTTCTCGACCGTCGCTCCTGAAAGCAGAGGCGTTCCTCGGTGCAACGCTCTCCACACCGGAGTAAAACGCCGGTCGAGCAGGGGCGTGTCCGCTGCGAGACTCTGCCGGTTCCAGTTTCCCGCTTCCACCTCCTGCGCCATCGCCTCCAGGGCGGTCTTCGCTTTCGGCAAGGCTGCCTCTTCCTGAGCATACAGATTCAGAAAACGCACCGAGCGGCAGAAGCCCCACAGCCACACTGCAAAGACGAGCAAGGAGAAGAGGATCGTAAACAGGATCTGCGATATTTCGGCGAGTCGGCTCACCTGACCAGGCAGGATATAGCCGTCCGCGCCCAGCATGCACAGACCCGTTAGCGCGGAGCAGAGCAAGAGAAGCTTCGCCCGGGTTGGTATGGCCATCCTACGGCCAGTACCTTTCTCCGCAGGCAGGGCAGTGGAAGTGCGCAGCCCGCAGCGTCTCCACATTGTCGCTCAGCAGATGGTTGCAGTAGGGGCAGTAGTAGGCGCTTGCCGGATACTCATCGGTCGTGTCGGCGATCATCTGACCCGCCAATTTGTACAGGTGGGCGAACAGTTTGGCGGCATCTTTGCTGGCTTCGGTCTCATACACGAAGAAGGCGTCCGTCAGCGCCGTATCGCGTCCGAAGGCGCGGCGCAGAATCTTGTCGGCCTGTGCGCGGTCCAGGCCCTTGACGCCCAGGTTTTGCAGCGCTTTCACGCCATCGGAGAGGGCGCTTACCATGCGCGGCTCTTTCTGATCGTGCCGATAGCTGCTCAGGTGGATGTTCAGGCCCTGGCGCAGCGTACCGTTGTCCGCCGAGAGCAGTTCCATCACGGCGGAGTTGAACTCCAGCGGCAGGCGCGTCTCCGTATCGGTCACGCCCGGAATACCCGGCGGATAGAAGGCGCGGAACTCGCCGCCTGCGATCTGATACCAGCCCTGCTCCGATATCTCTTTTTTATTGGCGGGCGTCCAGGGGAAGATACCGTCGGCGGGGCGGCCCAGCAGAATGACCTGAAGCCACCACTCCTCGGTCTCCTCCACACGGCGCGGCGGCACGAGCGGGTCGATCCAGTTGACATCGCGCCGCGTGTGCCAGAAGTGGAAGTCGTTCGATGCCGATTCGGCGCTCTGCAGCGAAGCCAGATCGTAGGCGTGGCTGCTGATAACGCCCTCCATCTGCCCGAAGGTAAAGCCGTGCAGCTCCCGAATGATCAATAGGCGGAACGGATCGTGGCTGTCCGTGATTTTGCCGTCCCGGGCCAGGGCGATGTTGTTCTCGATGCGCCTTACCATCTCGACGGCGCGCGCGTCTTTGCGGCTCATATCGAGGAAGGCGAGATTCTGCGGCTGTGGGGTGATGGCGCGTGCGCCGTGCAACTGCGGGCTGATCTGCGCACCATGAATGCCGAGGCGCGGGGCGCTGAGTTGGATGACCGTATCGACATCGGTCGCCACGGCTTTATCGGCAATATGCACATGATCGCGCAGCGGCTCGAAAAAGGCGCGGGCGCGGGCTTCGAGCGTCAGCAGCAGGTCCGGCGGAATGCTCTCCTGAGCGCTGCCTCGGCCCGGTTTGAAGTCGAAAGCGCTCTGTCCATCGGGCAGTCGCAGGTCTTGCGCGAGCGCCTCCAGCGCCGCAAGGACATCCCGCTGTGCCGCTTCCTCTTTCTGCACGTCGTCCCAACCGACCGCCGACTCCTGGGGCCAGGAGCGCTGCCGCAGCAGATTGTAGTACTCTTCGGTGACGGTGCCGCGTGGGGTAGGGGGCTCCGGTTCGAAATAGACTTTGCCGTTGATCGGCGGCTTGTCCTGCGCCATCTCGCGCCAGACCGCATTCCACCCGATCGCGGTCTGGCTGAAGGCGGTCTGCATCGCCTTCAGGCGGCGCATGAGCAACGCGGTCGCCTGCCGATAGCGCTCCAGCATCTGCCCGACCATCTCGCGGCGCTGCAAGTGCGTGGTCGCCTGGGTGCGCATTTCGGTCTGGAGATAGGCGTTCAGACTCTTCGTCACACTCTCCCAGGAGTGCTTCAATTTTTCGCTTTTGCCGAACAGCATGTGGCTGTTCTGGACCCGCTCCACCTCCGCGATCTGTTCGTCCAGCGTCCCGCGCAGCGATTTGGAGTCCTGGCGGTACTCCTGCAGGTTGTCCTGCGCCTGCGGCGCCCATGCCTCCATACGACGCATCTGCTCTTCCAGCACGGCGGCCACAAAGCCCGGTCCGCCTTCGAGATTGAAGAGCATGCGCGCGACGAACTGCTGCACGTCGTTGTCGATCCGGCCCAAAAAAGTCTGCTGATTGCTCTCCATCACGTTGACCAGAGAAGGCGGGCCGGAGTTCGCGTCGGCCCGCGCCGGAGCGCTGTCGGACAGGCGGCCATCCAAATCGTTCAGCAACTGCTTGATCTGCTCCACCCGGGGCGGCCTACCGTTGGCGTCCGGCTGAACGGCCTTCTGGAAGGCCGTGACACCGACTCGGTCGGTTGCGCTCTCGGTCAGCCGCTGAAGCTGTGTGTCGAAGTCGCTGCCGCCGAGAGAGCGCAGCTCGTCGTTGATCCAATTGGGGTCAAGCGAGGAACGGCACCAGTTCTCCACGGTGCTTGCCATAAGGCGCATCGTGGTGGCGCGCAGAATATGCTCGCCGGGATACTCCAGTGCGGCCACGCCCATCGTGCTGAAGAGAGGCCGCATGAAGCCGACGCTGTCGGCGGTCTCCATATTGCTTTTGGCGTCTACATCGCGGGCGGCGATTGCGCCGCCCGCCGCTCCGACTGCGGCGGCAAGATACTGCCCGATCATCACATTGAGGCGCTGCACATCGGCCCCGTCCGGGCCTCCCGGCATCATCACCCGAAGAATGACATAAGGCTTCTCGGCGCGGTGAGAGGGCTTGTCGTTGCCGGGCAATTTCTGCTCCCAGGCGGTGCCCGCAAGCTGATAATGGTTCAGCTCTTTCAGAGCGTAGAAGGCGTTTTTCTTGTAGCGGGCCGCTTTGGGGCCGGAGACCTGAGGATGCGGGAGCGTAAAGATCGCCTGACAGTCGATGCCGTATCCGACCCACTCCCGCAGCAGATAGCCCATATCCGCCGCGCCGCCGCTGCAGGTGCCTCCACAGAGCGTTCCGACCACATAGACGACGGTATCGGCGTGAATATCGACGTTCAGATCGGGGCGGCCCAGTTGATCGGCGACCGTCTGTTTGGTAAGCTGATTCAGCGCGGAGATGTCGCTCATCACTCGTCGCTTCAGGCGGTCGTAGGTGGAGGCTTCGGAAGAGGTGGACGAGTGAAACAGGCAGAGACGGCCCAGCATGCGCAGGTTGCCTGCGCCAGCGGAAGGGTTGTCGATGGATTTGAGGCTCTGCGCATCCTGCCACTGGAAAAAGTCGAAGGCCGCGCCTGCGGTTCGCGGCGTGTTCAGATACGCAGCATACTCTTCGCGACTGATGCCGCCGCGCAGCACGCGGTCGCCCAACAGCGAGACCGGCTGCTCCGTCTCCAGCACCAGCAGGCGCACCCACGCCGCCTTTTCAAAGCCGCCGAACTGCCAGGTCAAATGCTCGGCGACCGCCTCTGCGACCTCCTTGCCTGTCGTTCCTAACCCCAGAATCAATGTTTTTCGGATCGAAAGCGTGTCAGACATGAAGCGCATTATCCTTTCGGTACATCGTAGTTGATCTCAATTCGGGTCTCTGTAGCGGTGTCCGAAGGCAGGAGACGGCCAAACACCTTCTTACCAGGCTCGATCACCAGCAGGCGGCTGTTGCACTGGTCTGCGGCCGTACCTTGCAGCTTGATAAACTGCGCGCCACTTTCGACCTCGACCCGCAGCACGCGTTTGGCATCGAAGGCCAGTTTCGCCAGCGGAGTAGGCGCAGGCGTGGTTGGGGAGACGCTGCCAGCGACAGGCATTGTGGCGGCAGGCGCGTTCCCTGGTGATCTTGGCGGTCCTGTTGGTTTCAATACGTCGGCGAGAAGGAGTTTGCCGTCCGCCTCGCGCTGCAGCGTCCAGGCGCTTGTGGTGGTCAGCTTCTTGAGCGAGGCTAGCGGCTGTGGATTGGGGCCGATCGTGACCTCCAAACTGCCGGGAATCGGGAGGATCTGCGGGCCGGGAGGCGGCGCTTTCGGGCCTGGATCTATCGGCTTCGTCGCCGCCCCACGCGATTTCACAATCAGGGCCACCACAATCGCCAGGATGACCAGCGCCACCAGCGCCCAGACCCAGAGAGGAATGCCCTGATGGTCGGGCACAGGCGCATTCGCGTCCGAGGCGGCGTGTTTCGACGCCTCCGAATTCGTGACAGGGGAGGCGCTCGCAAGGGTCGGGTTGGGGAGCGCATCGGTGGCGGCAGGCCGATCCGTCGCGGGCTGCCAGGTCTCGCGGGCAAAGGTCGGATAGCGCGGCGTACCCGGCGCATCCGGCAGGGAGACCAGTTTCTGCGGGAACAGCGCGGTAACGG
>JAYUMV010000042.1:0-11801 GCA_043762265.1 Chthonomonadaceae bacterium | reverse complement strand
ACTGATCCGACGCCTCACCAGCGATTTCCAGACCGATGGGCTCGGCGGTCTTTTGAACTCGCTGCAGGACGTCACCGATCCGCGCGTCATCCCCTCTCTCATCGCGCTCCTGGAAACGGGCGAGATGGAGTCCTGGCAAGAACAACAGGTGACGGGCGCGTTGCGCAGGCTGGGCGGTCCCTCTGCCCAACATAACTTGGGAACCTGGCGCGATTGGTGGAAGGCGCACCAGCAGGAGCTTCCCGAGGAGGTCCGCGCCATGCCGTTTCCCCGGCTTTTATCGGCGGCGGAACAGGCGCATGTCGTGATGGTCCGCAAACATACGGTGCAGGTCTATATCGGCGGCGACCCGAAGCGTTCCTACCTGCTGCTGACGCCCGGCATGCTGCTGCCGCGCGCCCCACAACCTCCGGGCGATCCGGAGGGACGTCCGTTCGTTGCTTTGCAGGATCGCCCCGGCCTGATCGTCGTCCTCTCCGACAGCGACCCGACCAATCGCCCGATCCAGGAGTTCTGGCAGCAAGCGGTGACGAAAGCCTTTGGCAACCGTTATCTGGTCGCAGTGGCCATGGCGCCGAGGTGGGGAAACGAGAAGCCGTACACGTGGGTGACCACCATGAACCAGAGCCGAACCCCGGCCGCCAAGTTCACCGCAGAGACGTTCGCCGCCGACATCGTAGCGGACATCGTCGCCCGCTATCCGATTCACCCGGACCATATCTTCCTGCACGGCGAAGGCGGCGGTGGCCTCGCCGTCTACAGCAGCGCTCTCCAGGCACAGACTCCGTTCCGGGGTTTCTCCTTGTTGGCAGCCGAGTTCCGGTCCGCACAGTTGCCGCAGATGGAAGCCGTGAAAGGCCGCCGCTTCTATATCCAGATCGCCAGGGAAGACAAATCGCTCCCCTATTTTCTCACCACCAGCGCCCAGAGCCTGTTGACGAAGGCCGGAGCTACGGTAGTATTGCCACCTGTTTCGGGAGACCACACGCCGCGTTTCAATCCGGAAACACTCGATCTGCTGACAAAAGCGGTAAACTGGTTGGAAAGCGGAAAATAAGCAAATCCTTCGACGTGAGGAGAAGGATCGGGGGACTGCCGCAGTACGGCATCTTTTTCGTAGGAGGCAGGGGCGATGCGTGATCTTTCCGGTGGTTACAGTCAAATCGATATTGTGCTCACGGACAACCCGGAGTATATCGCATTTATGCGCCGAATGGCAGATCGCAGACCGTCGCGCGGGGGGCCGCGTTCGGCAGGAGAGATGCTGGGCGGACTGGTGGAGCGCTGCGTACGCCACTGGCTGAGCGCCTTCGTGCCCATGCAGGAAGAGCGAATTCTGACCTACGAGCAGCGCCAGCGAGATGGCAGGCGCGCAAACCTCTTTCGGGAACTGGATGGGGTCTGGCAGATCGATGCGGAGTCGCTCTGCCTCTTCGAGATGAAGTTGACTTTCCCGGAGAATATGGAGCGCGGTGTCGGGATTCGGCAACTCAACATAGCGCGCGAGATTCTGTTCGCGTCCGGCCGCTACCAGTACATTCTGCAGCGCCTCGTCTATATCTCCAACGAGCCGATCGCCGTCCTGGAGGGCCTGCCGGTGCTGGAGCCGAACGACGAATACGCGGAACTGGGGGTGATCTGGGTGCCGCCGACAGAAGTGGAGAAGGCGGCGCTGGAACTGGAGATTACGCTGCCGGAAAACTGGTTGGAGCCGGAATCCCGCGAAGGCTATGCAGACGAGCCTGAGCGCGATGAGTGGAAACAGTACGTCGCCGTCCCCGAGCCGGATCCGGAAGCTGTCGATCCTTCAAACCCCCTCGCCGAAGCCCTCCGCCGCGCCATGGGCAACGACTAAAACGTTTTAGGGTACGAGCACAGCCTGTGTACGCTCCGTAAGGATGTCCGTGAGGCGTTCCGAGCGGCCCAGGTAGTCGCCCATCCGAAACGTGACGTCAGAATAACGTGCCATCGCCTCTTCGATCAGCGTCGGCAGATCGTCTGCGACATGGGTACCCGTATGGAGAAAATAGGGTACAGCGATCACTTCCGTCGCTCCCTGTCCTACACAGAGGGCAATCGCCTCTGGAATGGTCGGTTCGTTGCACTCCATAAACCCGACCTCGACGATAGGAAACGCTCCGCGCTCCTTCACCACTTCCACTACCCGGAACATCTCCGCATTGGCAATCGGGCGCGGACTGCCATGCACCATCACCAACAGCGCTGTTTTAGTTTCCACACGCTTCCTCCAGCCTCGAATTTGCCGATCTGCGGTCTACAAAACAAAGTAAGATGCTGTTCGGTCATTGCCTGTCAGGGCACCCCTTCCCGTCTCGGGATGGGGTCAGGCTCGTGCGCGCAGCGAACGCACCGAAAAAGAATTCTACACAGGAACCGGCTGTTTGGGGCAATGAATCGTCCCGTAGAGCGGGCACTGTACGCTCGGACGACAAAACTGAGATGCCCGCTTCAAATCCTCTCTCCATCCCTCCGGCCCGACAGCGGCTTTGGCACTCTCGATGAGCGCATCGGCCAGTCGCTCATCGAATCCGATCGGCTGTGCGACGACGAAGGCGACTTGCGGAAAACGCGCCTGCGCTTCCGCCACCGCTTTCGGCAGATCGACCTTGACGAAATAGCCGGGGATGAGAAAGTAGGGAGTGACCAGAATGCGCGTCGCCCCGGCGGCGACACACTCAGCGACGGCGTCGATGAATGGCGGATCGCTGTAGTTCAGGTAGCCTACCGCCACGAGCGGCGAGAGGCCTTGTACGCGCAAACGCTCGGCGTGCGCCCGCAGGGCCTCCCCTGCCCCGCAGAGCAGCGAACCGTGCGAAAAAAGGACGGTTGCCTCCATAGGTGGTTATACCGCCAACAGTTCTAGGTTCGCGCCGCTCTGCTCTTCGACGACGGCATGCAGGCTGCCGCCGTGGCTGTCCATGGTAACGACGGCGACGAAGCCTTGCGTCTGCAAATGCCACATGGCCTCGGGGACGCCGAACTTGTCCAGGAAGTCCACGCCGGTCACGTCGGTGAACTTCTCGGCGTAGAACTGCGCTGCGCCGCCAATGGCGTTCAGGTAGACCGCACCGCACTCCTTGAGACCGTCCGACGTTTTCTTGCCCATTCCTCCCTTACCGATGACGGCGCGGACGCCGAATTTGCGCAGGATGTCTGCCTGATACGGCTCTTCGCGAATACTGGTCGTGGGGCCCGCCGCCTTGACGTGCCATTTGCCGTCTTCATCTTTCAGCATGACCGGTCCGCAGTGGTAGAGTACGCCGCCGTTCAGATCGACAGGCGAGTCGTGGGTCATCAGATACTTGTGCAGTTCGTCACGGCCGGTATACATCGGGCCGTTCAGGATCACGACATCCCCTACTTTGAGTTGGCGTACGTCCGCTTCGGTCAATGGCGCGGTGAAGGTAAACTCCCGGCCCGTGGTGGGCAGGCCTTCCTGCGTCGCCATTTTCTCCGGCGCGGCGTCTCGGAACTGCCAGCTCCTGATGGCGCCGGTCTGTGCATCGAGACGGACGATCATGCGGCGGAAGGCCCAGCAGTCGTACGCGACGGAGACGAAGAAAGAGGCGGGCAGACGGTTAAGTGCGCCGATCTTGCAGCCGAGCAGCGTGACCTTGCCGCCAAATCCCATCGTTCCGATGCCCAGGCTATCGGCGTTGTCCATGACGCGCTGTTCCAACTCGGCCAGGATGGGGTTCGGGTTGGTATCCTCGACATCCCGGAACAACTGCTCTTTCGCGCCTGCGTAGCCGCTGGTGCGGTCGCCTCCTATGCAGACCCCCAGAAATCCCTGCGCACAGCCCTGCCCCTGCGCCTGCCAGACGGCGTGCAGGATGCACTTATAGACGCCTTCGATGTCGCGACCTGCCTTGCCAATGTGCTCCAGGGTCGCTGGCAGAGAGTACTGGATATTCTTGTTTTCGCAGCCGCCGCCTTTCAGAAGCAGCTTTACCTCGATCTCATCCTCTTCCCACTGCTCGAAATGGATGACCGGCGTGCCGGGGCCGAGATTCAGTCCGGAGTTCTTGCCGGTAATGCTGTCAACAGAGTTCGGACGCAGTTTACCGCGCCGCGTCGCTTCCTCGACCGCCTCTCGAATCGCCTTCTTGATCACCAGTTGATTGACCCCGATCGGAGTGTGGACGATAAACGTCGGCATGCCCGTATCCTGACAGATCGGAGAGACGTTCTCTTTCGCCATATCCACGTTGAGGGCGATGATCGTCAGGGCCTGTCCGGACTGCGTCGCCGGATTCTCTTTCTCTTTGCCGCGCTTGAGCGCCCGACGCACATCGGACGGCAGATTGGTCGCCGTCTCCGTAATCAATTGCAGCAGGCTTTCGCCAAGTTGTTCCATCGTCGTTTCTAACCTCGTAATTAGATTGATTACTCGTCATAACTCCCGAACAACCGTCGGGAGAGATCGGTTTGGAGGAGATGTTCCGGGTCGCAGGCGTGTTTCAAGGCAAAGAATTTGTGCAGCCTCTCGTCGCCGAGATAGGCGGCGGTAGAGGGAGGATCGAGCGTGCTGTCTTTGGCAAAATAGAAGCGCCCCCCAGCTTCCAAGACCAGTTTATTGAGTTCTGCGGCCAGTTCCCAGAGGCGGTGGCGATTCCGGGCGGTCACAGGGAAGTCGAGGGCAAAAGAGTAACCTTCGACTGCATGCGACATCAGAAAATCGTCGGGACGATGCCGCTTGAATACTCCCAGGTACGGAACTATTCCCCACTGCTGGCAGAGCGTGATCTGCGCCGTAAAGCAGGATTCGGCTTGATCTGCCGGAATGAAACTCTGATACTGAATGAGACCGCCCGGCTTGTAGACGAACTTCCAATTCGGCACATAGTCGAGCAGGAAGGCGAAACCGGCGTGCGACTGCCGCACCGTTTTGTGATTGCCGAGGGTGTTGCTGGCGAAGAACTTGGCAGCGTTCAGCAGACGCATACCGAAATCGTTCGAGACCGGCTTCATCATCCGCCACATCAGGGATTTCGGAATAATTCCGAACAGCGAGTCGGGCAGTTCCTGATTTTCGACACGCAGGCTCTGCGCGGGGTTTTTGTCTTCAGCGGCGTGCAGATAGTAGGCGGCATGCACCTGACCGCGTCCCAGCTTCGTGCCTTTCGCAAAGCAGTCGATCCAGCCTACCAGGTAGTCGGCTTTGTCCATCCGTGCCTCGAACTCCCGGATGATGTCGGCGAAACTTTGCGTTGCGAACGCTTCTACCGAGAGCAGGCCGCTCTCTACATGCTTCATCTGCAAGGTGATACGCGTAAAGACCCCGAGCATTCCGAATCCGCCGATGGCGGCGAAGAAGATATCCGCGTTCTGCGTGCGGCTGCAGGTCTTGACTTCGCCTGAAGGCAGCAGAAGATCGAATTCCAGCGTGTGGTCGCCGATGGGTCCCATCTTATAATTGTTCTTGCCGTGGTAGTTCATGCCGAGGGCGCCGCCCATGGTCACCGTCATGGTGCCGGAGACGACAGGCGGCCACCAACCATCCTCGATGATATACTGCCACAGTTGACGCAGCGTGACGCCGGGCTCAATCGAGATGATTCCGGTCTGGGGGTTCCAGTCGAGGATGCGGGTCATGCGGGTGAGGTCGAGGCAGATGTTTTCGGCGGCCAGCGAGGCGTCGCCATAAGAGCGGCCTGCACCGCGCAGGCCGATCGTGAGACCATGCTGCCGGGCAGTATCGAACACGTCACAAATGCCCTCCAGAGTGGTCGGGCGATAGACATACGAGAGCGCCGCCGTGTTCATGCCCCAGGCGTCTACCCGCTCCAGGCGCTCGTGCGGCATGGGATCGACCCGAGCGACGGTCGGCGCGACCGGCGCTGTCGGCGCGACCGGCGCTGTCGGCTGGTCGGCAGTACACCCCTCGGTGGGAACCGGATCGATGGACGCGGGATCGACTGGCCCTGAATCGATGGGAGTCGGAAAGGCGTCGTTATGGGTTGGTACTTCAATGGTGCTCATAGGCTTAAATGTTCAGGCGACGGAATAGCAGCGACGGTACGCTGCGAATCAAGAACATGACCGGTCGCCAGATACCGGGCACATAGACGACGTTGCGCCGACGGCTTGCCGCTTCCAGGATCAAGGTGGCCGCTTTGTCCGCCGGAATAAGGAAAGGCAGTTTTTTCGGATCCATCGCGGCGGTCAGAGGCGTCGCGACCGGGCCGGGTTTGACCGTTACGACGACCGCGCCGGTATGCGCGATCCGGTTGCGCAGGGCCTCCAGATAGGTTGTGAGAAATGCTTTGGTCGCGCCGTAGACCGGCATTCCGCGTCTGCCCCGGTCTCCGGCGACAGAGCCGATTCCGATGAGAGTGCCGGCGCCAGCACGTCCGAACCGCTGCGCCGCTTCATTGAGCCAGACCACTGCCCCGAGCACATTCACTTCGACCATCTGTTCGTCTTTGGCGAAATCGTACTCGTCCGGCTGCAGGAGCGGCATGACGCCCGACGCATAGATGACCAGATCGAGGCCGCCAAGATCGTGCGCGATCTTCTGAAAGAGGGCGGGAACGCATTCGGTCTCCGTCACATCGTGGGGAAATGTCAGAGCAGTTCCCGCGCCACGTTCGGCGTTGATGCCGTCCGCGATGCGCGTCAGTTCTTCCGCGCGTCTGGCTGCCAGCGCGACTTTGCATCCGCCACGCGCCAATTGACGCGCTAGTTCCTCTCCGATTCCCGACGAGGCGCCGATGATCAGCGCACGTTTCCAGGGCCAATCCGTCAATTTGAAAATCTTTCTGCCTGTGGTGTAACCTGTTCCGCCAGGACTGCGTATGAAATTATAGCTCATCGAGCGGCTGCCGCTATTGTACCCCGCAGTTTGGCTCCTCATCATCTATACGTTAATTTTTGTGTCCTGTGCGGCACAGGAGTCTCCTGTCAGGATAGTTCGCGATGACAGTGGCTCCGGAGGTAGGCTTTCATGTTCCAGAACGCTGTCGCCCGTCGGCGTGCTGATGCCGGGTTCACGCTGATCGAACTGCTCGTCGTCATCGCCATTATCGCGATTCTCGCCGCTATTCTTTTTCCCGTTTTCGCCAAAGCGCGGGGCAAAGCCCGTGAAATCGCCTGTCTCTCCAATCTGCGTCAGATCGGCATGGGCATCGCGATGTATGCCGAAGACTGCGACGGCCTCTATCCCTACGCCGTGGATCCCGCCGATTACATGACTCCTCAGATCTGGACAGGATCGACGGACCAGGCGATCATCGATTTCCACAAGGATATCCCGTTCATCACGCATATCAACGATGCGCTTTTACCCTACGTGAAAAGCAAAGAGATGTTCCATTGCCCGGCTGATTTCGGATTCGACCTGGAGGACTTTACCGGTCTGGAAATCGATAAGAACGGCAACCCTGCGAACGCCTATCCCAGCAGTTTCAAAAAGTTCGGCACGAGCTACTACTACCGCACGGAGATCGCGGCACGCCATGCCGGAGAGCAGACCTTTCAGCGGCCTGCCGAAGTCAATGTGCTGTTCGATGGCGCTGGCCGCTGGCACGGCACCGATATCCCTCCGGCGCTACGCTACAACGTGGTGTTTGCGGACGGCCATGCCAAAAGTCAGACCTTCGATCAGTTGAACACGATTTGGGCGCAGAAGCTTTAGACGTTCTCTGAAAGGCTGTTTTCGTTCCCACAAGGGGCAAAATCTTGTGGTATAATAGTATTGTAGTCGAAACGATGTGGCTGTGTTGTAAAATGACCCGGAGGATGAATTACCATGGCAAAGAAAGATACCTCGAAGACGAACGTTACGGCCCGCGCCGCGCTGAAGGCGAAGCAGTCGATCTGCCGCTTCTGTGGCAAGACCCCGGAAGTCGTCCGCGTCCTGACCCCTGCGGGTAAGGCGCAGATGTTCCGCAAGTGCTGCGCCGCTGCTGGCATCGCCGCGTAAGTCTTTTAGAACTTAAAAAGCGCCCTGCTCTTCTTGATTGAGAAGAGCAGGGCGCTTTTGTTATGCTCCGAATTTGTCATACTCCAGACAAGACGATCGTGGCCTGGTCTAACTCTTTCACGCACAGGCGAGGGCGAAAAATACGATCATGGCATCTTCCGCTCGCAAGGCATTGGTATGTCGGGACGCACTACAGTGGCGCGACGATAGAACGCACGGCTCCATCCCCATAGGTGATGATGACGCGATAGTACTTCGCTGTTGCAGGCCGACTAAAGATCGCCTCGGCAGGCAACGCGGTCACAACCGAATTGCGCAGAACGGTGCGATTACTGCTCAGGAGCGAGAACTGCATTCTGGCAACAGGCCCTTGGTCTCCGGACCACGCGATACGCACCATATTGCCCGGCAGTTGTACGGCGTCAATCTGATCGGAGAGCTGAAGCGGATTAGAGACGGCCTTGTTTTGCGCCACGGGCGCCGGGATCGTCACACCATCGGCCCGGTATGTCGGTTCGACCGCACCATTGTTCAGAAATGGGTTGTAGAGTTGCCCATCCGAGCCTAAGACCAGCGCCCCACCCGGTGCATAAAAGACGCCTGTATTGTTGTTCCGATGAGAATTTGCCCCGAACGTGAACGGAGTATAACCGTAAAGGGCTCCCGCCATTGAACCATTGTTGTTAGAGTAAACCTGATTGAACATTCCACTGTTTATATGGGGCGTAACCCGACCTGCGCGAGACTGGGACTGTGCCATGGGCGCCGCAAGCGCGATAACCGCGACTGCCAGCGCCACGTTCGTAATAGGAGTGACGTTTCGTAGTGTCATTGTCTTACCTCAAGCTATTCAGTTGAACATGGCATAGAAGCCATGTTTGCATCGCCATCATGAGCGAATGTCAGCTAAATCTCCACGATAGCGCGGATATGCTGAGTAGACGCCATGCCCCGACACAATGTTCCCGTTTTATAACAGACTAGCAGTTATTCACACTTATTCGCGTCAATTACACGCCTGCTTTAGGAGATCATGCCTCCTTTTGGAAGGCGAATGCAGTACCGATTTCATTGCTTCGCCTTAAGCTCGGCATTTAGGAAGACGGTCTCCCCTGGTTGAAGCGACACAATCACCGTGTTGTCGCCACAGCTTACTCCACACCCCGTCCCAGAAGTGCTGTGAATGGCCGCGGAGGTGAGCGCGCCGTTCGCCCAATGCATATCCACGACAAATCCGCCCCGGGCACGCAGGCCGGAGACGCTGCCAGTGGGCCAGGCGGCAGGCAACGCTGGCAGGAGCACGATCTGGCCTTCGTGACTATGCAACAGCATTTCGGTGATTCCGGCAGTGATGCCGAAATTGCCGTCCCACTGTTGCGGAGGATGGTTGCCGATAAGGTTGGGGAGGGTGGCTTCGGTCGAGAGCAGGTGGGTCAGTTGCCGATGCGCGTTGTCGCCGTCGTGCAGGCGTGCAAAGAGCGCGGTGCGCCAGGCAAAAGACCATTCGCGCACATCTCCGGTATCGCCTCGTGCCAACAGCGACACCTTTGCCGCTGCAGCGAGTGCGGGAGTCTTTACCAGGTTGATCTGCTGGCCGGGATAGACTGCATAGAGATGCGAGGTGTGCCGATGATGGTCGTTGGGATCGTCCCTATCTTCCATCCACTCCTGCAACTGCCCCCACTTACCGATTTGGGGAACCACCAGTGCGTCCCGCAGGCCCGCCACCTTGTCGGAATATGCTCTGTCCACCCCCAGTGCCTTCGCCGCCTGCACATAGTTGTTGAAGAGATCCCAGACGATCTCCTGATTGTAGCTGACGCCGTCCTCCGTCGGCCCATGTTCCGGTGACCAGCCGTTTGGTACGACCAGCCGACCGTCCGGCAGGGATTTCAGGTGATCTTCCCAAAAACCGCAGGTCTCTTTGAGAAGCGGATAGGCCCGTTTCTGTAGGTAGGCCTTGTCACCACTGTAAGCGTAGTGTTCCCACAGGTGGCGGCAGTACCAGGCATTGGCGGTCTTATCCCAGTTCCACCCCATGCCTCCAAAAATATTGTGCGAGGTGCGGATCGCCCATCCACGCACCGGCGCTCTGCTGGCCAACTTGTATTCCGGGCTGGCTTGCGTCGCCTTGCGCCAGGGTTCGAGTTGGCTCTCCACAAGGTCTATGAAGGGCAGATGGCACTCCGCGAGATGAGTGGACTCTGCGGGCCAGTAGTTCATTTGAATGTTGATGTTGGCGTGATAGTCGCAGTGCCAGGCCTGATCGTTGCTGTCGTTCCAGAGGCCTTGCAGATTCGCAGGCAGCGAACCCGGCCGGGAGCAAGAGAGCAGCAGATAGCGGCCATACTGAAACAGCAGAGCTTCCAGCTCGGGATCGTCGCCACCGGTGTCCAGGGCTTTGCGCTGATCCGTCGGCAGCAGGCGGCGCGCGGCAGGCGTTGCGCCCAGATTCAGTTCCACACGCCCGAAGAGCGTTTTGTAATCTTTCCGGTGCGCCGATTTCAGAGCCGCATAGGACTTCGCAGCCGCCTTCTGAATCTGCTTCGATACCAGCGTATGCGGATCCGGCCCCCTCCATCCTTTGCCGTAGTCCATCGCATAGTTCGTGCCGCAGGCCAGCAGCAAAGTCAACACGTTGCAGTTCTCAAAAGCGATCTTGCCGCTGTCGATCTGCACCGTCCCGCCTTCGTGGAGCAGGCGCAGTTGTGCTTCGTACCGGAGTCCGTTGTCCAACACGCCGCTGCGTGTCATCTGCGCTCCCTCGGCCGTCACTTTTCCGCTGTGCATATCGGTCAGGTCTACTGTGCCGGTATAAGCGCCCGGTTTGTCGGCGGCCAGGCGCACGACCAGTACCTGGTCTGGAGCGCTTGCAAAGTACTCGCGCGTATAGTTCACGTTCCCTACCCGATAGCGTGTCTCGGCCAACCCCTCATGCAGATCGAGCGAGCGCCGATACGCACTCGCCGCCTCGTGGCCTGGCAATGCGAGGTAAATATCACCGAACGCCTGGTAGCCGCCCATGGTGCCGTAGTCTCCGGTCGGATTCTCATCTCCCGTCCATAAACTATCTTCGTTGAACTGCACGCGCTCCTGCGCCGTGCCGCCGAACACCATGCCTCCCATTCTCCCATTGCCGATCGGAAGCCCTTCTCCCATAGCCGTTTTGGCTGGCTGCGTATACCAGAGTGTCAAAGGAGGCGGCGGAGATGACTCCGCCGCCTTGAGAGCCGCGCCAGCGGGAATCGTGACTGCCGCCGCCATCAGCGTGAGCGCCTGTCGCCTCGAAATATCCTGAACGATCTGTTGCTCGCTCCCCTGCGCTCCAGAACCGATCCCTTTTTTCATAACGCTCTCCTCTCTTCGCCCCAAAGCCGTGCCTTGCCTCGTCCGCTGAGGCTCCGATACCTACAAATTCGACGGCAAGGGGTACTTTCCCTATTCAACCCTCCCTTCCCGGCTTCCTTCCCGCCTGCACCCGACCTCTCCGCGCTACCTAACCCCCGTCCCCGTCCCGAGACGGGAAGGGGTGCCCTAACAAGTAACGACCGAAGAGCATCAAACCGTGTTTTTACAACACCAGGCTATTTGCATATTGCACGTACTCGGAGAAGGAGTGGATAAGAGTATGATGGGACGTGTCGGTGCGTGTTAGGGCACCCGACATAGAGAGTTCCACTCCGTCCAATCTCCTACGAGGCTATTGCATAACGAACCTGCAACGAAATTGCCTTGTGGCATGAAAAACCAGGTGAGATGCTTTTTGGTCGTTTCTTGTCAGGGCACCCCTTCCCGTCTCGGGAAGGGGACGGGGGTTAGGTAGCGCGGAGAGGTCGGTTGCAGGCGGGAAGGGGGA
>JAYUMV010000041.1:0-2878 GCA_043762265.1 Chthonomonadaceae bacterium | reverse complement strand
AGCACCTTCCAGAGGCTGGCCGTCGAGAGCTTCAGATCGTGCTTGCGCTCCAGTTCGCTCTGGAGGCTTTTGGGGCCAAGCTTTCGCTTCTCGCGCAGGTCCAGGATGGCTATTATTGCCCAACCCCCAAAAATGTAGTTTCACACTAACACTGTCTCAATTACACTTTGAAAAAGTCGGCCATCCGGCAGAAGCGATAGTAGGTGAAGCACAAATAAAATTTCGACATCGAAGCAAGTCCACTCCTGTCAGATGGCGGTTGCATATCGGCAGGAGTGGGTCAAAAACGCATTCACTTGCCCGGCAAGCACGCGCAGGTGCTGGTAAGAGGAAAGTCGGCTCCCTTCCAGACACGGTTGAATCGTTTCCGGATCGGACGGGCTTCTGCCTGCCTGCCCTGCATTTCCAAACTGCGCGCGAGGCCGAAGAGCCCCCAGCCATTCTCCAGGTGCTTCGCCAGATCCGCCCGATAGATCTCTTCCGCCTCAGAAAATCGACCAGAGGTCATGAGTGCCGCACCCAGGGCGTGCCGAGTGTGCATCACCCAGTCAGGTGACTCGTCGTAGTGAAGGCTGTCTTCGTACTGCACCGCAGAGCGCAACTCCGCCAGCCCTTCCTCCTGTTTTCCCGCATGGTACAGGATTTCACCGGCGAGCATATGTTGTGCGACCGCCATGACATCCTTCACCGGGCTCAGACCCAGCAAGGTTCCCGAGGACAGCGTCTTCTGGCTCTCTATGAAGCGCATCTGCTCGGCATGTGCCTCGCGGAACTGTCCCTTTGCCGCGAAGGCGATGCCTCGCGCTTGGTATGCCAGCACGCGCGAGAGCGGAGTCGATTCGGATGGCAGAGGCGCTGCCAGGATCGCGTCCCACATCCCGAACCGCATCCGCACCTCGTGTGGCATCATGAGCATACCAGCGGTATCCGCCAAGGTCGCGTTCTCTTCCCACCATTTTGCTGGGATGGTAGTTAACATCTCGTCCATAGCGCGCAGAGCACGTTTTTTCTCGCCACACATCATAGCCGCATACGCCAGCACCATGTAGTTGTGCGCCAGATACATTCCGTAGAGCCCCTGAACAGTGTGGGTCTTGAGGTATTTCTTATCGACAGAAAGAGCCTTTTCGTTGGAAACGATGGCTTCTTTCCAGCGCCCCCGGAGGATATCGATGTGCGAGGGCATGTGGAGCATATGGGGAATTCCGGGTTGTAGCGTACGCAGGCGATTGGCGGCTTCATCCGCCTTCTCAGGGTGAGCAGACATCTCCCAGGCATGGACCATCAGGTGGTTTCCAAGCTGGTTGTTAGGATCCAACTTGAGCACAGCCTCCACGGTCGTAGTGATCTCTTCCGTACCAGGCTGAGGCTTGAAGTCGCTTGTCCAGAGGTCCCAAGGGCGCAGATCCATCATTGCCTCCGCAAAAAGCGCGCCGACATCAGCGTCTTTCGGGAACTCCTTCCAGACCTGGCGCATCGCGGCTGCATAGGCAGTATCGAGAGAAGTACGGTCGGTCGGTGCTGGGGCGGCGAAGCGCTTTTCCGCCGCGTGGAGGAGTGCCTGTTCCAGTGGGGTCGCTCGGGTCAGGCTCCGTTGCGCCTGTTGCAGTGCATTGAGTGCCGCGCGAGCGTGTTCTGTAGAGACACTCGGATCGTTTATATGCGGACCATTGGCGGTTGCGATGCCCCACCAGGCCATGGTGCAGTCGGGATCCAACTTGGCAGCCTGTTGGAAAGCCTGCAACGCCTCGCCATATTGGAACGCATAGAGGAAGTTAAGCCCCTGGAGGACATACTTTCGCGCCAAAGGATCGTTTGCTGTGAACGGGCGCCGATACGCTCCAAGGTCGCCATACAAAGGGGGAACCTGCGTATTTTGGCCCGCGTGCGCCCCCGGTAACAGCCATACCACAGCCGCTCCAACCCACAAAGAGATTTGAACCACTCTCCTCATCGTAGCCTCCCTTTCACGATCCGAGATACGCAATTATAGCCTACACACCCGTTATTCGCTCTGTCCATATAGGTAGCGTGACCGGCTGGCGTCAGGCGCTAGATTGGCCCTACCGAAGCGGGCATATGCTATGCGAATCCCCACAGGTACGGCATGGTCGAATCATGGGTACACATCTATTATTGCCCAACCATTGCAAACGTACTGTTACTCCTACCCCGTTGAATGGAAACGCTTTGTCGCAGCACCTGCCGAAATGTGTTTGTTCCTAACGAAGATTCATTCGAGCGACCGGGTCGGTGCTACCACTCCCACATGCTTGTAAATCGTCGTCCGAGACACGCCATAGCGTCGGGCGACATCCGACACATTCACCTGAGGATCCCGCAGCAGCGCACGGATCTCGTGAATCTGCTGGGCATCCAATGTTGGTTTCCGACCGCCTAATCGCCCACGGGCACGGGCGGCATCCAGCCCCGCGCGCGTTCGCTCCCGGATCAAATTGCGTTCGAACTCCGCAAGCGAAGCGAACACGTGAAAGATCAACTTCCCGGCAGCACTGCCCGTTTCGATATTCTCCGTAAGCGAGAGAAACCCCACACCCCGCTGTTCTAATTCACTTACAATCCGCACCAGATCCGACAGGGAGCGGCCTAACCGGTCGAGCCGCCACACCACCAGCGTATCCCCAGAGCGCAGCGCCTTGAGGCAGTGTGTCCATTCGGGACGCTCTACCCCCGTACTTTTCCCACTGGCCTTTTCCTGGTAGATCTGAGCGCATCCTGCCCGGGTAAGCGCATCACGCTGTAAATCCAGGTTCTGGTCTGAATAACGACAATTAGAATTCCCGCTCAGCGACAATTAGAATTCCCAATCTCTCGGTACCGGATAAACTATTGCAGTTCTTCAAGGAGAAGCTGCAAT
>JAYUMV010000040.1:0-6907 GCA_043762265.1 Chthonomonadaceae bacterium | reverse complement strand
GCGCACGCGGGCAGGATTTGCACCAGGACAACTACTATCTGCGCGTGAAGCCGGGCACCTGCATCGCTGCCTGGCTGGCCGTCGATGCCGCCGATCCGCAAAATGGCGGCATGGTCGTGGTGCCGGGGTCGAACCATACCGATGTGGTCTGCCCGGAGAGAGCCGACTCGAAGCTCTTCTTCACGTCGGATCATGTCAACATTCCGGAAGGGATGGCGGAAGTCCCGCTCGAACTCAACGCCGGAGATGTGCTGTTCTTCAACGGCAGCGTAATCCACGGCTCCTACCCGAACTCCAGCCACGACCGTTTCCGCCGTGCTCTCATCTGCCACTACGTTCCTGCCTCCAGCGCCGAACTCTCGCACTTTTACACCGAACCTACGACCTTCGATGGCAAAGTCGTCGGCATTGCTGCGGCGATAGGCGGCGGGCCGTGCGGCACGGCAGAAACGGTGATGGGGCCGCATTAGAGCGCGAGACGTAAACACGGGACCCTCCCAATAGTTGCAACAACGGCACGATTCGGCTTGTCTAACCGATCTGAAACGTGTACAATGAAGAGGCACGTCGCCCGGGATGGCGCGATGTGTCTCTTTCTGATTGAGGCGAGGGAAATACCGTTATGCGTTCTGCGCGCTTCCTGTTTACGATCGCTCTGTCAGTGCCGGTTGTCGGTGGCCTTTCGGCGGCGACAGCGGGCCAGTCGGCTCTCCATAAGAAGGCTAGCGCTGCCCAAAAGCCGGTCGGCGCGGCCAAACCGGTCGCGCTGATCAGCTATCGGGAAGAGGTCGAACCGATCTTCAAATCGACCTGCGGCTCCTGCCACAGCAGCGACAAGCATAGCAGCGGCTTCGTGGTCGAAACGCCCGAGGCGCTGTTCAAAGGCGGCACCCGCGTAGGTGTCAAAGTCGTCGTCCCCGGCAAACCGGCGGAGAGTCTCCTGCTCGCCTACCTCCACGGCACGAAGCAGCCCCGAATGCCGCTGAACAGTCCCGCGCTCGACGCCGACAAACTCAAGACCATCGAAACCTGGATCGCTCAAGGCGCGAAGATCGATGCCATCAAACTCGGTTATCCCTACACCGCTCCCGTCGCGCATGCCATCCCGCATGTCAAGAATGCCGCCTGGGTCAAGAATCCCATGGACGCGTTTATCCTCGCGAAGCTGGAAGCGAAAGGGCTGAAGCCCGCGCTGCCCGCGCCGAAGTTCACGCTGCTCCGAAGAGTCTATGCCGACCTGATCGGCGAGCCGCCGACGCCGCAAGAAGCCGACTCGTTCCTGAACGACACCGCTCCCGATGCCTACGCAAAACTGGTGGACCGACTGCTCGCCGACCCGCGTTATGGGGAGCGTTGGGCGCGCCACTGGCTTGACCTCGTCCGCTACGCAGAGACCCACGGCTTCGAGAACGATGGCACGCGGCCCCATGCCTGGCGCTACCGCGACTATGTGATCCGCGCCTTCAACAGCGACAAGCCTTACGACCGATTCCTGAAAGAGCAGGTCGGAGGCGACGAACTCTATCCTAAAGATGCCGACTCCGTTACCGCAACCGGGTTTGCCCGCCTCGGACCCTGGGACGAACTCAGCACCGATCCTCCGCAGCGCTGGCAGGACTACCTGAACGATGTCACCGATACGACCGGCTCGGTTGTGCTCGGTCTCACCGTCGGCTGCGCCCGCTGCCACAATCACAAATACGACCGTGTCACCCAGGCCGACTACTACCGCCTACAAAGCTTCTACGCCGGCACCAAATGGGTCGAGACCCACCTTCCCGAGGGCAGCGACAATGCCGCCTATGCCGAGAAGACCGCCGCGCCCAAGGCTCGCCTGGAAGCGCTGCGCAAGCAGTTGGCAGACCTGCGCAACAGCCATCGCGACATGGCGATTGCGGAGAAACAGAAACTGGCCAAGAACGGCGAAAAGATCACGAAGATCCAGGATGAGGAGATCGATCGCTACCTGAAGGACGCCGACCGAGACGCGCGCAACCGGATCGAGAGCGATATTCGGGGCCTGGAAAGCCAGATTGCCCCGTACGAGCCGGTTGCGGAAGCCATCTCGGAGGACAATCGGGCCGGAGTGACGGAGCATATCCTGCTGCGCGGCAGCCTTGCCACCCCTGGGCCGGAAGTCAAACCCGGCTTCCTCGCCTCCCTCGTGGGCGGCGAAGAGAAACCCGCAGACGTGACGCCTCCCACTACCGGCAACACCAGCGGGCGCCGTGCCGCCCTCGCAAACTGGCTGGGCAGCCGCGACAACCCGATGACCGCCCGCGTCATGGTCAACCGCATCTGGCAGCATCACTTCGGCAAAGGCATTGTCGCCTCCCCGTCGGACTTCGGGCGGAACGGCGACCGGCCCTCGCACCCGGAACTCCTGGACTGGCTGGCGATCCAGTTCATGGATCAGGGCTGGAGCCTCAAGAAGATGCATCGCCTGATGCTGCTCTCAAACACCTACCAGATGTCGTCGAAACTCGATCCGATCGCCATCAAGGCCGATCCGTACAACGCCCTCCTCTGGCGCATGAACCGCATCCGGCTGGAGGGAGAACCACTGCGCGACAGTATCCTGGCGGTCAGCGGACGCCTGAATCCCGCGATGGGCGGCCCCAGCGTCTATCCGAAGGTCAGCGATGAAGTGCTCTCGACGGGCTCTACGCACAAGTGGGGGGCCTCTTCGGAAGCGGACGGCCTGCGCCGCACGATCTATGTGTTCCAGCGCCGCTCGCTCGTCCTCCCCATCGTCGAAGCCTTCGATGGCGCGGATATGACCAATACCTGCCCGCGCCGCTCCGCCACCACCATCGCCCCCCAGGCGTTGGCTCTCTTTAACGGCGATTTCACCCGCACTGAGGCGAAGTTCTTCGCGGAACGTGTGACGAAGGATGCCGGGGACGATGCGGCCAAACAGATCGAACGCGCCTACCAGATCGCCCTCTGTCGCCGCCCGACCGCTGCCCAGAAACAGGCCGCGCTCGACTTCCTGAGCCGACAGGCGCAGCTTCACCTAGATACCACACACCAGGCGAGCAAAGGCGCGAGCGTACAACAAGCAGGATTCAACGCACCTGATGCGAAAACTCAGAAGGAAGCCGCGCGCGCCGCACTCGCTGACTTCTGTCACGTCCTGATCAACACCAACGAGTTCATCTATCTCGACTAACCTCGACGAAGGGTCGGTTGTCCTCGGCGAAACAGGTCAGCCCCTTCCTTATGCGCGTCGCGAACGCCGTCGGGAAGGGGCGCTTTGTCGCCTTCGCAGTGTAGACAGAGTAGAGAGGCAGCCGCCTCCGGGAGAATAAAGGATTGGAGATCACCACATTGAAATATGCACGTCGGAGAGGCGCTGCTCGTACTGCCTGTATCCCTCTGCTGCTGGGCCTGGCTTTCAGTGCAGCGTTGCCAGCGCACGCGAACGATCACATGTTTCCTGCGGCTCCTGCCGCCAAAGCCTTCAGCGACTACGACAGCAAAGGCTTTCTAATCAACGGGAAGCGTACCTTTCTGGCCTCTGCCGGGATGGAGTATGCGCGTATACCGCATGAGTTGTGGCGGGACCGTCTGCTGCGCCTGAAGCGTGCGGGGTTCAACTGCGTGGAGGTCTACACGTTCTGGAACTGGCACGAGCCGGAAGAGGGCAAATTCGATTTCAAAGGCGACCACGATCTCGGGGCGTTCCTGAAACTGGTCAAGCAGATGGACATGTATGCGATCTGCCGGGTGGGGCCGTACTACTGCGCGGAGTGGGACAACGGCGGCTATCCTCTCTGGCTGCGGTTTAAGCCCGGACTCAAAGTGCGAGATGCCAACAAACCGTTTTTGGATGCGATGGATCGTTTCTTCGAGCACTTGATGCCGGTAGTGGCCTCAAACCAGATTAATCATGGCGGTTCGGTCGTGCTCGTGCAGTTGGAGAACGAGGGGGCGGGGTGGGGAACCGAGGAGCCGAACGCCTACTTTACGCACTTGCGCAAGAAGGCCCTCGAACTCGGGCTGGAGGTGCCTTACTTCTTCAGCGGGCTGCACCACGCCAGCGATCCTGCCAGCGATACAGCCATGGACGATCCAAACCGGCCCAATCCCTGGTTCTCGACGGAGTTCTGGTCGGTCTGGTACGACGTCTACGGTTCGCGCCCGCAGGATGCACCGACCTATGCCCGCCGTACCTGGAAAATCATTGCGCACGGCGGCAACGGCTACAACTACTACATGGCGCACGGCGGCACCAACTTCGCTTATACAAACAATAATGAGGACGCGGCCTGTTACGACTACGGCACCGGGGTCGGTCAGGCAGGAGATCTGCGCCCTCTCTACTACACTTTCAAGAAGGCAGCCTGGTTCGCTCGCAGCTTTCAGGACATTCTCGAAAACTCCGGTGATGCCACCTCCAGCGTTCAGGGAGCGGCCACGGACCCGGCTGTTCGCATCACGGCGCGGCAGGGGCCAGCGGGCAGCATCATGTTCCTGGACAACCCCGGCAAATCTACAGTGTGGACGCAGGTGAAGATCGACGGCCTGACGTTGCCCGCCAGCGGGCCGATCACCCTTGCGCCCAACGACATCATGCCTGTCGTTCGCGATTTCGCGCTCGCCCCCGACGTGAAGCTGAAATGGGCCGTTGCCCGTATTCTGGGTGTCGTGCAGCAAGGGGATACCACCACATTGGTCCTCTACGGTCCATCGGGTTCACCGGGGGAGATACGCTTTGCCGTTCCGGCAGGTACGCAGATCGAGGAGGGAGCGAAGGGAGCCGACGGAGAGGAGGGACTAAAATCGACTGATCCGGGAACGCTGAACCTAAGTTTAATCTTTAGAGCTGGCGATGCCACTACATACACGTTCAAGGCCGGTATGCGACGGGTGCGCGTGCTGGCCGTAGGAAATACCGAGGCGGATCACACATGGTTTCTAGAAGATAGTGGGCAGACGTACATCGCCTGCGGACCGAGTTTCGTAGGAGAGGCCCGCTTTACGGGAGGGCGTCTGCTGCTGAAAACCGAGCGGCCCTGGCCAGCGACGACTGTCAATGGCGGCGGTTCCGGGGCCAGGCAGACACTCGATACGAGTACCACCGGGGCGAACCTCAGCCTTTCTCAGGCAATGGTCTATGGCCCAGGCGGGTCGGTGACACGGCTGAATAACCAGAAGGCATTTCCCAGTCAACCTCTGTCGCTGGACCTGAGCCCCTGGCAGGCGAAGGACGCTTCTCAACCCGCTTCTCCTAACTACGATGATCGTGGCTGGAAGACGAGCGATGTGCCGCAGCAGATGGGGGCCGACGGCGATCTGACGGCGGATGCCTGGTATCGTGCCCAGATCCATGTTCCGAAGGCAGGGCAGTACGCATTTCATGCCAACGGTGGGGACCGGGCGATCCTGTATGTCGATGGGGTGCGCACTGCGGAAGGCAAGATACACAGCGAAATTCCGGTTGCCTTGGAGCCGGGAACCCATACCCTTGCGGTCTTTACGGCGCACGATGGGCGGGACAAACTGTTTGGCTACGTCGGGCCGGTCGATAATAGCGATCCCAAAGGGCTGTCTGGCCCCGTCACGATCCGGCAAGGCAGTGGAACCGCGCTAAACGGCTGGCGGGTCTGGAAGAGCGTGAATGCAGACGCCGTGAAGGGCGGCCCTCCTGCTGCCGACGCGCAAGCGTGGCAGCCTTACACGGTGGGAGACGACGCCTTCAATAAACGGCGCGGGTTTGCCTGGTTCCAGACGACGATCCCGGCGACGACAGGAGCCACGCATGTGTCTCTGCATTTCGAGAGCGTGGACGATAACGGCACGGTGTTCGTGAACGGCAAAATGGTCGGCAGTCATAAAGGCTGGGACACGGCTTTCGATGTGCCGTTAGAGGCTGGCCCCGAGGCGGTGCTGAGCGTCTTCGTCGAGAACACAGATAATACGGGAGGGCTGGACAAACCGGTGAAGCTGGTGACGCAGGTCGGAGACGAGGTGACCTCCACCGGCTGGAAACTCCGTGGTGGCCCCGGCGACCCGTTCTCTGCTGCTGACTGGAAATCGCTCAGTCCGGGGCAAACTTTTCCTGGACCGGTCTTTTTCCGGACGACGTTTACCGCTGCGCCTCCGCCTATGGAAGGATCGCATCCGATCTGGCGCGTCCTCTCCGCCGGGCTCGGGCACGGCTCGGTCTGGGTCAACGGCCATAACCTGGGCCGCTATCCGGAGAAAGTTCCGATCAACGGTCTCTACATTCCTGAGTGCTGGCTGGTCCCCGGCAAGAACACGCTTGTCATCTACGATGAGGATGGCAAGCGTCCGGATCAGGTGACGATTGCCGCCGAAGTCGCTGCCAGTCGGGATGTCCAGGTGATTCTCGCCCCGAAATAGGGTCGTACGAGGAAGGGCGCCTGTCCCTATTCGGATCGGGCGCCTTCGAACCGGCATGCATAAGGGAGAATTGCGAGAGATGATGCATGCTCGTTAGCAAACACATGCGACCTAGGGAATATTTGTGTCATAATAGTTGTCATATCCCTAACGAAACAGAATTGGAAAACCATTCTTATGAAGCGCCGGAAGTCGGGAACTCTCAAGGCAGCGTACTCCAAGAATTGTCCTGGCTGCAAGCATCGTTTGCCCGCAAACGTCCATAAATGCGGTTTTTGCGGAGCCTCGCCGTGGTATTGGCATGAGGATCGGATCATCTGGGTGACCGTCATGGTCGCGATCGTCGTGAGTCTTCTCGTCTACACTCTCTTCTTTCAGAAGTAACGACAGAAAAAACGCAAATACCGTCGCCTCTTCTCCGAATGGAGAAGAGGCGGCGGTATTGTATTGTGTGGGAGCGGGACTATTCGCTGCGGGCGTCGCCCATCATATACTCGCTGGAATAGTTCGGCGGTTCTTTGGTGATCCAGACATCGTG
>JAYUMV010000039.1:0-23882 GCA_043762265.1 Chthonomonadaceae bacterium | reverse complement strand
CGCGCCAGCAGTGCGCCTGCACCTTCGTTCGTATCGGTGATCCAGTTGGCGAGCGAGCGGCGGCGATACGAGGTGCGCGCGCCGGACGGAGGCGTCATCTGCCAGTGTTTTTCGGTGTCGGTGGCGGGCATCAGAACCTGCAGAAAGCCCTGGGTCGCAACGCCGTCTTTCTGGTTGGGATCGCCCCGGAGCAGGAAGTGCGTCTGCTCCAGGAAATCCCCGCCCTGGGTATTGTTACGAATGGCGGTCACGCCCTCGCTGCATACCATCATCTTCTGCATCGTGGGCTGGGGGGCCAGCGCCAGATGCGCCTGCACCTGCGCGTTTCGTCGCTGCCACTCTGTATCGTGCGTGCCTGCCCAGACCACCAGAGTCTCTCGATCTACTCCCGCCAGTCTGGCAGGATCCAGGTTCGGATCGGCCAGCAGCGCGGCAATACGCTCGGGCTGGCTGGGAGCATCGAGGGCGAGATCGGGAGTTTCTGTCGCCACTGAGAGCCGGGGCCTGCCGATGCTGTGCTGGTTGTTGTTGTCGAACTTCAAGGTGAAGGTCAGGAGGGTCCCGCTCGCGAAACCGACAGGCGTCTCCAACTCGAAGGAGGCGGCATGGTCCTTGCCGAACTGCGGATCGATGGCCCAGGCCGATTTCGGATCGGCGTCGATGGCCGCAGAGATCGGCAGTCCTGCCTGCTGGAAGGTCGCATGCGGCTTTATCAACTTCAGGAGGATCGGCTTGCTCGATCCATCGACTGGAGCCGCCGTAACGCGGAAATCCGTCAAGGCGAAGTTGCCATTCACGGCCCGGCCCGGCCCGCCCTTTACAAACGACGAATGCGCCAGAGCCTCCAGGCGGATCGCGGTGATACGCGTCAGGTGCGTGGTGGCGACGAAGGTGTAGGTGTCGAAATCGGGATTGGTCCCGCTCGCGAGCAGCGAGCCGTCCGCCTGCGGTGTCAGTGTCGCACCACCTGCGGATTTCGCGGAACGGAAGGTTAGCGTGTTCCAGCCGTGCAGGGGTTTGCGGGCCTCCGGACTCTGCAGCCACTGCGCGAAACGGCCCGGCAGTGCGTCGGTCTCGTACTGATGCAGCCTTTCCTCCAGCGGCGTATGAGCGGCATCGAAAGCAGCCTTGGCCTTTTTATATCCTGCGGGGTCGAGGTCTACGTTCATGTCGCTGCGGACGGTCGTGGTGAAGGTGGAGAGCATGCGATAGTAGTCGCGATTGGGGATCGGATCGTACTTATGGTTGTGGCAGCGGGCGCAGCCGACGCTCAGCCCCAGCATCGAGGTGCCGGTGGTGGAGAGCATGTCGTCGAGCTCGTCGTAGCGCTCCTTCTCCACCTGATTCTTGGTGATCTGCGTGCTGTGGACGCCTGCGCCGAGAAAGCCTGTCGCGGCCAGCGCCATCGGGTTCTGCGGGTCGATCTCGTCGCCCGCCAGTTGCCACTGGATAAAATCATTGTAGGGCAGATCGGCGTTCAGGGCTTTGATGACGAAGTCGCGGTAGGCGTAGGCATACGGACGGTCGTAGTCCTGCTCATAGCCGTGGCTGTCGGCGTAGCGGGCGAGATCGAGCCAGTGTCGGCCCCAGCGCTCTCCATAGTGAAGCGAGGCCAGCAGGCGGTCCACGACCTTCGTCCAGGCATCCGGTGATTTGTCGTTGACGAACGCCTCGACCTCTGCCGGAGTCGGCGGAAGGCCCAGCATATCGAACGTGGCGCGCCGAATGAGCGTGCGGCGATCCGCATAGGGGTTGGGTTTCATGCCCTTCGACTGCAGCTTCGCTAGAATAAAGCGATCGATCGGGTTTTTGGACCATGCCGCGTTCTTGACGACCGGCGGCGTGACGGCTTTCAGCGGCTGAAAAGCCCAGTGTTTGCGCCCCCGCGCGAGATCGATCACTCTGCCGCCGGTGGAAGTTTGGGCGTTCGTGCGTGGATCAGGCGCGCCCCGCTTGACCCACTCGATCAGGGTTGCGATCTGCGCATCGGACAGTCGGCCTTTCGGGGGCATCTGGAGGCGCTTATCGGTATACTGGACGGCGCGAATCAGCAGACTCGCTTCGGGCTTTCCGGCCACGATGGCGGCCCCACTCCCTCCGCCTTTGAGAATAGCATCTCTGTTATCCAGCCGCAGACCGCCCTGCGTCGCCTTCTCGCTGTGGCAACTGTAGCATTCCGCGATCAGCAACGGGCGCACTTTGCTTTCGAAAAAGGCCGTTGCTTCCGGCGTGAGAGTGTCCGCGCGACCGGGGAGCGCGGTCAGCATCAGAGGCAGTACCAGCCAGAGGCTCGCCCGCCGGGAGTGGGATCCTCCTGGTATGGTGAAGCGCCCTGCGGAGGGATCCCTCGCCGAGCGCTGCGGAACGCAGGATGCCTTAGAGGAAAAGAGTCGAATCAAGTTGTATCGTTGTTGTGTCATCGCGCGCCCTCGTGCCTGAAACCTTCTACCGACTGCCCTACTCTTTCGCCGTCGTCGGCAGTTCTCCCTCCTGTGATCGAATGTTGCCCTCACCTGTCGCATTTGGGGTCAAAATATGCTATTCTCATTCACAGTGATTCTGCTTTTTCATCGAGCAGAATCGAGAACGAAAGCCAGACAAAAGCGTACATTATAGTAACGGCCGAACGTGAAGCCGATGTTGTAGGGCGCAGTAAGTCAATCCCTCTGCCATAAGGTTTTGCGCTGCCGCGATATCCAGGATTGGGAATTTAACACGAATGAATCAACTTCTTGAAAAGCCATCAATGCCCGAAAGACCGCGCCCCGCAGGCAGGAAGCCCAAGCAGAATAACGAAGTTGCGGCGCCTGCGGAAGCCCGAGCGAGCGTCGAAGCGGTCGCTGCGGCTACCTACTCCAAAGTGGAGCGGTTGGAGCAGCGGGTGGCTCTGCTGATGGTGACGGTGCCTTTGATCGGCATGGTAGCGGCGACGGCGACGCTGTGGGGACACGGGGTAGGCGCGTTGGAGATCGTGATGCTGGCGATCATGTACTGCCTGACCGTGGCGGGCATCGGCGTCGGCTATCATCGTCTCTATTCGCATCGGGCTTTCGAGGCCCATAAGGCCGTCCGCGCGGTGTTCGCCGTATTAGGCTCGATGGCGGGACAGGGGCCTGTCCTGTTCTGGGTGGCGCTGCATCGCCGCCATCACAAGCACAGTGACAAGCCTGGAGATCCGCACTCCCCGCATCTCGAAGGCAGTGGTCTGCGTGGCTGGATCAAAGGCTTCTGGCATTCGCATGTCGGCTGGATGCTGGTGCCGCAGGCGCGCAACTGGTGGCGCAATGTGCCCGATCTGCTGCGTGACCCGCTGCTGACCCGTATCAACCGCACCTACTTCGTATGGCTGGGCCTCGGCCTGCTGATCCCAACGGTCATCGAAGGCCTGTGGACACACTCCTGGTCCGGAGCGCTTCGCGGCCTGCTCTGGGGCGGACTGGTACGGCTGTTCCTGGTACATCATATCACCTGGAGCATCAACTCCATCTGCCATCTTTTCGGTCGCCGTCCTTTCCCAAGTCGCGATCTCAGCACTAACAATGTCTGGCTGTCGATTCTCTCCTTCGGGGAGGCCTGGCACAACAACCACCACGCCTTTCCTAACTCTGCCAAACACGGCCTGGACTGGTGGCAGATCGATGTCAATGCCGTCATCATCACCACTTTGAAGCGGCTCGGACTGGTCTGGAATGTAAAGATACCGGCGGCCACTCTGATTGCGGAGAAGCGCTCGGCGCAGAAAATGGCGCTGGCCGGAGTCAATAATGGCGAGAATGGCACCCACCCGGACGGGGGCGACCTGGCATGATGCGGCGCGTGGTCGTCACGGGCCTGGGGGTACTCTCTGCATTGGGCGAGGGAGTAGAACCGTTCTGGAAAGGCCTGCTGGCAGGCGAGACAGCGGTCCGTCCGCTGCCGCCTGAAACCGCCTCTGTCTCAAAGATCAAGAACGCGGCAATGGTGCCGGACTACGATCCGCTCCTCCATTTCGAACGCAAGCATAGCGAACAGATGGATCGGTTCGCTCAGTTCGCTCTGATTGCCGCTCGGCAGGCCGTTCAAGACGCACACTGGGAGCCGCGCCCCTGTGAGCCTGAACGGATCGGCGTCATCACCGGCAACTGTTGTGGCGGGCAGTACGCGACCGACCGGGCGCATCAGAGCTATTACGAGCACGATGGCAGGCCCAGCGTCTACACGGTCGCCCGCTGCATGGGCAGCGCCGGGGCCAGCTTTATCGCGATGGAGTTCGGCCTTACGGGGCCGTCGTTCACGGTGACGACCGCCTGCGCCTCCTCCTCCCACGCCATCGGGCAGGCTTACTGGATGGTCCGCAACGGTCTGCTGGATGCCGCTGTCACCGGCGGCAGCGAAGCCTCCCTCACCGCAGTCAATCTCAAAGCCTGGGAGATCATGCGCGTGGTCTCACCCGACCCCTGCCGTCCCTTCTCCGCCGACCGCACAGGCATGAGCCTGGGCGAAGGCGCTGCCATCCTGACTCTGGAGCCCCTGGAACGCGCGCAGGCGCGCGGCGCGACCATCTACGGTGAGATCGTCGGCTTCGGGATGTCCTCCGACGCGTTTCACCTGACGCAGCCTTCGGAATTGGGAATGGCTCGCGCCATGCAGTCCGCCCTCACCGACGCCCATCTCGATCCTACGCAGATCACTCATCTCAACGCCCACGGCACCGCCACCCGTCTTAACGACGCCACGGAAGCTGCCGCCGCGCAGATCGTCTTCGGCCCTCATCTTCCTGAGATCGCCGTCAGCGCCACGAAGTCGGTACACGGCCACACGCTCGGCGCCGCTGGCAGCCTGGAAGCCGTCGCCACCCTTCTGGCCCTCCGGAACAACCTCCTGCCCCCCACCGCCAACTTCACCACACTCGACCCCGACTGCCCCCTCGACATCGTTGTCCATCTGCCCCGTCCCGCAGAAGTCGAATACGCCCTCTCCAACTCCTTCGCCTTCGGTGGCCTCAACGCCTCCCTCGCCTTCCACCGCTGGTTCTAGTCTTACTGTGGTTCAACGAGTAGGGAAAGAGGCGTGAGGGAGTTGTGCTGGAAGTCGGAGAGAATACGGCGAAACATTGCAGGACTGACGAGTTCAATGTCGGTAAGGAGAGCAATCTCTTCTGGCGTCGCCCAACGGACGGCGAGAATGTCGTCGCCTGCGAAGGCTTCGCCGCCGGAATGCGGCGCTGCAAAGACGAAGCGAAACGCCTGGTAGCCCGGACGCACTGTCGTATAGATGCCAATAAGCCCCTCAAGAACGACATGCAATCTGGTCTCCTCGAAGACTTCCCGCAGCGTCCCCTGCGTTAACGTCTCGGTCTCTTCCAGGTGACCGCCAGGGAGGTTCCAGCGTTCGCGGTTCTCCTGCTTCGCCTCCTGCACCAGCAGAATGCGCCCCGCCTCTCGGATGACGACGCTGACATGGACTAATCGCGTCATAAATTCATACCAGAAGGCCCCGCCTTCCGCACGCGATGAATCCCGCTTCCTGCCGAAGAGTTATAATTTGGACAGGATTTACAGGAGGAACAGGATAAAATCGAGAATAGAGTCTCTGTGGTCGGCTCAAACCAATACCTACCTGCAACGTATTCATGAATTCTCATCCTGTTCCTCCTGTAAATCCTGTCCTGCATCTGCTTTCTTTGGAAGAAAGGTGCGGTACTTGCGTTTCACTTCGAGGCGCTGGGCACCAAAATTGAACAACAGTCCGATGTCAATGCCTGTGGCCGTAAGATAGTTGACCAACTGAACTTCGTGGGCGAGGATTAGCGCTCGAACGGCTTTGTTTTCGATAATCACAATCCCCTCAACGAGCATATCTGCCGCAAACTCGCCTACCACGGTATCCGCATAATAGACCTGAATTCTCTTCTCACACTCCGTTAAGAGAGCAGCCTGACGCAATTCATGTGCCAATGCGTTTTGATAGACGGATTCCAGAAATCCCGGCCCCAAAGTGCGATGCACCTTCATCGCATAGCCAATGATTTCTTGCGTTAGATCTGCATGTTTCATGGGAAAGCCTGTTAATCCTGTAAATCTTGTTAATCCTGTCTAAAAAGGAAAACTCATACTGGCAATTCGTGCCAAGGGGACGGAATTCCTCTGGAGGGGGCAGGCAAATGGCATGACCCCGCTGCGTATGTTATAATGAGCAGGCCCTAAAACACGTATTTAGTATTTGAGCCTGGCGCGACGATAGAGAGCGGGCGGGATCAGGTCTCTACTTTTACACTGCCGATTCACTCAATATTTCCCATGTTAACACAGGACGATAATGGACGCACATTCGCTGCAACTACTTGAATATAGAAAGATTCTGGACCGTCTCGCGGCCCATACCTCCAATGGCATCGGGAGACAGTTCGCGTTGGAACTGGAACCGCTGCCGTATCCCGAGACCGTCACGCGTCGCCTTCAGGAGACCCGTGAGGCACGCGACCTGCGCGACCACGACAGTGGAATGCCGCTGGGCGGGATTCGCGATATTCGCGATACGGCGGAGCGCGCCCGGATTGCGGCCCGTCTCTCGCCGCACGAGTTGCTGGAGATCATGCACACGGCCGGTGCAGCACGGCGGATGCGGATGTTTCTGCTGAATCGGGCGGAGAAGTGCCCCCTGTTGGCGGAAATGGGGACCAATCTGCCGGTCTTGCAGATCCTGGAGAACCGCATCGAAAGCAGCATCAGCGAAGCGGCCGATGTGAAGGACAGCGCCTCCCAGGAGCTAGGCCGTATCCGCAGCCAGATCAAGGTGACGGCGCACCGCTTGAACGATCGCCTGCAAAGCTATCTGACGAATGATCGCATTAAGACCTTTGTGCAGGAGTTCGTGGTGACGGTGCGGGGCGGGCGCTACTGTATTCCGGTGAAGGCGGAGTATGCGCGGGCATTCGGCGGCATCGTGCACGATACCAGCCAGTCCGGCGCAACCGTCTTTATGGAGCCTTCCCAGACCGTGGAGATGGGCAACGACCTGAAGCAGTTGACTATAAAGGAGGAGCAGGAGGTCGAACGTGTCCTCTCCGAATTAGGGGCGCTGACCGGCAGTTACTACGACGAGCTGCAGCGGATGGCCTCTATCCTGGGCCACCTCGATGTGATCCATGCTAAGGCCGTGCTGGCGGAGGAGATGGACGCAAACGAGCCGCACCTGAATCGGCGCGGTGTGGTGAAGTTGTACCATGCGCGGCATCCGCTGCTCAGCGGCAAGGTCGTCCCGATCGACATCGAACTGGGCGAGAAGTTTACCACGCTCCTGATTACAGGCCCCAATACCGGCGGTAAGACCGTCACGCTCAAGACCATCGGCCTGCTGACCCTGATGACGCTGGCAGGGCTTCAGATCCCGGCTTCACCCGATAGCGATATCGCGCTGTTCGATCAGGTCTTCGCGGACATCGGGGACGAGCAGGACATTCAGCAAAGCCTCTCCACCTTCAGCGCGCACCTCAAAAATCTGGTGCGGATCGTGGAAACTGTCAGTACCAACGCGCTTATTCTGATGGACGAGATGGGCGCAGGCACCGATCCTGCCGAGGGCGCGGCGCTGGCAAAAGCTCTGCTCGATCACCTGATGGGCCGTGGCGCGCGGATTGTCGCGACCACGCACTATGGCGAGTTGAAAGAGTACGCCTATGCCCGCGCCGGGGTGGAGAACGCCAGCGTGGAGTTCGATACCGAGACGCTTTCGCCGACCTATCGGATCCTGCTCGGTGTGCCGGGAATGTCGAACGCGCTCTACATCGCCTCGCGTATCGGCCTGCGCGCAGAGATCATCGACGAGGCGCGCGCCTTCCTCTCGAACCGCGAACTGGAGACCGGAGAGCTGCTGCAACAGATCGAACAGAGTCGCCGCCAGACACGGGAGGCGGAGGCGGCTGCCACACGCGCTCGGGACGAAGCCTATGCGGCCCGCGAAGAGTACCAAACGCGCGTCAAGCAGATTGCGGAGGTTCAGCGCAGCGTGCGTCAGCAGGCGCAGGAGGAGGCGCGGGAGATCCTGCGCCGCACCAGCGACAAGGCCGAGAACATTATCCACGATCTGCAGAAGATGAACAAGGGTGTGAAGAAAGGCCCGAGCATCCGCCAACGGGTCAACACGCTGCGCACCGACACCTTCACGGCCCTCTCCGACAACCCGACCAATACGCCTCAGGAAGAGCTTGCGCCGATCGAACCGGGCCACCTCTACAAAAAAGGGGATCGGGTGCGCGTGCTCTCACTGAATATGGACGGTCAAATTTTGGAGGCGCCGCGTGACGGGGTGGTCGCCGTGCAGATCGGCGTGATGCGTGCGACACTGCCGCTCGACCAGTTGCGGCCTCTGCCGAAGACTGAGGCCGCTGCCGCCGACCGCAAGGCCACCCGCAAAAACGAGGCAGAAAGTTCTGGAGCCAGCGCAATCGCCATGCGCAAATCGATGCAGATTGCGCCGGAGTTGATGCTGCGTGCGATGCGCGTCGAAGAGGCCCAGCCACTGCTCGACAAATATGTCGATGATGCTTATGCCGCCGGGATCGGGCAGGCGCGCATCGTGCACGGACGCGGTACGGGCGCCCTGCGCAAAGCGGTCTGGGAGTTTCTGCGGGGCCATCCTGCCGTCGCCTCCGTCCGCCTTGGGGAAGAGGGCGAGGGCGGCGAAGGCGCGACCGTAGTTACCTTCAAAAGCTAGAATTGAGAGAACATAGGAAGGCGGAATGCGTGAGCAAGCGTCAATGGGTTGTGTGGATACTGGGAGCGCTGGCAGCGCTCTCCGGAGGCTGCGGGCCGCAGGGTAACTCCGGCAGTGGCGTGGCGAGGGAGGGAGAACGCGCCCCAGAACTCACGCTGCCGCTCACAAAGGGAGCAGCACCGGTGGCCCTGTCGCATTGGAAGGGCAAAGTCGTGCTGATAGACTTCTGGGCGACCTGGTGCGATCCGTGCCGCAAAAGTATTCCAGAAATCGAGCGCATCTACACCAAGTATCATGCGAAGGGGCTGGAAGTGGTAGGAATCGCGGTGGATGAGACGAATACGGCGGCGCAAGTGCCCGCCGCAGTGCAAAACCTCGGAATGACCTATCCCGTTGTGCTCTATTCCGACATTCCCGAGGTCCGCACGAAATATGTCTTCGATGGAATTCCCCAGTTGTATCTCATCGACAAACAAGGCAATATCAGTCAATCACTGTCGGGCTTCGACCCTGGCGGAAACCTGGACGCCAAAGTAGAGGCGCTGCTAAACGAATAGGGTTAGGAGCGCGAACGCGAGAAATTCCATTCGCGATCCTGGTTGGGAGTCAGAGCGACCCACAGATCAAGGAGGTTCCGTAGTCCCGCGAAGATAAGATGGACACCCAAAACGAGGGTGGTGGCTCCCAGACCTAGATGGACGATAGCGGGCATGGTATCATCGAGTTTTTGGGTCGGCTGCATTGTACTTCCTATCTTTCTATGTCCCGAGTTTGATTGACGGAGAATGGATTGCTTATAGGATAACCGATTTCATAGTGAATAGACATTAGGGGAACTGCGTATATATCGCAGCGATTACCCGTATTTGACGCGCTACAGAACGAAAGGTTCCCCGAATTCTACCGCTCGGAGGTAAGAGCGAGTTGGCCGGGATGGGATTGCTTGCTGGTCTCTTGCTTGTGAGTTCCAGAAAGTATCGAAAAGCGAACAGGCGGATGTGGAACGTAGGTCAGCCTATACGGGATTCGACAAGTTGGGCGGCGAGCAGACCGGCGGCGGCAGCGGACAGGAAAAACGGACGTTCTTCGGTGAGGGAACGGCCCATAGTGGTGACGGAGAGACCCCAGGCCTCCAACGCAAGCAGCGCCTGATCGGCATCGATCGTGATGGGATCGAGAGTTTCGGACAGTCCCAACTCGTCGAGCATGGTGGTTAGCGCCAGGTTCTGTTCGGGGGAGAGGCGCGGCAGCGGCAGAAGCGCCGGGGCTCTGGCAACGCGCGTCAGTACCGTCACGGTATGATGACTCAGGCCAATGTGCCGGCGTCGGGAATCTGCAAAACTGATGCGCGCGACAACGATAGGAACGCCGCCTAACGAAGCGGCGGCGTTGATCGCCAGTCCCTGATCGATTCCGGAAAAGCCCAGCGCCGTGCCGGTGCCGACGGTTCCGGGTCCCTGGGCCACCACGATGATGTCGGCTTCGACGACCGCTTGTGCGGCGGCCAGCGCCGAGTAGAGGTTTACCGCTTCGTAGTCTCCGCCAAATGCCTGTCCGGTTGTGATCGTTGCAGTGAGCAGCCCGCGTGATTTGAGTTCTGGTACCAGGCGGCTGAGCGCCAGGGGCAGCGCGGCGCCATCGGTCATGATATAAGCGATGCGTGGCGGCCGTAGTCCTCCATGTCGCTCCGCTGCCCAGTGAGCGGCAGCGCAGATGGCAGGCAACTGACTGTGCAGCTCCGCACAAACGACCGGCAGATCGTCGAGGCCTGCAAACAACCGGATCGCATCATGGTGGGGACTCTCCTGGGCTTCTACGGCCAGTACGGGAACCTGCAGAGGCGTATAACGCATCTTAAGAATATGGCCGGGCGGAGACTCTCGCTCCTCCACTCGTTCCAGGCCGGTCACGACGAAGTCCTGCCCGCCTGTCCCCAAACTCATCTCCACCGCTACGGTGTTGAGCAGGACCCGCTCTCCAATCGCAATCTGCCCCGTCAGTGTCGTCAGGTTGAGCGCCTGACGTAAATTTCTTGTCGAGGCTGCCTCAGCGGAGGAAGACGTGTCGAGGCGGACCAGAATCTCCTGGGCCCCCGGCCGCTCGGCAGTGATGCTCTCCACAATCCCGGCAATCCGTCGCAGCATACCTGAATCGCCCCTTCTTTAGCGTGTAAGTGTGACTTTCGTCAGGCCACGCGGTTTGTCGGGGTTCTGTCCCCGCGCACGCGCCAGATGATAGGCCCATAACTGTCCGGGCACGATATAGAGGAGAGGGCTAAGCAGTTCCGGCACTGGGAGGGGCAGGGCCAGCGGCTTAGTCGCCAGTTCCAGGATCTCCGGAGAGTGCGCCACTACGATCAGTTCCGCCGCACGATCCCGCAGCTTCAATGCCAGCTCGACCATCGAGGGATAGGTACGGCCTTCCGGAGCGAACAGGAAGCAGGGGAAACCCTCGGAGACCATGGCGATGGGGCCATGCAGGAAGTCCGCGCCGGAATAGGGCTTGGCGACAATATAGCTGGTCTCGGTCATTTTCAGCGCGGTCTCCAGAGCGGTGGACTGATTGAGGCCGCGTGCCAGCACGGCACACTCCTGAATATAGCGGTAGCGTTCCACGGCAGCAGCAACGGTATCGTCCATATTTAGGGTCGCCTGAAGCTGATCGGGAATCGCCCGCAGCCCGTGGAGCAGGTCGGCATTGCCTGCCCACTGCCCGACAAGCAGGGCGATCAGCGCCAGCGCGGTCGTATACGTCTTGGTAGCGGCGACCGCCTTCTCCTCTCCGGCATGGCAGAGCAGCGTGTAGTCGCTGACCGTGCTGAGCGGCGAACCGGCTACATTGGTAATGCCCACTGTCAGCGCGCCAGCGCCGCGAGCGACAGAGAGCGTTTTCACGACATCGGTGGCCTGTCCGGACTGGGAGATGCCCAGCACGAGGCTGCCCGCCAGGTTCACGGAGGCGTCGTACAGGGTATAGACGGAAGGCGCGGCAAGCGCCACCGGAAACCCGGCCACGATCTCGATCAGATATTTGGCATAGGTTGCGGCGTTGTCTGAGGTGCCGCGCGCGGCAATCACGACATGGCGTATGTCCCGTTCGCGCAGTTCCCCCACCAAACGCGCCACATTCGCATACTCCTGCTCTACGGCTCGGGCGATCGCCTGCGGCTGTTCATAGATCTCTTCCAGCATCAACGACATTGTTTGTACGCCTTCTCCTTCTTCAAATTGAGCCCCCTCCTTTAGAAGGAGGGGGTTGGGGGAGGTGTCTCCCCTAAAACCCGTCCGCGCCCCAGTAGACAGTTCCGCAGGGCGGGAATAGGGCGTGCAGCAGCGGATAGAGCGTTTGCTCTTCGGTAGCCTCTTCGGGCGAGAGTGAGCCGAACAATAGGCAGAACAGGTCTGAAGCCGAAAGCAGCAACGCCTCCTCTTCTGCTTCTGTCGCATGGACGCGCAGGAAGGGGCCGTTGGCATTGAGTTCGGTCGGACCGTAAGGCGTGGCGAACGTCAGAGCGCCGGGCGGGCGGCCTGCGGAGATCCAGCGATCCGTGAGTTCCGGGATCAAACTGCGCAGCAGGTTGTCTCGGTGCAGCAGACGGGCCATCCCAGAACCCGTAACATTCGATTCGCTCTGGGTCAACAGGCCGTCGAGTGCGGTGCGGATCGGGCTGTCCAGGCCGACGCTCACATGCAGTTCGCGCTTGCCGGAAGCGAGGACTCGCTGCGCAATCGCGTCCAGCAGAGCGTTCGCGACTTCCCTGGGATCGGCGTCCGCCGTCAAGCCGATCTCGGTGACGTAGGCATAGTCTTCGTTGATCTGATGCCCCCGGTAGAAATTGGCCTGGTAGCAGGCGTACCCCACCGTTTGGCCCGCGTCGTTCAGAGCTACCAGTGGCGGCTCTCCCATGCTATCCGGCAGAAAGCCGATCCAGTCCCGCCAGTAGGCGGGGCTGCGCTGCACCGCAATCGGGCGCGTCCGGTTGTAGGCGGCGTAGAGCCGCTGGATCGCAGGAATATCGGCGTTGGTCGCCGGGCGGACCTGCAACACCGTCGCACGCGGTGCGAAGTCGGTGCGGATCGCGCCGCGCAGGCGTTCTCGGGGCCAATCGACGAAACCTTCCCGCGCATAGAACGGATTGATGCCGGTGAAGAGCAGCGAGAAGTCCAGCGCATCCGCCTCCATGACCGCTATCGCACGGCGCAGACACGCGGTGCTGTAGCCTTCGCCCCGGAACTCTCGGGCCGTCGCGACGTTGGCGATACCGCCTACGGTCAGCGTCAGATCGCCGCAGGCCACCACGCGCCTGCAGATATGGACGGCGCTGACAATGCGTCCGTCGATCTCAGCGACCTGGGTATAGTGAGGCAGCCAGTCGATGTCCCCGTAAAAATAACGTTGGAAATAGGCGCGGCTGCCCTCGCTGGGCCAGACCGAACACCAGAGATCGAGGCAGGCCTCGCGCTCCTCTGCGTGCAGAGAGCGGATGGTCGCGTTCCGATGGCGCAGCGCTCCTACCTCGTCGTGTTCAGCCTGCATCGTAGGCTCCGGTCGTCACGTTCATGGCTTCCTCGATCAGGGCGGCAAGCGACTCTGTCGGCGCGATGCCGCACACCTTGCGCAGCGTGATTTCGCGTCCCTGTTCGCGCAGCATGCGCTGCAACTCCGGAGCGGAAGGATCGTTCGGTTCGTCGTAACGCAGCGCCGCGGCGATCGCCCAGGAGAGGACGCGTGGGGTGACGCCCTGCGCTTCACACAGCCGTGCTGCGCCGACCAGTCGGTCGTCGGCAGCCAGTTTGCGCACAGGATCGCGTGCGAGTCGAATACAGGTGTCTCCCAGACTCTCGTTCGCGAACCGCTCCAGCAGATCCGCGACGTAGGCTGTCTGCTCTTCCCGAGGAAAGCCGTGACGACGGATCAGCGCTTCGGAAGACTCGGCCAACACCGCCCGTAAAAGGGGCGCGATGCGCGCGTCCCGCAGCGCCTCATAGCCAAAGGTGTACCCTGCTGCATAGCCCAGGTAGCCTAACACGGCGTGTGCACCGTTGTGCGTATAGAGTTTGCGCTCGACATAGGCCTCAAAGTGAGCGACCAGCTCCACTCCGACCAGAGGCGGCAACTCTCCCACAATCGCGTTCGCATCCACCGGCAATCGCTTGTATGCTTCTACACGCACCGCCAGCGGATCCGTGACACGATCCTCCTCCGTAGGGGCAGGCACCATGCGGCTGACGACCGCCTGTACAAAGCCGGTCTTCGCGAGCACTGCCTCCCGATCCTTCTCCGGCAGATGATCTGCAACGGCGGCGCGTAACAGGCTCGCCGCATCGTGCAGGTTCTCGCAGAGCAGCACATTCACAGGCGTGCCCAGACTCTTGTGACGCGCCAATAAGCCCGCTGCGAGGGCAGGTGCGACCAGGGGCAAGGCATTGGCGCCGACCGCCGTGCAGACGAGCTCCGCCTGCACGATCTCTTCCGCTACCCGCACCCGGTCGCGCCCATGCACCGCTCGCACCCTATCGATTTGTAGGATCTCCGCACCCGACCCGACGATAGAGATCGGATAGGCGCGCTGCGCGTTCAGGGCATTGACGACCGAATCGGTGACATCGACAAAGACGACCTCCAGCCCACTCTCATGAAAGAGTTGCGCCAGAAATCCGCGTCCGATATTGCCCGCCCCGAACTGTACCGCCGTCCTGATCATCACGGCTCCGCTATTTCCCTGCCTTCATCATCGTCCGGGCGAGGGTAAAGTTGGCATTGACAGCGTCCCAATCGATGACGTTGAGAAATGCATCGATATACTTCGCACGTGCGGAACCGAAGTCGATGAAGTAGGCATGCTCGTAGACATCGAGGGCCAGCAGGGGGGCGGCGTTCCAGATCGGGAAGCTGTTTTGCGCATCGCCGATATAGTTGAAGAGGCTGCCGTCGGTGTAGTCGAGCGCCAACCATACCCAGCCGCGCGCCGCGATGCCGGTCGCTTTGAGGTCGGCCATCCAGTTGTTGTAGGAGCCGAAAGTGGAGCTGATGGCGGCGGCGATGTCGCCATTGGGTACGCCACCCTTGCCTCCCAGGTGTCCGAAATAGAGTTCATGGTTCTTGACGCCGCCGAGGGCGAAGCTGTACTCCACTTTCAGTTCACGCAGTTCACTGAAGGTCGCGTTGGCCTTGGTAGGATCGGGGACCCCCAGCGCGCCGAGTTTGGTGCGGATCTCGTTGACCTTGTTGACGTAGCCAGTATAGAGTTTGAAGTGCTCATCGTGAGTCTTGCGACTGATGCCTGCCGCCTCGGTAGTGTAGACCTTGTCGGCCAGAGGTTTGGGCTTGATCAGAACGGGTGCGGCAGCCTGTGCCACCCCAGAGGCTCCGGCTTCGGGAAGCGCGGTCGCGGCGACGATGCTGGCTCCGGCAACGGCGCCCAGGGTCAGAAAATTGCGGCGATTCAATGGATTGGATTCGGTAGACATCAAAATCTCCTTTGATAGGGTCGTATTTACAGGTCGTTGGCTTCGAGGTCTTTCGCCTGGATCGGATCGGATTTCATCGCGCTTTTGAGTCGGCGCAGAACGCGCCCGGAAATAGCGTTGAATTGCAGTTCACCGCTGATCAGGCGGGTTGCAGTGCGGGTCCCGGTGGGGCGACTCACGCCGTTTCGGTAGCAGAAACCGGGCCACTGGTAGAAAAACTTAGCGAGCCGCAGGGCAGCATCGAAGTTGGCGCGGAACTCTGCGGAGATGGCTTTGGTGTAGCCTGCAGTCTCTTTCTCCAGGATACAGTGGGCGGCGATTTGGCCGCTCTTGAGGGCATGGAGAATGCCGTCGCCAAAGAACGGGTTGATAAGTCCGGCGGAATCGCCAGCGAGCAGCACCCGATTGTCGCGGGTCTGGATCTTATCGAGTCCGTTCCAGAGCGGCAGGGGATGGGCATGATAGACCAGATCGTCGTGGGCTTTCGGCACACCGAGCAGAGTCAGATAATCTAAAATCGCTTTGTGCAGCTCCTCGCGCACAGAACTGTCCCCGCGCCCGCCGAAGTTGCGCGGGCGAAAAACGCCTGCCCCGACATTGAGATGGTCGCCTTTCGGGAAGACCCAGGCGTATCCGCGCTCGACCGCGCCGTACTCCAGATGGCAGACATCCGGGCGCAGATCGGGGTGGCCGTCTCCCCACGTATGGGGCACTTCCGCCTCTATCGCGATCGCCAGCACACGCTCTTTGCGCAGACCGACCGAGCGCGCCACGATGCCATTGGCGCCGTCCGCTCCAATGACGACATCGGCGGTCGCTGACCACGTGCCGTTCGCGCCCTCCGCCGTGATCTTGACCGGGCCGTTCTTCTCGATCTCCAGGGTCCGAACGGGCAGGCCGTCGCGCAGTTCGGCTCCGGCCAGGGCGGCGCGCTGCGCCAGCGCATTGTCGAAGACGGAGCGGCGCACCATCCAGAGCGAGAGATCGCGTCCCTCATGCGGTTCCGGATTCATGGCGGCCAGGCAGGGCTCGCCGAACTTCCAGGTGTGTCGCATGAAGCGGGTATCAGCTTCGACAAAGGCTTCCGGCGTCAGATCGCGCAGGGCATCCATCTCCAGCACCTGTGAGACCAGCATCGGCATGCCCCCGCCGCACGTCTTATGGCGCGGCAACGTCTGCTTCTCCAGGAGGGCCACTTTCGCGCCGCCGCGCGCCAGCGCGAATGCCGCCGCATTTCCTGCGGGGCCAGCCCCCACCACAATCACATCATAATGTCCCATACGTCCCTTGTCTACTTCATTTTATTCCTGTGATAACGGCCTCATTATAGCACAGCGGCGAACTCGATTGCCTGCTCCAGGGACAGGGCGACCCCTTCGGACCAGAGACGGGCGAACTCGGTTTCCCCTATCTCCGCGCTCAGTGTACGGATATGCGCCTCGTAGTCCGATTGAGAGTTGGGAGGAAGGGGGGTTCCAAAACGCTCGAAGTGTGTCATGACCGCGCCATAGAGGCGCGCAGCGCGTTCCGGCTGCCCGGAGGCCTGTTCCAGAGTGGCGATGCCCATTAAGGAGACCAGAATCCCGCCCTGGTTATGCGCCTCCCTCTCTAACTGCAGGCTGCGCCTATGATAGTTTCGTGACGCGGCAAAATCTCCCAGAGCGCACATCAGCTCTCCGAGATTGCAGAGGGTGCCCGCCACATAACGTTTTGCGCCTAACTCTTCGAATACGGGAAGGGCCAGGTCGTAACAGGCGCGTGCAGTCACATAGTCGCCCTCATAGTAGGCGACTTCGCCCTGCGTATGACGGGTCGAGGCCATACCATGTCGGTCCTGTATCTCTGTATAGAGGGTAAGACACTCCGCCAGTTGAGCTTTGGCCGTGGCATAGTCGTTGCTCCGCTTGGCGATAACGGCCTGAGAGTGGAGATTGCCTCCAAGGCCACGGAGATTGCCCTCTATCCGCAGCAGCGTCTCGGCCTCCAGCAGCGCCTGTTGCGCTTTGGCATATTCACCGCGATCTTTTTGCGCGATCGCCAGATTGGTCAGGATAATGCCGAGCGCGCGCTGGTCGTCGAGTTGGCGCACCTGTTCCAGGCTCTGTTCGTAGTAGACACAGGCGTGTGCATTCTCGCCCTGATGATAGAGCGTCAGCCCCAGACTGTGCAGGGTATAAGCGAGCCCTTTGGCATCTCCCTGTTCCTTCAGCAGAATCAGATTCGCCTGATGCAGCGCCCATGCCTCCGGGTAGTCCGCCATCGCCCAGCAGAGATCGCCCATCGCTTTCATGGCCTGGGTACGTAAGGGAAGGGGCGCTTCCGGATTCTCGGCGAGCGCCCTTTTCAGCCATTCTCTCCCCTCACGCAGATAGCCTCGAATATACCAGAATCCTCCCAAAGCAGCTGCGATACGCAGACGTTCCACTCCACCTCCGGAGAGATTCAATGCGCTGCGCAGGTTTTCCAACTCCGTTTCTGTTCGGTGCAGGCTCTCGGTCTGTTCGGGGCCGCGCAGCAGGGTCTCTTCCCGTTCTACCAGAGCGACGCACCAGTGTCGATGCCGCTCCGCAACCCGTCGAGTCGCGCCTTCGACAGTCAATTTCTCGGCAGCATATTGGCGCAGCGTCTCCAGCATACGGTATCGGCGCGCCTGCCCGTGCGGCTCGGCAAGGACCAGCGATTTTTCCACCAGGAGGGTGAGCAGATCCAGGATGTCGTCGGCCTCCAGGCCCTCCCCGGCGCAGACCTGTTCGCAGGCTTCCAGGGTCCACCCCCCGGCGAAAATAGAGAGCCGATGAAAGAGCAGAGCTTCCGAATCGCTCAGGCGCTCGTAGCTCCAATCGATCAAGGCGCGCAGGGTCTGCTGGCGCGGTAAGGCGGCTCGGTCTCCCTGAGTCAAGAGCCGAAAGCTATCGTCGAGTCGGTCCGCGATCTGCGTGGAGGAGAGCGAACGCAAGCGGGCCGCTGCCAACTCCAGCGCCAGGGGAATGCCGTCGAGGCGGCGGCAAATCTGCGCGACGGACGGCGCTTCGGCCACCGTTAGGACAAAAGTAGGCATCACCGCCTGTGCCCGTGCCACGAAAAGTTGAGAAGAGGCATAACCCAACAGCCGTTCTACCGATTGCTCGCCCGCCTCCAGGATTTCGGCAGGCGGCAGAGGCAGGGACGGCACTTGCCAGACGACCTCTCCCATCACTCCCAGCGCCTGACGACTGGTCGCGAGGATACGTACCTGGGGGCATTCGCGCAGAAGAGCATCTGCAAAGGGAGCGCAGGCGGTCAGGAGATGTTCGCAATTGTCCAGAACGAGGAGCAGGCGCTTGGATCGCAGGGAGGACTGCACCGTCTGAAGGATCGGCTTACCGATCTCCTCGCGCAGTCCCAAGATCCCCGCCACCGTCGGGAGAAGCAGGGCCGGGTCTGTGACTGCCGCCAGCTCGACGAGCCAGACTCCTTCCGGGAACGCTCTGCCTTGCTCCTCTGCGACTTCCAGTGCGAGGCGGGTTTTGCCGATGCCGCCGGTTCCGGTCAGTGTGACCAGTCGTGCCGTGCAGAGACAGGATTCCAGAGCGATTCGCTCCTGCTCTCTGCCCACAAAGGCTGTAATGCGCCGGGGCAGATTGTGAGGAAAATCGGGTGTGGGCGCTGCTGGGGACCTCTCCGGCAGAGGGGTGGCGGGCCGTTGCTGAGTCTCGGTGCGGAGACGACGATACAGGGCCGTGATCTCCGGAGCCGGATCGGCATTGGCGAAGGCCTCATGAAGCCGCAGGCGTAAGGTGCGATAGACCTGGATCGCCTCAGCATGATCGCCGCCTTGCGCCAGTGCGTCCATCAGAAGCGCGTAGAGGCTTTCACGCAGAGGATCCACGGCAATTGCCAACCGCAGAAAGTGCGCCGCCTCGCGCCAGTCGCTCTGTTCCCGCGCGTGCAGCGCGAGGCGCTCCAGCGCATGCAGATAGCCTTCCTGTCGCGCCGCCCGATCCGCCCCAAGCCAGGCCTCGTAACTGTCCGCCAGGAGAGGCCCCGAATAGAGCGCGACGGCCTTGCGCCATGCCGTTGGATGCGTCTCTTTGAGTGCGGCATCGAAGGCCAGCAGGTCGCATTCGGTCTCGATGAGGAGCAGGGAGAGCGTGTGCGTGGTGGGAGAGGTAAGGCGTGCGGAAGCAGCGCCCAGGGCGCGCCGTAGGTCGGTGAGAGTTCGGCGCAGGTTGGACAGCGCCTGCGCTTCAAGGCTATCCGGCCAGAGCGTTCCAGCCAGCCAGTCGCGGGCGACTTCGCGGTTGGCATGCAGCGCCAGCAAGGCCAGCAAATGCAGGCCGCTGCGCGATCGTACAGGCGGCATCGGCTGGTCGTCTAACGTGACGCCGAACGGTCCAAGCAGACGCAGGTGGATATTGAGAGCGGACTCTATGGGCATATACCTGATTCTTCGAGAGGTTTTCTCACCGTTTCGCCACCCGTCCACGCTTTTCCTCTTCTTTCGTCCACGCCCCTGTCCACGCTGATACGGCATACTGTGCGTGTTCAGCAAGCGACGCCCTCTCTACAGGAACGTGCAGGATGCCAGAGAAAGAGATGATAGCGAGAAGGGATGCTCGCCTTCAAGGATGACCAAGGGCGTCATTGCGGGCATAGGGGTTCTCTCGGGCCATGACGCCCACAAACACAGCTTCTATGCCCAACACAATTTCGGTGAATATCACCGAGCCCAATAGCCATGGCGCCGATCCTGACGTCTGTGACATGGCGCTCCTGTCCCCTGCCGTTCGCTCTTTGGAGGAGAAGCTTCCGGAAGAGTGTCTCTTCCGAAAAGTGAACGATAGTCGACATCCTGCCCTGCGCGGAAGGCTTCGGTCCTCAGTGTCAGGCGCCGATAGGAGCGAGGGGGGGACTTCGCCGCAGCGCTCTCTGCTTCTCGATCTCGGTACCCTTGCGCGATAAGGACTACCGAATCGAGTTTGCAAAGAGCTTACCGGCGAATCTCATCCGCAGCGTCGGCTCGGAAGCTGTTTCAGTCTGCCAGTGCGCTCCTTTCCACGGTTCGACCTCTAAGGAATGGAGGCCGAGAGTACACTGACCATAACCTCCATTACGCCCGCTGGCAACGTCGCCAGCGGGCGCTTTTTTGCTTTTCTTGGCAGGAGTCGCCTCTGTCCATCGCGAACACGCACCTATTCCGCAGGGGAGAAATCCGGAGCGTAAAGAGCCCATGGACAGTGTCTCCACTGTCGGAGGCCAACTGATCGTCACCTGGCTAAAAGATGTCACCACCCATGCCGCCGTCTACGATCGGCAGGGCAAGCTGGAGAACGAGATCACGCTGCCTGGCCCCGGAACGGCCAGCGGCTTCGGAGGACAAAGGGCGGACACCTCGATGTTCTATGTCTTCTCCTCCTTCAACACTCCGCCGACCATCTACCGCTACGACATCCCCACGCGGAAAACGACTCTGTTCCGCACGCCGGAGATTCCCGGTTTTCGGTCTGCCGAATATGAGTCGAAAGAGGTTTTCTACAAGAGCAAGGACGGCACGCGCGTTCCGATGTTCTTGACATACAAGAAAGGGCTGAAGCGAAACGGCAAGAACCCGATGCTGCTCTACGGCTACGGCGGCTTCAACATCACCTTGAATCCCTATTTCAACACGACGCTCATCGCCTGGCTGGAGCAGGGTGGTGTCTACGCGCAGGCCAATCTGCGGGGCGGCGGCGAATATGGGGAGATGTGGCATCAGGCGGGCACGCGCCTGCACAAGCAGAATGTCTTCGACGACTGCATCGCGGCAGCGGAATGGCTGATCCAGCAGAAATACACTTCGTCGGAGAGACTGGCGGTGCAAGGAGGTTCGAATGGAGGGTTGTTGGTGGGAGCAGTGATCAATCAGCGCCCCGATCTGTTTCGGGCGGCGATACCGCAGGTCGGCGTAATGGATATGCTACGGTTTCAGAAGTTCACGGCAGGGGCCGCTTGGGTCGCCGACTACGGCTCCAGCGACGACGAGACGCAGTTTCGCTACCTGCTGCGCTACTCGCCTCTGCACAACATCAAGGAAGGCGGAAAGTATCCGGCGACGTTGGTGACGACCTCCGACCACGACGATCGCGTGGTACCGGCCCACTCCTTCAAATATACGGCCACACTCCAGGCCAAAGCGAGCCGCAGCCGGCCGATCCTGATTCGCATCGAGACCAACTCCGGCCACGGCTCCAGCAACCTGACCAAAGCGTTGGAAGAGACCGCCGATGTCTATGCGTTCCTCTTCTACAACCTCGGCATCACGCCTCATTTCACGCCGTGAGAGCGTTACTGCCTTAGCAGGCGCTAGAGGCTGGCCCGGGAAGTCCGACGGGCTGTCGTGTCTTTACGGTACTTCTATTGAAACCTTGTCTGGTTCGGCTGCGTCAGGAAGATATTCCTGCGGTACTTACGGCCAGGATAAGAATAGAGAAGAGACGCAGGAGGCGCATATGTCAAGACGATCGCGCGCGGGCCGATGGATCTTTGGCGGGATCGTTCTTACCCTGCTCTGCTTGTGGGGCGTGGTGTTGACGACCCTAAAACAGGAGCTTATGCTCGATAAGGCTACGCTGGTGACGCGTTGGCAGCCGATCCCCAACCGGTCGGCGCGCTTTCTCCCCGCGCAAGCCGGTTACATACTCGATCATCACTGGATGGCGGACGGCTCTCTGCTCCGAGTCCCGTTCTCGCTTCCCCCTCCCTTTCAGCGCGGTCGGGCGATCTCCACAATGGTCGAACGAGTCGACCCGAAATCCGGCGCTGTCCTCTCGGCAAAGGCCGTCGCTCTCCACAGCGCCCAGAGAAGTACGCTCTACGAGCCCACGCTCTCTCCGAATGGGAAGTGGCTCTTGCTGGAGGACGCGGGGGACATCGCGCTGATTTCCTCAGAAACGGGCGCTGTCCGGACCCTGCCGCGAGGCGGGTATGGCAAATCCTGCCTTGCGATTCTGGCCATGATGCGACAGAGCCAGATCGAGACGATGGAAACCTCACTGCCGGGCGCCAGGGGCAAAAACAGGCCGATCGCTACGCAGTATCTCTCGTTGGCAGATCGGATCGCCTGGGCGAGCGACAGCCAGAGCTTTTTTGAGGTAAAGCCAAGCAAAGTCGCGCCCCATCACCTGCTGCAACGTACTCTGGATGATACCGTCATTCTCGATCTCCCCCTGAAGGGGTATACCGGCACCAACGTCCTCCAGATATTGGGCCTGACGCATACCGGAGAGATCCTGCTAGTCGACCGCAACTGGCTCCTGGCGAGTGGACTGATCTTTGTCGAGCTCAAGACCGGGCGGATACGTACTGCCCCGATCAAAGAGATGTCGCAGGGGCTGCTGGTCAAGCAGATAGAGCTGAGTCCGGACGGCACACGGATTCTCTGGAAAACGGTGAACGTGAATCCTCCGCTCGGCGAGGCCCTTGCCCTGATGGGCGCCCAGATGGCAAAGAACCCCCTGCGATTTCGCGTCTCGATCCAGGTGACCGACCTGGAAGGCGCGCACGCACACACGATCGCCTCCGAGAGAATGGACAGCACCGAGGAAGACGGTTTCCAGACCGTCCACTGGCTGCCAGACAGCAAGCGGGTCAGCTTCTGGTACAAGAGTTCCCTCTATACGACTCCGGCTCCGTGACGTTATCGTTGAAGTTTCCGAACCCTACCAGTCCATAACGCTTCCGTCGGCGCGGCGGGACATCGGCAGATAGGCGCGTTTGTAGGGATATTTGGCGGCGGCGACCTCATCGATATCGGTGCCGAGGCCAGGCGCATCGGTGACGTGCAGGTAGCCGTCTTTGAACGTGGGCGCGCCGGGCAGCACCTCCTGCACCTGTTCCGGCCAGAAGACCATCTCCTGCACTCCGAAGTTGGGCAGAGTCAGGTCGAGATGGACGTTCGCGGCATGGGTGGAGGGGCCAACGTCGCCGGGGCCGTGCCATGCCGTCTGCACATAGTAGGGCTCCGCGATGGCAGCGATCTTGCGCGCCTCCGTGATGCCTCCGATATGTCCCAGGTCGCAGCGGATATAGTCGATCAACTGCTCTGTGATGAGCGGCAGCGCCTCCCATTTCGTGTGGAACAGTTCGCCCATCGCCAGCGGCGTGACGGTGTGCTGCCGCAGCAGTCGGAAACTCTCTTTATGCTCTGGGCGCAGTGGGTCTTCCAGAAAGAGCAGATGATACGGCTCCAGCTCCCGTGCGAGACGCGCCGCCTGAATCGGGGTCAGACGCTCATGGACATCATGAAAAAGCTCGATCTCCTCCCCGAGCTTGTCGCGGAGGTGTGCGAACAGCTTCGGGATAGTGCGCAGATAGGGGCCAGGCTCCCAGGTCTCGACAAAGGGCATCGGGCCGCCATCGCCCCAGGCGGCGGCGCCTTCGGTATTGCCCCAGGTCGCGGAGGTCGCTTCCGCCGCGCCACCTGCGCCATAAGTCCCCCGATTGCCCGGAATCGAAACCTGACACCGCACGACCTTGAACCCCATCTCGATCTTCTGCCGCGCACTGTCCTCACAGGCGATCGCGTCCACGCCACCCGCATGAGTATACGCCAGTGCGCCTTCCCGCGTCTTGCCCCCTAGCAGCGAGTAGACCGGCATTCCTGCCCGCTTGCCCTTGATGTCCCACAGACATAGGTCTATCCCGGCAAGTGCAGTCATCAATACGGGTCCGCCCCTCCAGTAGGTTCCCCGAAACAGCATC
>JAYUMV010000038.1:0-6267 GCA_043762265.1 Chthonomonadaceae bacterium | reverse complement strand
TTCCTTCTTCGTTCTCCTCCGTCCTGCCAAGCGGGGCCAGGATCGCTCCTGCATAATAACGACGCAGAATGGCCCGAAAGTCGAGGGAGTGGGGCGCTGCAGCCAGCGCTATCGCACCTACCTGGCACAGGCCCCGCCCATGCCCCCACCCGCGCCCCTCGATCACAAAGTTCCCCTCCGCCGAGCGATGCACCGCGAAAAGGGTGCTGCGTAGCGCTTCGGCTCCCACGAGGGTCCGAAGCGTGTTGGCTGGGAGATCCCGTGTGATCGCGCCAGGCGGCAGCCGATCCTCTCTACTCTGGCTACCGGATTTTGTCGGCTTTGGACTCCCGGCAGCCGAATCGGTTTCGCTCGGTAGGTCGGCGTCCGAGACCGGAGGGAACTTCTCTCCACTCTTGTCCAGCTTATGGATCGGCATCCAGGTCAGACGTAGTCGGCGCGCCCTGCCGGAGGCGTCCGTCTCCACAATGGCGACCTGCGCCAGCGTCATGCCTGCGGGGGCGTTGTGAGCAAGGAGGCCTGTCAGTTTCTCCGGGGTGAAAGTGAGGGTCCAGGTCGGAGGCAGGGGTTTGTCGGCCGCGCCGTGGGCATCGGCATCGGAGACGGAATGGGGACATTCGTCGGGCGTATCGCCGGGGGCGGTGACGCCGCCGCAGTCCGCGCAGAAATAGGCGGTGATCGCATGCCCGCCGACGGTCAAAATCAGTCCAGACGTCTCGCGGACGGCCCGGTCGCACTCCGGCCGCTCGGCCTCGGCTCCACTGTAGACCTGAGAATCGGTCGAGTCACGCAGATCGTAGCCGTCGCTCGTCCAGCGCCCCAGACTACTGAGCGCGAAGGTCCGCGAGGCGACGGCCTGCGCCTTCAGCGCCTCCAAGGGCGCACGACTGCCCATTTCCGGCCCGATCACTCCCCGCACATAGTCTTCCAGACCGACTTCATTCACGACATGCAGTCGCCCTGCTGTCGCGCCGATCTCCAACTCACCCCGATAGCGGTGCGCCGCCCCCTTGGCGGTGGCGATCGTCAGCACCGTCGCGCCTTCGTCGCTCTGGAGCCGCCAGAATGTGCCGCCCGCCGTCGCTCCCAGACTGCGCCCCCGCGTATCGCGCGCAGTCACCGTATTGCCGACACGCGTGAGCACAAAAGGCCCGCCGCCCGCCGCACACTCCCGGCCTTCCCCGTCCAGCAGGCGTGCCCCCGGTTCGGCGCGCAGCGTCAACTCGGAAGCCGACGCGAACCGACTCAATCCCACCCGCATCTTCCCCGCGATCTCCTGCGCCCCGACTCTCTGGAGACTCAGCAAGACCCCCATGATCGCCACGAGACAAGCGGGCCTGATGCACGGAAATAAGAGTCGGATAGACTTCACCTGGATTCTCTCCCCTGCGAACGAAAATGACGATTGAGCGGGTAATTTACGATTATAACACACTCGTGACTCGCCGACAAGAAATTTTCCCCTCATTTCGACACGTTGTGACGAAATGACACTGGCTTTCCGTACAATGTGCAGGACGCAACGGCTCTCATTCTTAGAGTGCGTTGACACGCTTCCGCAACGGTAGGTATACTTGCCGTTGGCCTCGGCGGGTGCGGCGGCGTCTCGCGTACAACAAGATCGTTGCGCCGCGCAGCCCACTGGATTTGGCCCACACGTTGCTTTTCGCTATCATTATTCGTTTGCCGTCTGCGGGGACGGAGGGAGGAACCTACCACTATGGCTGCTGCGATTTCGATCCAGGGCCTCACCAAGAAGTACGTGGATGTCTGGCAAAAGCAAGAGGTTGTTGCCGTCAACAATCTCAACCTGGAAGTTCAGGAGGGCGAGATCTTCGGCTTCCTGGGTCGCAACGGCGCCGGCAAGACCACGACGATCAAGATGCTGCTCGGACTCGTGTTTCCGACAGCCGGTGATGCGACCCTGCTCGGCAAAGCGATGGGTGACAACACGGTCAAAAACCAACTTGCCTATCTGCCCGAAGAGACCTATTTCTACGACTCGATGACCGCATGGGATCTGCTGGATTTTTACGGTCGGCTATTTCGCATTCCGGAGCCGGAACGCAGCCGTCGCGTGCAGATCTGCCTGGAAAAAGTCCGCCTGCAGCCCGACGCCTGGCGGCGCAACATTCGTGGCTACTCCAAGGGAATGCGCCAGCGCACCGGCATCGCCCAGGCGCTGATCAACGACCCGAAATTGCTCTTTCTCGATGAGCCGACCTCCGGCCTCGACCCCATCGCTCACGCCGAACTGCGCGAGATCGTGGCCAGCCTCAAAGACGAAGGCAAGACCGTCTTCCTCTCCTCACACCAGTTGGCCGATGTCGAGATCATCTGCTCCCGCGTCGCTATCATCCATCGCGGCAAGCTGCTGACCACGGGCACCATCAAAGAGTTGACCGCCGGCGAACGCACCGAAGTGGTCATTCAGGGCAAGGCGGTCACCAACGGCCTGCTGAACCGGCTTCAGGCGATCGCGCCCGATACGGAGAAAACCGGCAGCGACACTCTGCTGCTTCGTACCGACGACGACGATCAGATCAGCACGATCATCGACCTCGTGCGCAGCGCCGAGGCGCGCGTCCTCTCCATCGTGCCGCACCGCCGCGCCCTGGAGGATGTCTTCGTCGAGACGGTACGCCGCGAAGAGGCCTTGCTGTCTTAGACACCCTTCGGAACTTTTCGGTCGCACATATAAGGAGCTCTTTTCATCATGGTCGCAATAGCGATTGCCCGCCAGACAGTACGTGAAGCCCTGCGGCGGCGCGTTTTCTGGATCTTTCTGATCGTTGCCGTTTTCCTCATCGGTCTTGGCCCTGTCCTCGGCTTCCTGACGCCCAAGGAGAGCCAGACCATCATGCGGAGCCTGGGGCTCGCCGTCATTCTGCTGGCGGGTCTGTTCATCACCATCGTCACCTGTATCTATCTGATTCCGGTCGAGATCGAACGACGTACTATCTATACGGTGTTGTCGAAACCAGTGCAGAGGTTCGAGTTCGTGCTGGGCAAGTTCCTGGGCGGATTCGCCATCGTCTTCCTCAGCGTGGCTGCGATGGGCGTGGTATTCCTGGCGCTGGTCTACTTCCAGACCACTACCGTCGGGCCGGATCAAGGCGTACTGCGCTGGATCACCTCCGGAAAAGTGCCGGACGAGATGATCAAGGGCGTCATCCTGACCTTCTTCCAGATGATGCTGTTGGCCGCACTGACGATCTTCTTCTCGACGTTCGCCACGCCGGTATTGAACTTCTTCATGTCGTTCGGTATCTTCATCGTCGGAAACCTGAGCAGCGTCACCGAATCGTTGACTACCAGCCGCCAGCCGATCACTCGATTCGTCGGCAACATCGTGCACTATATGCTGCCGAACTTCGGTAACTTCAACATTCAGAACGCTATCATTCACCCGACCAGTCAGATCACCAACGAGGGCGTTTTCATTCGCAACAACATCGTCTACGCCATCATCTACTCGGCGGTTCTGCTGATTCTCGCGGTCATCATCTTCGACCGCCGCGAAGTCTGACGCCTGAGATCCCGATGAGGAAAGTCTGAAACTACACCATGGCGAAAACACTAAAAAAATATCCTGCCGATGTCCAGAAACGACGCATGATGATCCTGCCTGCCGCAGTGGTCTGTCTGGCGCTAGCAGGCTTCATGCAGGGCCAGATCGATCCGGATGCGAAGCAGTTCCACGGGGGCGACAATATCGGCAAAACAGCCAGCGGGGGCCTGAACAACGAATTCCTGCTTCTGCCGCTGCTGGGCTTCCGGGAAGCGGCGGCCGGCCTGCTCTGGGTGCGCTGCGATGAGTTCTTCCACAGCGGCGACTACGACGCAATCCTGCCGCTGGTGCGCCTGATCACCTGGCTCGACCCGCACGCCGACAACGTCTATGTCACCGGCGCCTGGCATCTTGCCTACAACTTCACCGACTCCAGCGAGCGTTCCGACCGGCGCTACATCGCTCCCTCGCAGAGCCTACTGGAAGAGGGTGTCGAGAATAACATGGATATTCCCGACATCAAGTTCGAGCTAGGATGGCAGCGATTCGACAAGATCAAAGACTTCGCGGGAGCGGAACAGGCCTTCAAACTGGCGGAGGAGACGAAGCCCAACCCTAAGAGCGACGACTTCCCCTACGGAGCGCCGCTGAAGACGCTGCATATTCTGGCGCACACCTACGAGAAACAGGGCCGCATTCCCGAAGCCCTGATGGAGTGGCAAAAGGCGATCGACCGCAGCACCGAGATGCTGAAGCGCACTCCTACCGACTACTCCTCGAAGTCCCTGAACATCGCGGAACACCGCAACTACGAAGAGAACCTGCAGCGTTTCCGCAACCGCTACCGGGCAGAAGGGCACGATTCGGTCAATCCCTCGAAGTTCCCGGAAGTGCTGGAGCCGCCGCCCGGCAGCCCCGATCAGACGCCTCGTCCCTGGGACGTCGCGCTGACGACCCAGGTGCAGATCGTACGCCCCAAGGTCTTCAAGATCAGCGGACAGTTCAACTCGCAGGACGGCGCTCGTATCGATGTCCGCATCACCGACTGGAACTATCAGGACCACAAGGTCAACGGGACGCTCAACGACTTCTCCGTCGATCCTTCCGTGACCATTCTTGTCGATAGCTGTTCGGTCCGCAAAAACCATTTCGAGCGTGAAATGGACATGAGCAAGGATCCGAAGATGTACAGCTTCGCCGAGCCCACGTACAAGGTAGTGCTCTCCTACAACGCGCGCACCACCGCCCCGCATCTGCTGGACCGCTTCGGTTGGAGCGGCGAAGGAATGACCGACGCCGACAAGTCCCATGTCGTGCTAGACACGACTCCCGACCTGGCCGGAACCACCTATATCGAGGGCCAGGGCGGCGTACCGCCGGTCTGGGACGGCAAAACCCTGCCCTTCCCCAATCACGGCCAGCCGCCGCGTCTGATCCGCGTTACCTACAAAATCTCCCGCGATCAGATCATGAACCGCAAGCCCATCACAGCGAACGACATCGTCAAGGCAGAGTAAACCCTGTCTCTCCTTCTAACAAAACTCCCCTCCGGACGCTTTCCGGAGGGGAGTTTTGCCGTTGCAGTCCAGCCTGAGATCTGCGGATTCGGTCAGTTCTTTTCCTGAAGGGTCGCGATGAGTTGATCGAGGTGGTCGGTCTGGATCCCGTCCACGCCCATCGCGATCGCTTTACGGAACCCTTCCGGGTTGTCATTCGGTCCCAGGTTATCGACATAGACCTTGACATGCAGCGCATGGGCCTGGTCTACGAGTTCCTTAGTCCACTCGACGATATTTCCGTCCAGAACTTCCGCAGGCAGCAGCGCCTCGAACTCCGCGATCCCGCCCGGACGGCGAAATCTCGCGGGGAGACTGGGCATGATGGGCAGATGAGGCGCGACCTGCTTCCACTCCTTCAAGGCTTCCGGGCCGTTGTAGATCACGACCTCTTTCTCCATCCCGTGCTTCTTGATGGCCTCGAAAACCTGTTCTGTAGGCGCCTCTTTGTGGTCTACATAGACATGGATCTTCTTATGGCAGAGATTGAGCACCTCATCCAGAGTAGGAACCCGCTCATCCGCGTATTTGGGATCGAACTTGCTTCCGGCATCGAGAGCACGGATGACAGCGAAATCCAGGTCCTTCACCGACCCTTTGCCATTGGTGGTACGGTTCACCGTCCCATCGTGCATGATGACCAGTTGACCGTCTTTGGTAGCCCGCACATCGATCTCCACATAGTCCGCGCCCAGCTTGATGGCGTTGCGGAAGGCTGCAAGCGTATTCTCCGGGGCCAGCGCCCGGCCCCCACGGTGCCCGATGACCGCAATAGAGTGCTTGAGAGGAGGCAGAGGGGCGAACGAGCCCATTGGCGCGGCGATGCAGGCCATCGTAAGGCAGAGCAATGTACAGATCAGACCGGTTTTCATAGTACTCCCTGGTTGAATCGGATTTCAAAATGGAGCAACGCAGCGATTGCTACTCGCCCATACCCTTGTTGCGTTCATTTCCCATCGGGCTGCTGAGGTATTCGCTTCCTAAGGAGCTAGTTCGGATACCAGGAGACGTTCGTGTTGATGTAGTCCGCCCACTGCGTGCAGGTCTTACCGCCGTAACTCGCGTTCGGATCGATACAGTACTTCAACTGGTCTACCGGGCTCTGCGGCATCCCAAATACAGAGGTGCCAAACACGCCGGCCTTGAAGAGAACGCTTTTCGCGTGCCCGTCTGCGAAGTTCATGTTCAGCCGACCCCCAT
>JAYUMV010000037.1:0-19588 GCA_043762265.1 Chthonomonadaceae bacterium | reverse complement strand
GACGCGGACCATGGTTTCGGACTCGACTTTTTGCAATTTTTCCGGGAGGCCGGTGACGGCGCCGAGGATGCCGAAGTAGGGTTCGCGGATGACGCGGATGGGGGTGCCGATGCCGAGTTGACCGCTTTCGGTGTCGCTGTCGTCGTTGCCGATGTTGGTAGGGGCGTCGGCGAGGGGAACAACGACCTCGGGGCGGATGACACCAGCGCGGATCTGGGTGGCGCCGTTGATCGAGGCGGTCTTGCCCTGGAGAGACTGGAAGAGAGCGAAGGTGCGCTTCGCCATGTCGATGGTGCCGAAACCTTCGGTGACCATCAGGGTGAAGGCGATCGGCTCCTGGCCGGTGATGGCGACGCCGATGTCGTAGCCGGGTTGGTTGAGGGCTTCCGCAAGATAGTCCATCAGTTCGCGATCCACGACGCCGCCGCAGACGATGCCGATGACGCCAACCTGCACCGCTTTGCGCAGGGCCGCGCCCGAGACGTTGCTGCCGCCGACGACGATCTTACCGGCATGGGCCGCGGTCAGGGAGGTATCGGTGATCGGTTTGTCCGGGCCGTCCGTGACGACCACGATCTCGCCGAGGCGCTCGCCGCCGACGCCGAAGATGCCCTGCACCAGCGCGCCCTCGCAGCGCACGATCACGCCTTCTTCGGGGATCACTTTGGCGATAGTGCCGCGAATATAGGCGTCCTTTTCGACCGGAGTGGGGGCTTCACGCACGCCGACGTGGCCGTTTGTCGGGGAAATCAGCTCCACCTTCCCGCTGACAGGCGAACGAAACTCGCTGCGGAAGAACTTCCCAAACAACCCCTTGGTCTCCGCGATCACATCGTCCTTCTTAATCGCGTCGCCCACCTGGATCTTCAGCACACCGGCCACTTCCGACGCCTCGATCCCCATGCGCTCTGCGACCTTGATGGTCTGCATCAGGCCGGGCAGTTCGGTCCGGGCAACCACCGTATTCGGCGTGACGACTTCGCCTACGCGCACCAGCACGGTGCCCTTCAGAGGCAGGCGGCGCAGTTTCTCAATCGTGGTGCGGGGGCTGACGCGCAGCCCCGGCGTATATGCGGTTCCCAACGAGCAGGGTTCTCCTATCGTGAAATTAGAGCGGTATTAGTGTTTCATGTCCTGGCGGGTCACCGTGACGATGTTGCCGTCGGCATAGAGAATCTTCGTGGTGGCATTTTTGTCGTCGTCCGCATCGTGCGGGAAAGCCAACTGTTTCAACAACTCCTCTTGATGGGGGATGCTGTCCTCCGGAGGCAGATAGGCGTGCGCATTGTGCGGAGCGCCGACCCGCTCGATCAGCAGAATCAGGTGCGAAGGATCGATCTTGCGCTGCCGGTCATCCTCTTTGCCGCTCGGCTCCAGATTGTAGCCTGCGGCGGCATCGTTGTAGACGTAGCCCACCGTTCCCAACTCGCTGGTCCCGATCAGATAGGCCTCTTTGCCCCCCGGACGCGCTTGCGACGAACTTAGATAGCCGAGCACGGAATCCGCCCAGTTCTCTGCTGGAGGCAGTTTGCTGTCGGAGTCCAGGGCATAGCTGCGCATGGCCTGATAGAGACTGCGCATATTCTCCTGCGCAATCACGAGGTCGCGCTTGGTCTTGAAGCCCTCGACCGCCTTCCAACCGCCATACAGCAGCCCCATCACGATCAACGCGATGACACCCAGCGAAATGCGTGTCATCTCTCGCTGTCCCAGACGCCACGTCGCTTTGCCCTTGAACTCCGGCGTCTCCATCTCCACTTCTGATTCCGACATAATGCGCTTCACCTTTTTCCCGACAGGATTAACAGGATCACTCTGTTTCCCAATACGGGTCGCGCCGCCGATTTCCTCACAGCCGAGCGAAACGTCCTTGCAACCCTTCAGGAACAGGTCAGGAGAGGTTGTCGCAACAACTTTCCTCATAGGACAAGAGAAGTCCTTACGAAGGGGGAAAGGTTTCTCACACCTTATCCCCGAGTTTCCGACAGGCAACCTGATCGTATCAACGCGAAACGCCGTTAAATCCCTGGACGCGGGTAGACGGTCAGGAGGATCTCTTTGTCGCCCCGAACGGCTTTGACGACGACCGGTTGGGTGGGGGCGATGAGGGCGGCGGCCTCGTAGAGATCGTTGAGGGTATCGGTCCAGCGGTCGTCGAGAAGTGTGATGCGGTCACCGGGATGAAAGCCTGCTTTTGCTGCGGCGCTGGAGGGATAGACCTGGCTTACCGTGACGCCAGTGTCCTGCGGGGTGGCTGCGACGGTCAGGCCCCAGAGCGTATTCGGAGCGATCACACGCGTTTTTTTGGCTCCCCCGAAAAGCATACTCATCATGCCGGTCATGATATCCTGGGGGGTGTAGTCCACCGGTTCAAAACTGACACGGGCATTGAGGTAGTCGATAGTGGTGTGGAAGCGGGCGAAGAAGGAAAAGCCGACTATGCCGTCCAGACGCCCCACAAACCCGCCCAACGCCTCGACGATCGGATGGTCGAGGATAAGAGCGTTCAGATTCTTGAGTTCCGTGTCTCCGACCGCCAGCGATTTCAGCACGACCTGGCCGCCCATGGAGAGCCCTGCCAACCCCGCCAGCCCGGAGGGTGGCGCCGGTTTGGCAGATTTGCTCGACTGCGGGGGAAGCAAACTGAGTTCACGCGCCATGCGCGTGCTGATAAAGGTGAGCGGCGAGCCAGTATCCAGGATCAGACGGAACGGCCCCTGCCCATTCACATGCACCTGAACGGCGATGTGCCCGCTCTGCAGCAGTTCCAGCGGAGCGCTGTGCGCCTGGGCCGTCGCTCCTCGCCCACCGGACAGGAGCAGAGCTGTGAGCATCAACATCGAAAAAAATACAGGACAGGATCGGGTCTGCATCGTTAGAGGCCTCCAATGCCCGCAATGATGGGAAGCACGATCTTCATCTTTTTACGCTGCACGGTAAAGCGGACGGTCGTCCCTGCTGTCACCGTCGCGGCCTGTTTCTGCAGATCGGCGGCGCTCGAGATAGCGGCAATTGGATCTCTACCGATGGCCAGTGCGGTAATCTTATCCCCGACTTTTATTCCGGCGCGCGCGGCAGGACTGCCGGGGAGCACCGCTGCAACCTGGGCCGTATCGGTTTTGGTAGGTACGAACTCCATTCCGAAAAAGCCACGTGGCACCGGAGCCAGCGGCGTTTTCTGCGCGAAGAGCGCGCCAGCCATCTTCGTCAGATTCTCCATCTGCGTGACGCCCTCGGTCGGCACGGCCTTTGCCGCCGCGATCTCTTTTGCAGTCAGAGGCACGAGATCGACCGCTTTCTGCCGGGTCCAGATCATCTTCGGATGCGTCAGATCGATCTCGATCCGGAAGTTGGCCAGCAAGTTGAACCCGAACACGCCGTCGATACGGACTCCTGCAAGCCCCATCTGGTTCATGCCTTTGAGCTGTGCCGGGGATTCGATACGCGCCCTGGCCTTCTCCAGAACCGCGCCGCCCTCGACTTCCAGGCGATCGAAAACCCCCCAGCCGTCTGCGGCGGGTTTGACACCGATCTTATCGGCGACCTCCGCGCTGACAAAGAGCGCTGGCGCGCCGGTATCCATAATGAAGTTGTACGGCCCCTTGCCGTTCAGTTTTGCGCGCACCAGCAGGTGCTCCGTATTCGCCAACCGGTATGGCACGTGGAAAACATCGCCCGGCTTCGAAGCGCCGGTCGTAGCAGCGGGCGGGTCCGCCAGGCCAGGGCGGGCCATCAGGAGGAACAGAAGCGTGAGAGCAGGCAGGCGTTTCAACAGTTGTCTCCGTTTCACGGCATGTAAGGCCGGAAGGCGTTCAGAGGTTGCCGTTATCGCTGACGGAGCGCTGGCGTGGGTTGACTTGTAGGCCGGTGGTGTGAAGGTAAGCGATGGCGCGCTGCACTTCTAGAAGCGCCCCAGCGAGCGTGATCTCGACCTGTCCGCCCTCTTCATCGTCGAAAAAAGCGGTCTGGATGTTGACCACCACATTGAGATCCTTGCCGACCCGATAGAGAATAGGCGCGTGTCCCTGCGCGGGATTGACGGTCTTGAGCATCATCGATATCGTGTTCGGCTGCGCGATAGAGGCTTCCGGCGCGGAACCGGTGCGCGGCGTCGTGGAGCCGGACGCATCCCCCACCACGCCCAGAGAACGCAGATACTCCTGCGCCTGCTCGACCTCTCCAATCGAGCCTTCTAGCGCAAGCGCAACATAGCCGTAATCGCCGGAGATGCGGGCGCGGAGGATATTGGTAACGACATTGAACATCTTGCCGAGGCGCCAGAGGATCGGCTGCCCTAAGATGTCTTTGCGGGCGTTCAGTTCGACGGTAACGAGGGGCATCAGTGTTCAGTCCCGATCCGGCCTGCGTTCACGACGCAGCACGGAAAACCTTTCTACACAGCGAGGAACCAGTCCTACCTCTTTTGGAGAGTAGACGGCAAATCCATTCGTCTCGAATTGTACCTGATTTTCCGTTGCCTGGAGAAGTCCTGACCGCAAAACGTAAACGGGCGGGACAGCGGCATCGCTGTCCCGCCCGTATTTTCGACTAGAATGAAAACCTGTTCTAGCGACGGTGACGGCGACGCAGGAAGATGCCCGCTCCGCCGATACCCCTGCTGCACAGCAGGGCTACCGAACCGGGCTCCGGCGTCGCAGTAGGCGCAGTCGATCTCGTGAAGAAGAAGGGATCGATGTTGCCCGTCGTATCGGTAACGTTTCCACCCACATTGGTATTGACGTTGCCACGGCCCGCGAAGGTGCCGAAGACGGTGTCGCCGACGGATGTGATGAACTGATAGTCTCCCAACATGCGTTTTTGGTCCGGGAAGGCGGCCGTATTGGGAGCTCCCGGTGTCGTGAACGTGTTGATGACGGTGTCCGTGAAGGTCTGCCCATTGTTGATCGATGTCGTGTAGTGGATGTCGAAGTTGCCGGTCGCCGGGTTGAAGGTGTCGTATTCGATGGCGACGGTGCCGTTCGCGGTCACGGTGATGGAAGGCAGGGCTGCCGCCAGGCCCGGGGTAGAGAAGACGACCGGCGCGGTCGCTGCCAATCCGCCCAATCCGTCCGGATGGAACTCTGCCAGATAGAGGCGGTCGATGTTGTTGATGTCGCGCTTGCCGTAGACGACGTAAACATGGCTTCCGTCCTGCGTGACGGCGATCGAGGTGGTATTGCCCTGCAGTTGATTGATGTTACCAAAGCTGGAGCCGAACTGCGCGGACTGGCCGGCATCAATGGTAATCCCGCCCGGCCCGCTGGAGGAGTTGGTAAAGTCGGTATTGCGGTTCAGGCGATAGGTGACCGTCTCCACGCCGCCTGTCTGGGCCGTCCCGATACCGAAGACACTGTAGACGTTCCCGGCAGAGTCGGACGCGATGCGGAGTCCAGGGTTGGTCGTCGTCGAGACCTGACCGTTGCGGCTGACGGCGAAGTCGCTGGTAAAGGTCGCGCCCAGATCGGTAGACTTTACGATGCGCTCTTCGACGCCGGTCTGAAAAGTATCGTATGCCGCGAAGATGTTGTTGCCGCTGATAGAGATCCAAGGCTGATCTGCAGTGTTTCGACCGTTGACGTTGATCGCGTTGCTCTGCCCCGCATTCTGAGTCCAACTCCAGGTAGAGGCAGGACGCCCGGAGAAGCCATCGTTATTGGGGTTCGCAGTCGAACCATGATAGATATTGGTATTGCCAGAGCTGTCCGAACCGAGCATGATGGCGTGCAGGGTGCCGTTCTTATCGAAGGCGAACACCTGGTCGTTGGGCACCGTCACCCCCGTCGTTGGGGTCGATACCGCGAAACGCGCGCCCCAGGTCGTGCCGCCATCGCTAGAGTAGTAGTAGTTGGCAGTGGGCGAACTGTAGCCGAAGCCAGAGACGACGACCTGACTGGTATTGAGCGAATTTACAGCAATGAAAGGCTCATTGCCCCAGTCTTTGTAGGTGTTATTGACGTTGGCGAAGTTGGCATGGTACTCGGTGAAAGATCCGAAATTGCCAAGGACATCGACGGGAGGTTGTGCCATTGCTGGGCGGACTGTAAATCCGACACAAAGCAAGGATGCTGCCGTTAGGCGGCAGAGATTTCCCGAATGCAAGCGCATGACTTCCTCCTGAAGCGTATACGGGTCGTTACGGCATCGTTATGGTTCGCCATGCGGTATGAGGCAACATGACGTTGAGAGAAGCATTTAGATTGGAGCTAAAGTGCGGTATGTCCAGAGAGTTGGAACGTGAAGAGGAACATTATTGCAAAGTGCATAGCGGCACCGGGCTATCATATCAGATAGTCCGGTCGGGTGTCAAGCTTATCATTCGTTTGCTGTGGCTGCTAAACGAAAGTTCGTTAAGATCGTTGCTGCGCTAGAGCGCGATAAGATCGAGGCTGATGTCGAGCGCGACGGCGGAATGAGTCAGTGCGCCGACGGAGATGATATCGACACCGGTCTGCGCGATCGCCGTGACCGTCTCCTCATTGACGCCGCCGCTGGCCTCTGACGCCGCCTGCCCGTCCACCAGTTCGACCGCCTGGCGCAGCATGTCGAGGCTCATATTGTCGAGCAACACGATATCTACTCCGGCGGCGATGGCCTCTTCGACCTGCTCCAGCGTGTCGCATTCGACGGTCACGGTCATCGTGTGGGGCGCCTGCGCGTAGGCCGCCTGCACGGCGGGCGTGATGCCGCCTGCCGCCTGAATATGATTGTCCTTGATAAGAATGGCGTCGTAGAGGCCGAAGCGATGGTTGAAGCCGCCGCCGACGCGCACAGCGTATTTTTCCAGCGCGCGCAGTCCTGGCGTCGTCTTGCGAGTATCCACGATGCGGGCCTTGTTGCCCTCTACCAGCGCGACAAAGCGGGAGGTCTTGGTGGCGATTCCGGAGAGACGCTGCAGGAAGTTTAGCGCCACCCGCTCCGCCGTGAGAATGCTGCGGGCTGCGCCGCGCACGGCCATCAGAGTCTCGCCAGCTTCGACATACTGGCCCTCTTCCGCGGTGAACTCGATCGCGAGCGCCGGATCGACCTGGGCGAAAACCTGGGCAGCGACGGGCAGGCCCGCGACCACACCGGCCTGTTTGGCAAGCAGAGAGCCCATCGCCACGGCGCCTTCGGGAACTGTCAGCAGCGTCGTCATATCCCCTGTGCCGATGTCCTCCGCCAGCGCCCGACGCACGATGTCGATTATGTCCGGTAAAAATGTAGCCATGGGTTCTCCTTCGATCCGCCTTGCCTATCCCTGTTCCTTCAAATTGAGTAGAGCGAGTTCGCCGTCAGAGCGACGGGATATTGCCGTCAGACCGGCGGTTTGAGGCGACCGATGATGACTTCGCAGGGCGCACGATGCAGCAGGGTATCGACCAAATGGTGAAAGCGGTCGTGTCCGTCGGCTCCGAGCGGCTCGTCCGTTGCGCCCATCACGACGCTTTCCGCTCCGCTAGTGCGCAGTGCGGTGATGATGCCTTCGGCAGCGTCCCGGACTCGCTCGACCTGTTCTGTCGCGGCCGCATTGACCTGACGGGCGAACTGCATCGCCGTTGCCAGCGACTCCTGTGCCGCGTGTTCCGCTTCCAACAGCGGCGAGTTGAGGGGCAGGGTGCGTGTCACCTCCAGGAAGTAGACTAACCGCACTTCGGACCGTGTCCCGCGCGCCAGCCGTCCGGCCAGGGTCGCGCCATAGGTCAGATCCAGCCCGGCCACCAGCGGCACGAGGATCAGGCCGGTGCGCTTGTTGGGATCGTTTGACGCCTTCTGCATCGCGTTCTTGTGCATACGCAAGGAAGCCCGCGCCTCTTCGATCGAGTCGGCGACCGGCAACTGCGACCGCACTCCCGGCACCGTCTTCAGCACACTCATCACCTTTTCGGGCAGGTGTACCACGACGACGCGGGTGTGCGCCGCTTCGATGTCGCGCATGGCTTCCAAAAAGGTCTTCGCGCCGTCTTCCGAGACATCCGTCAGGGCGCCGCAGTCCACGATGATGCCCTTGGGATGGTCGTTCAATAGCAGGTTGGCAGCGGCCTTAATGGTCAGCCACTGGTTTTTGTGCAGAGAGCCGGACAGTCGGACGACATCCTCCGCAGTCTCGATGATCATTCCTTCGGCTCCGTTCCAGTGGGGTTATGCGGGGGGTGATCGTGTCCATGTCCGTGGCCGGTGACCGCCGTTTCCTCTTCCGACATGGCGTCCAGAGGCAGCATGTCCTGCTTGTGCAGGTAGTAGCGCACATTCGCCACCACGACGTCTTTACGATCCAGCAGAGCGAACTTCAGACGCAGACCCGCCTGACCGTGCAGAATGGTATGCCACCATTTCGTCGGGACATACTCCGGCACCACCACGGTGACGATGTGGTTGTTACGCTCTTTCTGCACGGCGTCGAGATAGCGCATGACCGGTGTGATGAACTCCCGGAAGGGCGAGTCGAGAATGACCAGCGGCACATCTTTGCCCCAACGCTCCCAGCGTTCTTTCAGCATCGGCGTCTTTTCGGGGTCGGTGGAGATATGGACGGCGCGACAGTCGGGCGAGAGCGACCGCGCATACTCCAGCGCAGGCATGACGCCGCGATGCAGCGAGGGCACCAGCACCAGGACCGTGTTGCGGAAGGTCTCGTCCGGCGCGACGTAGTGCACCATCTTCAGCTCTTCCGCAACTTCGGCATAGTGATAGTAGATTTTGCGGAAGACCAGCACCATAAACGCGATCAGCACCATGACGAACCAGGCGCCTTCGAGAAACTTCTCGTAGGCGATGTCGATCAGGACGGCGAAGGTGGCTACTGCGCCGACGCCGTTGATGGCGGCCTTGATCTTCCAGCCTTTTTCCGTATCCCGCAGTTTGTACCAGTGGCGCACCATACCGCTCTGCGACAGGGTGAAGGCCAGGAAGACGCCGATGGCGTAGAGCGGGATCAGCGCGTCTACGCTGCCTTGCTTCGCCACGATCAGAACGGCGGCCAGGATGCCCAGCACCAGGATCCCGTTATTGAAGACCAGCTTATCGCCGAGGTTCGAGAACTGTTTGGGCAGGAAGCGGTCCCGCGCCAGGATCGAGGAGAGACGGGGGAAGTCCGCGTAACTGGTATTGGCGGCCAGCACGAGAATGGCAGCGGTAAAGAACTGCGTCAGATAATAACCGATGGCCCAGGTACCAGTCTTCCCGAAGATAGCTCCAGAGATCTGATCGATGACGGCGTCTGCAGTCTTACCGTTCGCTTCCCAGTAGACGACATGTAAATGCATCGCCAGCCAGGAGACACCAAGGAAAATCGTGCCTAGAATCACGCCCATCGCGATCAGCGTCAGCGCGGCGTTGCGGGACTTCGGTTGTTGAAAAGCGGGAATACCGTTGCTGACCGCTTCCGTACCCGTCATCGCGGAGCAGCCCTGTGCGAAGGCTCGCGCCATTACCACCAGCCCGAACGCTTCGCCAGCTTTAACGGGTCCCCAGTTCTCATTCACAGCATCATGCACGTGCCAGCCGAAGAGTGGACCGAACAGGCCGATGGCGATCATCACATAACACATAATGACGAAGCCATAGGTAAAGACAGCGAACAGTGCGCCCGACTCTTTGAGGCCGCGCAGATTGGCCAATGTCAGGAGGGCGATGAAGAACAGACACCAGATAACAAGATGGTCAAAGTGCAGCCAGCGCAGTCCGTGGGGCAGCGGAATGCCCCCAAGGTTCTGTACGCCCGAGGCGATGGAAACCGAAACCGTCAGGATATAGTCGATGAGCAGAGCGGCAGCGGCGATCAGCCCCGGAATTACGCCCAGATTGTCCTTCGAAACGATGTACGATCCGCCGCCGCTCGGGTAGCCGAAGATGGTCTGCCAGTAGGAGAGCACGACTATCACCAGGAGCGCAACGATCAGCCCCGTAATACCCATGGTGTAACGTGTGTAGTCTCCTCGATGCTGCGCCGTATAGAGACCCGCCGCGCCCAGCGCCAGAATGATCTGCTGAGTAGCATAGGCGACCGAGGAGATCGCGTCGGAGGCGAAAACGGGCAGGGCGAGCACTTTGGGCAGGAGAGTGTGCTCCGAATGATGACTGGAGATCGGGTTGCCGAACACTAAGCGGCGTAAAGCCTTGATCGGTGAGTTCGCTTCCGGCTCATTCGGGGCGAACGGCGAACTCTCCACCGTAGGATCGGTAGGCGGACGGGTTTCAGGCATGATGCTTATAATACTCCACAGGACTGCGCTGTACTGTAGAAACCAGTGCAATCCAACATTTACAGATATAGCAAACTTGGCATCTGTACGCAATCGGTGCCAGGGAATTCTTAAAACGGGCAGTTCCGTTGTGTTGCCTACACATTATACCTATATCGCGCCGATTCCTTCGCTGTTCTGTGCAGTATGTTAATGGAAGCTTTTTTAGCGGGTGAAATTCAGTTCGGAGACGCTCTGCACGCTCGGATATCATGTGTTTCCTCGCTCCGGCAAACTGTTGATTGACGCTTACCTTTTACCGAACCTAGAGGCGAAACGGTCTTATTTTGTCGAAACTAAAGGGATGGGTAACCAAAATAACGGATTTAAAGGAGGAGTATAGCGCAGGAATGCATAAATATGACCTAGAGATGCGTAAACACAGTAGAGAGATGCGTAGAAAGGTTTCAATTCCTTGGCATTGTAAACTGAGTAAGATGCACCGCATCGCATCTCTTTTGCGAATACATGTTTCAAAACTACAAGCATTCTGACATTACCGCAGAATTTCTGCAACGAGTTAGGAAGGGGGTGCAGACAAAAGTCATTTCAGGGCGTTCCATACGGCTTTTCTTACTATGCTGCTACACTCCATGTTATCTAAAGGATGAAGAAATGAAATTTCACAAGCAAACCAATCGTGCATTTACACTGATCGAGCTCCTGGTTGTCATCGCCATAATCGCCATTTTGGCAGCCATTCTGTTTCCTGTCTTTGCGCAGGCCCGCGAACGCGCGCGTGCCATCTCCTGCCTGTCCAATTCGAAACAGATGGCCTTGGGCCTGCTCATGTACACCCAGGACTACGACGAAACACTGCCGGCCGCCTTCATTACCGTCCCTCCCATCAACGGTGGGGACACCAATGTCATTCCCTGGGATATGCAGATCCTGCCTTATATCAAGAACGATGCCGTCTTCACCTGCACCAGTGACGGCCTGACCCGTGGCGGCAGTAACTTCTGGGATGGAAAATACAGTAAACCGGTACGCCAGCGCTCCTTCGGCTATGTCGGCAACATCAATACCGTAGAAGCCAATGGCAGCGACGGCAATACCGGCATGAGCGACTGGGGCAGGGGCCACTCTCTAGCCTCTATCGATGCCGCCGCCGATACGATCGCTATCGTCGAGTCGTGGGCGCCCAACTCAAACGGCGGATCGGGAAATGACAGCGATATGGGATCGCCGTGGGGATCCCTCTTCACCGGCTGCGATACCTACAAACTGCCGGGTCGTAAAGTACCTGCCGTCAGCGCCATCGATAAGTTCTCCCAGTGCAGCCAGTACGACAGCACCGTTCGCACCGACCGACCCGCACAAGGCCACTTTGATCGCGGGAACTATGTCTTCACGGATGGCCACGCCAAAGCGCTGTCGTTCGCGGCGGTTCGCGGCAACGACTTCTACCTGTTCAAACTGCGTAAGTCCACCACTACATTCTCCCCGTAGGCTTCGCCTAGACTCCCGGCTGCGAATGGATGCGAGGCAAATTTTCGCTCCTTCGCAGCCTTACTCTCTTGTCTCTGCGTCACAAAGTCGTGGCTTCATCGCAAGGTTTAAAAGGTGAGAAGGACTATTTTATGAAAACTATTCACTTCGCTCGTATTCTGCCGATCTGCGGCTTGTTCGTGATTTTGCTGGCAGGATGCGGCGACAAACACGACGCTCCCCCGGCTCCCAGTTCCCCCTCCGGAACACCCTCTGGCACGGCCGCTTCGCCGGAGAACGCGGTTCAGAGTCATCTGAACAATCCCAACGTTTCAGAAGCGGAGAAGGCGCAGATCCGGAAGCATATGGCGCCCGGCGGACAGTAAGACGATCGGAAATAGGGACAAGCAGGTAGGCAGGCGATGCAACATTCAGACAATAGCGAACACCGGTCGGCAGGCCAGAACGTTCCATCGGGCAGAAAGACGCGTTTTCGCATTTCTCGCCTGCTCCTGTTGGGCCTTTGTGCAGGAATACTCGGCGCCGTCGCCATCGGACAGGCATTTCAAACCGCCTGGAGGGAGACGGCGCGGCGAGAGGCGTTCCTGCCAGAACTGGAACAGGAGGCACGGCGCAATCCTGGCGATGGCCGTCTCATGGCCCTGTTGGGCGCCAGATATGCGGAAGCGCACGACTATACCGGCGCTAGCAACGCGCTGGCGGCGGCGGTGAATACAGGCGAGCAAAATGAAGCGGTCTGGCTGACGTGGGCGGCAAGCTCTGCGGCGGAGGGAGATCCTCGACACGCCACTGAGATTCTCCGCCTTGGTCTCGGCAATACGGCTGTCGCTCCCTTCCTTCAGGAAGCCCTCCAGCGTCTGGAGCATCTTGGCCCGACGCCTTCTCCTGTCTCTCTGGCCATTACGATCTGCCCGAAGGGCGCGCACTGGCTGGCCGCACGCTACACCGCAGGCAGCTTTCTGAACGGATTTTTCGAGTGGCGCGGCAGACGCGACCCGGCTCACAGCGGATTTGCCACGCGAGAGAAGCGGGCGGCGGATTCGCCAGACGATGCGCAAGCGCAGCGTCTATGGGGGGAAGCCCTGATCGCAAATCGCCTCTATGCCGATGCCGATACTGTCCTTCATCGCGCGCTGACCCTCTCCCCAAACAGTCCTGCAACGCATCTGGCTCTGGCGCAGGCTCTGGATAGGGAAGGCGCGCCGGGCAAAGCGGGTGTGGAATACATTGCCTGCCTCAAAGGCGAGCCGAATAACCTGACGGCTCTGATGGGTCTGGGCAAAGTGGCGTTGGCCAAGAAGCTGCTTCCTATCGGCGTGGATGTATATGAACGCGCCGCCAAACTGGCTCCCCAAAATGCAGACGTCTGGATCGGTCTGGGAGACGCACACTATAATCAGCGGCTGAATCTGGGGCGCGCGCAGGAGGCTTTCGTCACCGCCGCGCGTCTGGCTCCGGATCGAACCGACTACTTCATAGACTACTCCAACACGCTCCGCGCGCTTTCCCGCAACGACGAAGCGGAGACGCTGCTGCGTCGTTACGTCGCGAAGTTGCCCGAGGACGGCAAGGGCCACTATCTCCTGGGGCTTCTGCTGTTGGATCACAACGCCAGTCCGGAACATGAGGCGGAAGCCGAAGCGCAACTGCGCGAGTCGCTGCGCCTACAGCCGGATGTGGCGACAGTGGAAGCACGGTTGGGACGACTGTACCTGGATCGCGGTCGGGTTCAAGAGGCGATTCCTCTGCTGCAGACCGCGATTCGGCACGACACCTACGATCTGGAGGCCACGCTCTCTCTAGCACGCGCCTATCGTCAGGCGGGACGTGTGCAGGAGGCACAGGCAGCGCAGGAGAGCGCCGCCGCGCTTGCGGACTACAGGCAAAAGGTCGCGTTTCTGGAAGATCAAGTGCACCGCCAGCCCGATAACCTGAAAACAGGCCAGCAGTTGGCCGCCATCTATCGGCAAGGCGGTGAGAACGATAAGGCGCAGCGCCAGGAGGAGATGAACTACGTACTGAAAACGCATCCGCAGCAGGCCACACGAGGAATGCGCAACGTCCAGCGCGCGACATCGCTCTCCGTTCCTTCGACCGATGCTGCCGATCCCTCTGCCTCCGGTTCCCCAAAATAGTCAGGCAAAGAATCCAAAAAGAACTGATGCCTACCCTCTCTCCAAAATGGTCTGTGCGCCTGCTCCTGGCAGCTACCCTGAGCATGATGCTTTCTTCCGGCTGCTGGCACAATTCCCACGCGCCCCTTGCTCGTCCTACGGCGCCCGCCCCTGTATTTGTCGGCAACGACGCCTGCGCGCCCTGCCATTCTTCCGAATTCGATCATCATCGTCATGGACGCCACGCGCAAACGCTGCGCCTGGCGTCACGGCAGAGTCTTGGCCCCCTCTCGCCACCGATAGGCAAAATCCCCGGAACGGATTTTGTCATCGCGGAAAAAGACGCTGCCTTTGTGATTGCCGCCCCCGACCAATCCGACTCGGTCGCTCCTTTGAAATATGTACTGGGTTCCGGAAAGACCGGCATGACGTACGTGTTTCCCGTTGAGAATGAGAAGCTTGTGGAGGCGCGTATGAGCTACTTCCCCCCGAAAAAAAAATGGTATATTACTCCTGGGCAGGAACGTATTGCCGCCGATGTCATCGGAAGCGTCCATCCAAAAGCGGACGGACAAAAATGTTTGCTATGTCATGCCGTCACAATGCCGCCCGAATCCCTGACAGTGGAGAAGCGGTTCTTCGGCGTAGGCTGTGAATCCTGTCACGGTCCCGGCGGCGCGCATGTTGCGGCGATGCGCACAAGCCCTGGCGGCGCGATCGGCATGGAGAGAATGGGGCGATGGCCAGCCTCGCGCCTGAACGCGCTATGCGGCAAATGCCACGGCACCCTGGCAGACGCGCAAGCCGCCCATACGCCGGACGCCACCAATCGCCTCCAGGCTTATGGACTGATGCAGAGCCAGTGCTATCAGCAAAGCCACGACACTCTCTCGTGTGTGACATGTCACGAGCCGCATTCAGACGTAGTCACCAGGCCAAAAACGTACGAGGCTGTCTGTCTCACCTGCCACTCCGTTTCCGGCAGCCACCCTGCCCCGGCGGCGGCAGGCAAGCTCTGCCCGGTCAATCCAAAAGAGGGGTGTATCGACTGCCATATGCCCCCGCGACAGGCGATTCCCCATACTCAGTTGCCTACCTTCATGGCGGATCACTTTATCCGCGTGCATCGATAGCGCCGTACAGCGCATCCGTCTTCCACGCCTATCAGGGATCAGTGTGCGCCCCCGGCGGCAGCGAAATCTAAGGGAACGTCTTATGTCTACTAAAATAGTCCTGCGCATGGCGATCGGCTGGCTCCTGCTTCCGGCGCTCTGGATGCTGAACGGCTGTCACGCCCTTAAAACGTCCCCGCGCACGACGCCTACTGGCGCGGGGATGGCTGTTCGAGAGGCTTCTGCCGCCTTGCCAGCTTTTGAAGAGGTCGCCCAGAGCGCAGGGCTGAAATACCAGTGGACGATTGCGGGCAAGCGGCCGTTGACGATACTACAGACCATTGGCAACGGATGCGCGTTTCTGGACTACGACAACGACGGCAACCTCGATATCCTGCTCGTGGGTCCGCAGTTGGCGCTGTACCGGGGGGATGGGCACGGCCATTTTACCGATGTTACGCACGAAAGCGGGCTGGATCGACTTGTGGGCCACTTTCTGGGCTGTGCGGTCGGCGACTACGACAACGACGGCTATCCCGACATCTATCTTTCTGCCTATCGAGGCGGTGCATTGCTGCATAATGAGGCCCGGGGGGCGCAGGGCCGTGCGTTTCGTGACGTGACCAAGGAGGCCGGTATCGCCGCGCAGCCCTGGGGAACCTCCTGCACGTTTGCAGATTTGGAGGGAGAGGGCCGCCTGGATCTCTATATCGGCAACTACGTCCAGTTCGCTTCCGACATCCGCCCGCAACTGTGCGATTTTCATGGCATTTTGGGTTCCTGCGGCCCGCGTTACTACAAACCGGAGTATGGCGTTCTCTACCACAACGTCGGTAATGGCCGCTTCGTGGACACTACCCGCGCGCAAGGCTATGGGAAATCTGCTGTTGCTGGAAAAGCGCTGGGCGTCGCTGCCGCCGACTATGACAATTCCGGTCATCAAAGCCTGGCGATCGCCAACGATGAGATGCGCGGAGATCTGCTGCGCCCACAAAGCAAAATCGTGAAGAATATGGCGCTGGAGGCCGGTGTGGCGTTCAGCAGCGATGGCAGCGCGCATGGGGGAATGGGAATAGACTGGGGCGATTACGACAACGATGGCAAACTTGATCTGTTTGTGGCGACTTACGCCCAGGAGGCCAAGTGCCTCTACCATAATTTAGGCAACGGCTTTTTTCAAGAGGAGTCTTCCCGGGTCGGTATCGCCGAAAAGACGACGCGTTATGTGGCGTTCGGAGCCAAATTTCTGGATTACGATAACGACGGATTTCTCGACCTCATCATAGCCAACGGCCATGTCGAGGATAATGTCGCTGAGATCGATCATAGCGCCCGCTACCGCCAACCCATACAGTTGTTTCACAATCTCAACGGGACAAGATTTGTCGAAGCGGGTCCGGAGGCCGGGCCAGCGTTTCAGCAGCCGATCGTGGGGCGTGGCCTCGCTATCGGCGACTACGACAATGATGGCCGGATGGATGCACTGGTGGTCGATAGTGAAGGTAAACCACTTCTGCTGCACAACGTCGCCCCTGCTGCCGGACACTGGCTGGAATGCCGTCTTGAAGGAAAAAAGAGCAATCGCGACGGCATCGGAGCGCTGCTGACCATCGAAACGCAGGGCCAAAAGAGATTGCGCCTCTGTCATACCGATGGCTCCTATCTTTCCGCTTCGGATAAACGCGTCCATTTCGGGCTGGGGAGCGCCCTGTCCGCAGACATCACGATACGTTGGCCGAGCGGCGTCATAACGACGCACAAGAATATGCAAGCCGATCAGATCGTCACCCTAAAAGAGGTTAGCAGTACCTCTTCAAAGTAGTAGGCTTTATGTCCTTTAAAAAAATTATCAGCGGGTGTAATTGGGTTCGGGGACGCTCTGAACGATCTGGTGGACAAGTTGCGCGGAGGTGATGCTGTCGGCGACAGCGGCATAGTTGCGGATGATGCGGTGGCTGAGCACGGGGGCGGCGACGGCGCGCACATCGTTGGCGGTGGGAGCGGGCTTTCCCATGAGGATGGCGCGGGCTTTTGCGCCCAGCACGAGGTACTGGGAGGCGCGTGGCCCCGCTCCCCACTCCACATACTTTTTGATGAAGGGCATGGCCTCGGGTTCGTGCGGGCGGGAGGCGCGAGCGAGCGAGACGGCGTAAGAGACGACATGGGGCGATGCAGGCACCTGGCGCACCAGATGCTGGAGCGCCATCAACTCCTCGCGGGCAAAGACCGGGAGCGCCTGCGCGTCGTTGTCTGTCGTCGTTGCGCCGACGATCTGCTCTTCCTGAGTCTGCGTAGGATAGGTCAGGGTCAGGCTGAACATGAAGCGGTCGAGCTGGGCTTCCGGGAGAGGATAGGTGCCCTCTTGCTCGATGGGATTTTGCGTGGCGACGACGAAGAACGGAGGCGCGATGGGCAGTGTGCGCCCGCCGATGGTGACGCTGAGCTCCTGCATCGCTTCAAGGAGAGCCGCCTGCGTTTTGGGAGGCGTGCGGTTGATCTCATCGGCGAGCACGACATTGGCGAAGATCGGGCCGGGCACGAAGCGCAGATGCCGCTGCCCGGTCGTCGGGTCGGTCTCCAGCAGTTCGGTGCCCAGAATGTCGGAAGGCATCAGGTCGGGGGTGAACTGAATGCGGCGGAACTCCCACGAGAGCGCCTGAGACAGGGTGCGGACCAGCAGAGTCTTGGCGAGGCCCGGCACTCCGATCAGCAGACAGTGTCCTCGCGCAAAGAGCGAGATCAGCAGGTTCTGGACGATGTCGTCCTGACCGACGATCACCTTACGGATCTCTGCCATCAGGCGCTCGCCCTGTTCCTTCACACGCTCCGGCTCGATTCCCTCCGTCATTGGTCTCTTCCCTTCCCTGGCACCAAAAACTATCCGCCAGCGATGGCTGGAACGACCGAGACAGCATCCCCATCTTTGATCGGCGTATCCTTGCCTTCGAGGAAGCGAATATCCTCTTCGTTGACATAGATATTGACGAAGCGGCGCAGTTCCCCGGCGTCATCGCACAGGCTCTTCTTGATGCCGGGATACTGCTGTTCCAACTCTTCGACAAGCGTCACAACGGTGCCCGCAGAGACCGTGACGGTCTCGTTATTGTTGGTGAACTTCCGCAACGGTGTCGGAATGAGTACATTGACTGCCATAATAAATTTTCCTTCGAATCCAGGGACGGAGTTGCGCGCGGGCCTCTCGCCGGGAACAGGCGAGAGGCCCTACCGATTCGGGTCAGGCGCCGACGCCTGCCAGAAGTTTTTCGGTTTTGAGGGCGGCGTCGAGAGAGGCCAGGTTTGGCTGGATGCCGAAGGTCTCGCCCAGTTTACCGACCACCGCTTCCTGAGTTTTGAGGCCGTTGCCGGTGATGGCGATGACGACGATCTCATCCGGTTTGAAGCGGCCCTGTTCGGCCAGTTTCTTGGTGACGGAGACGGTGACGCCGCCAGCGGTCTCGGTGAAGATGCCTTCCGTGCGGCCCAGCAGGCGGATGCCGTCGATGATCTCTTCTTCGGTCACGTCGTCGGCCCAGCCGCCGGATTTGCGGACCGTGTCCATGGCCATATAGCCGTCGGCGGGATTGCCGATGGCGATCGATTTGGCGATGGTGTTGGGCTTTTGCGGGCGGAACACCTCCGCATTGGTCTTGATGGCGGTCGTGATAGGCGAGCAGCCTTTGGCCTGCGCCGCATACATCTTCGTCGGCACACCGCCGTCGATCAGACCGAGTTTGTCGAACTCGTTCAGCCCTTTGTAAATTTTGCTGATGAGCGAGCCACCAGCACAGGGAACGACCACATGGTCGGGGGCTCTCCAGCCGAGCTGCTCCGCGATCTCGTAACCGAACGACTTGGAGCCGTCGCCGTAGTAGGGGCGCAAGTTGATGTTGACGAAGGCCCAGCCGTACTTGTCGCCCGCTTCGGCGCAGAGGCGGTTGACCTCGTCGTAGTTGCCGCTGACGGAGAGGACGTTCGCTCCGTAGATCAGCGTGCCCAGCACTTTGCCCTGCTCCAGATCGTGCGGGATAAAGATATAGGCGCGGAATCCGCCTTCGGCGGCATGGGCGGCCACCGAGTTGGCGAGGTTGCCGGTGGAAGCGCAGGCCACGGTGTCGTAGCCGAACTCGCGCGCTTTGGTCAGGGCGCAGGCCACGACGCGGTCTTTGAAAGAGAGCGTCGGATAGTTGACGGCATCGTTCTTGATATACAGATTTTTCAGGCCCAGTTCATGCCCGAGGCGTTCCGCCTTGATCAACGGGGTCCAGCCGACATGCTTGCCTACGGTGGGCGGCCCTTCGACAGGCAGCAGATCCCAATAGCGCCACATGGAAGGGGGACCGGCCGCGATCTTCTCGCGAGAGATCTTCGGTGTGATCTCCTCCCAGTTCAACACGACTTCCAGTGGCCCAAAACAGAGTTCGCATACATGGATAGGGCGCGTCGGATAGTCCTGTCCACACTCCCGACAGCGCATTCCCAGCACTTTCGCCATTGCTCTCGCTCCTTATCGCCCGCTTAACCGGGCCTGGCTCGTGGGGCGGTACGGCTTCCTGGAAACGCCAAAAAGCCTCTCGCCACCATGCACAAATAATGCACAGGACGAAAGGCAATGCCTTCGTGGTTCCACCTGCTTTCATCGCCTCCTCACGGATGACGACCTCAGCGGGTGCGCGGTAATGCGGGCGCATTC
>JAYUMV010000036.1:0-9926 GCA_043762265.1 Chthonomonadaceae bacterium | reverse complement strand
GAGATCCAAATTTAATCTTTCCTTAACATAACCTTAACATAAACACGACATAATCACATTGCTTCTCAGGGCAACATTTTAGAGGCGACCTGTACTTTTATTTCGTATTCCATCGCTAGTTTAGACTCAGAAAGGCTGAATGTAGACCTGATGAACACTCCCTGGAAAGTAACGTGTGTTGGACTTTCGCTTCTTTCGCTTTCGGCAACGGCGCAGGCGCAAGACGCAGGCAAAGACGTTCCCCCGACACACTGGGCCTACGCTGCAGTACAAGATCTCGCCAAAAAGGGCCTGATCAAAGGTTATCCGCCGGATAACAATTTCCTCGGAAATAGAACGCTTTCCCGCTATGAGATGGCGACGATCATCGAGCGCATCCTCAATCGAATGGACGAACTCGTCGCTCAACAGAAAATTGCCCCTCCGGCCGCAGGTGTCAGCCAGGCAGATTTTGATGCTCTCAAAGCCAGCGTCGGCGAGATCCGTTCCCTGGTAGACGATTTCAAGAAAGAGCTCCTTGTCATCGGAACCGACCTCAGCAAGACCAGAGATGATCTTGAGGCTTTGAAGCAACAGGTCGGCGCCTTGACCAATAAAGTCAATGCCTTCGATCAGCGGATTACCGACAACGAAAAGGCGATCAAGGAGACTTCGACCGCCCTCGATCAAGCCTTGGAAAACATCCTCGAACTGCGCAACTATACCAATGGACAACTGGCAAAGAAAGTCAGCCTGAACAACGGCATCGAAAAGTTGAGTGTCGGTGGACTGCTTCAAGTCTGGTATGGCACTCCCTTCGGTGGTTCGCTCGGCGGCAACCCTACCGGCAATTTCAGCGGGACGCCCGTCGGTCGTACCTATGGCGGCGGTGTAGGCGATACGTTCCGGTTACGCAGGGGAGAGATCAATCTGGTCGGCAGCATTACCAAGGCGGCAGATTTCCGTGTCATGTTGGATACTGCCAAAACGGGTGTCGGCAATGCTTCCGTGCTGCAGGATCTCTGGGTAGGTTACAACCTCGCCCCGCGGTTCCGCGCAGAGATCGGTCAGCAGAAGACCGGGCTCAGCGAAGAGGGAACACGATCCTCCTCGCAACTCCTGACGATCGAGCGATCGATCATGAATGGTCTGCCGACTACTGTCGGCCGCGTGGGTGACATTCGCGACACCGGAGCAGTATTGCGATATAACAGTGGAATGGGCAATGCGATGGTAGGGATCTGGGACGATAACGGAGTTGCGCAGAATGGCGTCGATACCGACCGTACCAAATTCCTGGATGCCAATGCATACTTCACCGGTATCCGACATCTTACCGTCGGCGTGTGGGGCGGCTCTAATATCAACGACTATCGCCCCAAGTCCAAGCGAGACCGCGTAGGCGCGACGATCAAATGGGAGAGCGGCCCGCATCTTTTCGAAGCGGAAGGCGCCTATACGCGCGATGCCGCAGCGGGTTCTTCCAACCGCACCCTCGGCCTGGGTGGTTACGCGCTCTACGCGCACACACTCAGCAAGCGAGTTCAACTGGTGGTTCGATATGACGAATGGGATCCCGCGATTCATGGAAGCACTACGGCGGGGCTCGCGACCAACCTGACCATCGCGGCATCGCACCATAACCTGCGCGAATACACGTTCGGCGTCAACTACTATCTGCGCAGTCACAATTCGAAGATCCAGCTAAACTACATCGATGAAGATACACAGAGCAATGGATATGCCTTCTTTGGAAATCGAAGGCAGATCCTGCTGTCCAACTTCCAGACTGCATTCTGACGTAACCCATATCGTGGCGTTCTACTTGTAAGCCGACCTGCTGCCGACCAGGCAGGATGCCACGATTCCTCATAGGAGAGATACATGAAACAGAAATACAACTTCGGCAGGTTCGCGCTCGCAGCGGCCCTCGCCTTCGCCTCCCTTGCCCCGACCGGAGCATCGGCTCAAATTCAGGGCGCAGGCGCAACTTTCCCGGCGCCTATCTACACGAAGTGGTTTGCGGAATTCCAAACGCAGACCGGCAAATCCGTGAACTACCAGGCGGTGGGTTCCGGTGCGGGTTACCAGGCGATTAAGAATAAGACGGCTGATTTTGGCGCGAGCGATGCCCCCCTCTCCGCAGCGGAAGAGGCTGCCATGCCCGGTCCCGTAATCCATATCCCGACCGTCGGCGGAGCCGTAGTCTTAAGCTACAACCTTCCAGGTGTCGGCAATGGAGTTCAGTTTACCCCTGAAATCATCAGCGGCATCTTCCTCGGCAAGATCAAATCCTGGGCGGATCCGGCCATCAAAGCGGTCAATCCAGGCAAGAACCTTCCCGACATCGGCATACAGCCGGTACACCGCACGGACGGTTCCGGCACGACTTATATCTTCACAAACTACCTGAAGAGGGCCAATGGCGATTGGGCTGCAGGACCTGGAGCGGGCAAGTCCGTCAACTGGACCATCGGGCTTGGCGGTAAAGGCAACCCGGGCGTAGAAGCCATCGTGAAACGCACAGTGGGCGCCGTGGGCTATGTGGAACTCGCTTATGCGATCAATTCGAAGATGCCTTATGGCAACGTCAAGAATCGCGCCGGCAAATTTATCGAGCCGACGGTCGCCTCGACGACCGCCGCTATCAACGAATACGCTTCGGAGTTAGCCCACAACATCAAGACGCCGACGGTCGATGCGAAGGGTGCAAACAGCTATCCGATCTGTAGCGTCACCTACATCATCATGTACAAAACCGCTGGCCCCAAGAATGCGGACCTCGGTGCGCTCTGGTCCTGGGCGATGTCACCCAAGGTGCAGGAAGAGGTCAAGTCGCTCTACTACGCTCCTCTGCCCGCCGGACTGGTGAAAATCAATATGGCCTCCCTCAAGTCCATGGCTGGTTCGATGGTTAAATAGTTGGCTACCCGTCCCCCGCTGTTCGAGCGCAAATGCACGAGCAGCGGGGTACATCACGTCCTATCTGCCTTTAAACGCATTGTTAATACATCTCTTGGCGCTGACCACGAATGGAAAAACCTCTCAATATGGCACATCCACGCTCGGGCAATCCATCCGATAAGAATGTGGGAAAAGATCCGCGCGATCCGGACGATCTCACGGGTGGACCTGGAGCCGGACTCGGTGACTGGATCTTTCGGAACCTGACGCTGGTATTCGCGCTCACTACCGTCTTTTTCATTATCGGGATCGCAACCACCCTCTTTCTGGCTTCCCGCACAGACCTCGCGCATACGGGCCTCGCGTTTTTCAAGATGACAACGTGGGATCCCGTACCTGCAGATGCCGACAAACTCATCGGAGACGTGTACGGTGTGTTGCCCTTTGTCTACGGGACTATCGTCACTTCGGCCATCGCGTTGTTCTTGGCGGTGCCCCTCGGAGTTGGAGCCGCGATCTTTCTCGCAGAAATCGCTCCCCGTTGGATCAGTACCCCCCTCTCTTTCCTGATCGAAATGCTCGCTGCGGTGCCAAGTATCGTCTATGGCTTCTGGGCTCTGCTCTATCTCGTCCCCCTAATGCAAAGCCATGGGGAAAAGTGGCTGCAACACAATCTCGGACACATTCCACTCTTCATGAAGGCAGACGATTCAGGATCGGGCCTTAGCTTTCTGTCCGCGGGCCTCATTCTCGCGCTGATGATTTTGCCCTTCATTGCGGCCGTTTCCCGTGACGTCCTGCGCACAGTCCCGATGGCACAACGGGAAGCAGCCTATGGAATGGGCGCAACGAAGTGGGAAGGCATCAAGACGGTCGTACTTCGGTACGCCAGTGGAGGCATCATCGGCGCGATCATGCTCGGGCTGGGCCGCGCCATCGGCGAGACGATGGCCGTCACGATCGTCATCGGCAGCAAAGTCAGTATCCCCAAAATGGGGGACGCGTCCAGCTTTTCTCTGTTCCGCCCCGGATATACGATGACGTCGATCCTGGCCGACCAGTATCCCAGCCCCAACTCTCCCCTCCATACTTCTGCACTGACACAGGTCGCGTTAACGCTCTTCGTCGTGACCATCGTGCTGAACGGGGCGGCCCGTGGTCTCGTCTGGTTGACAGCCCTACGAACAGGCGGAACCTCCAGCGAATTCAGCATCAAGGCGAAGAATTTCACGATCAGTGGAATTCGAGTGATCCTGGCAGCGATCGGCATCGCCGCGCTTCGCTACCAGTTAGTTCACGATTTCAATACACGCGGCACGGGGGGATTCTTCGGAGGCGCATTCCTGTTCACCCTGTTTCTCGCCTCTCTCTTTGCCTTTAACAGGTACATTCCCGGCAAGCCATTCTTTGTGAAATGGCGGCAGTTCTGCAACGGATTCGCGCTGGCGATGTGTGGCCTCGCCGCTGTAATCGGTTGCCTGGCGCTGTTGACGCTGTTCTACTTTGTGGCGAAAGAAGGCTTTTCTTCGGTAAACGCACAGTTCTTCAGGATGCCCAATCCTACGGATCCTGACAAGGGAGGCTTGCGCCATGCGATCGCTGGAACTGGGCTGTTTATCGCTATGGCGTCAGCGATCGGTATTCCATTCGGAGTGATGGGAGGGATCTTTCTTTCCGAATTCGGCAACAACAAACTAGGCTTCTGGGTGCGCTTCGCGACCGACCTCCTGAACGGCGTACCTTCCATCGTTATCGGCATCTTCGCGTACCAGATGATCATCGTACCCACGCGTGGGAATTTCGGTTATGCGGGTGGCTTCGCACTCGGGATCATGATGATTCCGACCGTCATGCGCACGACTGAAGAACTGGTTCGCCTCGTTCCACAGGCGCTGCGTGAGGCATCCCTGGCACTAGGAGCCACTCAGGTGCGTACTATATGGAAGATAGTCCTGCCCGCAGCGAAGAGCGGAATTGTGACCGGCGTGCTGCTCGCAGTCGCGCGCATCGCCGGTGAGACCGCCCCACTGCTGATGGTAGGCTCCAACAACTCTCTTTGGAATACAAATCCGCATGGACAGTTAGCTTCCCTGCCGGTTCAGATCTATGTTCTTCGGGATGGCGCTTCCGAACTTGCCCTCAAACAGTCGTGGGGAGTCGCGCTGGTCCTGGTCGTGATGGTTTTAAGCTTGAATATCGTAGCAAGGCTGCTCACGCGCAATCGAATGGGCGCTACCCATTGATCTTGGACGCTCCTGGCGATCTCGCCATCACCCTCCTATTCCGACGTTTATCGAAACGGAACTCGTGAGGATGAAAGGTAAAACGAACTTGGAAATTGTCTCTCATGAAAAGACGGACGTCCGAATTGATGCCGGGATGTCGTCCTCAAAACAACCTATAAATTCGAGGGGTGGAAAAGACGTGCGGATTTCAGTCACCGATGTCGATTTTTACTATGGCAAATTCCAAGCCTTGAAAAAAATTAACATGGAGATGTACAACCACCAGGTAACGGCGTTGATCGGGCCTTCTGGATGTGGAAAGTCTACCTTCCTGCGCTGCCTCAATCGCATGAATGACCTCTATCCCGACACGAAATTGGTCGGATCGATCAAACTCGATGGCCACGACATCTATGCCAAGAAAGTCGATGTCGTTCATCTGCGCAAACGCGTCGGGATGGTATTTCAGCGCCCCAACCCTTTTCCAATGAGCATTTGGGAAAACATTGCATATGGGCCAAAGCTCCATGGCGAACGCAACAAGCAGAAGCTCGATGAGATCGTCGAAAATAGTCTCCGTCAGGGCGCTTTGTGGGAGGAAGTAAAAGACGTCTTGAACAAATCCGCGTTTGACCTTTCTGGTGGTCAACAGCAACGTCTCTGTATCGCAAGGGTTCTTGCAGTCGAACCGGAGGTCGTATTGATGGACGAACCCTGTTCCGCCCTGGACCCCAACTCGACATTACGCATTGAGGAGTTGATGGAACAGTTGAAATCCAAATTCACGATCGTGATCGTGACACACAACATGCAGCAGGCCCAACGCGTAGCCGAGCGAACAGCATTTTTCTTCAAGGGAGACATGATCGAAATCGGCGACACCTCGCAGATCTTCGGCAGTCCACGCGACAAGCGTACAGAAGACTACGTGATGGGACGGTTCGGATGATTTTGCATTCCGCCTTCGCTTAGAGGAAAAGTTGAATGTGCGAAAATCCCCCGACTGAGTAAGTCAGGGGATTTTCGCTTTGGCGTCTCAACAACCGGTGGAAGCCGTCGTTATTTGTCGCGCTCTTTGCCGTCGTTGATGGCGGCTTGGGCGGCAGCCAGGCGGGCGATGGGAACGCGGAACGGCGAACAGGAGACATAGTTCAGGCCGAGTTTGTGGCAGAACTTCACGCTCTCCGGCTCTCCGCCGTGCTCCCCGCAGATGCCGAGTTTGATGTCCGGGCGGACGGCCTTGGCGCTGTCCACGGCCATCTTCATCAATTTGCCGACACCCTCCTGGTCGATCGTGTCGAAGGGGTCCGAGGGCAGGATCTTCTTCTCAACGTAAGGGAGGAGGAACTTGCCGGCGTCGTCACGGGAGTAGCCGAAGGTCATCTGCGTCAGGTCGTTGGTTCCGAAGGAGAAGAACGTTGCCAGTTCCGCCAATTGATCGGCGACGAGGCAAGCGCGCGGGATCTCGATCATGGTGCCGAACATGTAGGGAATCGCGACGTTCTGCTCTTCGACTACCTTTTTGGCGACCGCTTCCAGTTGCGTCTGCACCGTCTTAAGTTCGTTGACGTGGCCGACCAGCGGAATCATGATCTCCGGATGCACGTCCTTGCCGGACTTCTGAACCACCGCTGCTGCCTGCAAGATCGCGCGCACCTGCATCTCGACGATGCCGGGAAACACGATGGAGAGGCGGCAGCCGCGCAGACCCATCATCGGGTTGGCTTCGCGCATGCCTTCGACGGCTTCCATCAGAACCTCTTTCTTGTGAAGTTCTTCAGGATTGTCGCCTTTGAGGCGCAGGGTCGTCACCTCGATGAGCAGTTCGTCGTGGGATGGCAGGAACTCATGCAGAGGCGGGTCGATCAGGCGCACCGTGACCGGCTTGCCTGCCATCACTTCGAAGATGCCTTCAAAGTCCTTCTGCTGAATGGGCAGCAGTCGGTCGAGCGCGTTCTGTCGGGTGGCCTCGTCCTTCGCCAGGATCATCTCCTGCACGATGGGCAGGCGATCCGCCTCGAAGAACATATGTTCGGTGCGGCAGAGGCCGATGCCCTCGGCGCCCAGTTCGATCGCCTTCTGCGCATCCTTGGGATTGTCCGCATTGGTGCGCACCTTGAGGGTGCGAATCGCGTCGGCCCAGACCATCAGTTCGCCGAAGGCACCGCTGACTTCCGGATCGATCAATTTCAAAGCACCGACGTACACATGGCCGGTCGAGCCGTCCATCGTGATGATGTCGCCTTCGCGCACCACGATGTCGCCGACCGTGACGGTCTTCGCCGACGCATTCACTTTCAGGGCCTCGGCGCCTGCCACGCAGGGGATTCCGAAACCGCGTGCAACGACCGCCGCGTGGGAGGTCTTGCCGCCGCGTGCGGTCAGGACGCCCTGTGCCGCCAGCATGCCATGCACGTCGTCCGGGTTAGTCTCATCCCGCACGAGCAAGACTTTCTCGCCTGCGCCGCCATGCACGCCGCGCTCGGCCGCCGTATCGGCGTCGAAGACGACTTTGCCGACCGCTGCGCCGGGGGAGGCTGCCAGCCCCGTCGCGAAGACGGTTGCGGTCTCCAGCGCCGCCGGGTCGATGCGCGGGTGGAGCAGTTGATCGACATGAGAACCTGTCACACGTCCGACCGCTTCACGCTCGGAGATCAGGCCTTCGCGAACCATGTCCACCGCGATCTGAACCGCAGCGGGACCCGTGCGCTTGCCGGAGCGGCACTGCAGCATATAGAGTTTACCATGCTCGATGGTGAACTCCAGGTCCTGCATGTCTTTGTAGTGGTTCTCCAGCTTCGTGGACATCTCGATGAATTCGTCGTAGACCGCCGAGTTCTGCTTCTGAAGTTCGGAGATCGGAACGGGGGTGCGCACACCTGCAACGACATCTTCGCCCTGCGCGTTCATCAGATACTCGCCGAACATGGCATGCTCGCCGGTGCTCGGGTCGCGGGTAAAGGCGACGCCCGTACCGCAGTCGTCTCCGGCATTGCCGTAGACCATGCTCTGGATGTTGACCGCTGTGCCGATGTCGTCCGGGATCTTCTCCGTCCGGCGATAGACGATGGCACGATCCGTGTTCCAGGACTTGAAGACGGCTTCGACGGCGAGGCTCAACTGCTCGAACGGGTCGGTCGGAAACTCACGGCCCGCATGACTGCGGACGTGCTCCAGGAAGAGCGCACAGACCTCTTTCAGGTCGTCGCCGGTCAAGTCCAGGTCGTTGGTTGCGCCGACTTTGTGCTTGTACTCCTGGAAAATATGATTGTCGAAATCGTGTTTGGAAAGGCCGAATGCGACGTCGGAAAGCATCATGATAAAGCGGCGATAGGCATCGTAGACGAAGCGGGGATTGCCTGTTTCGGAGATCATTGCCTGAATGGTCGTCTCATTGAGCCCCAGGTTCAGAACGGTGTCCATCATGCCCGGCATCGAGAACTTGGCTCCCGAGCGAACGGAGACCAGCAGCGGCTTCTGGCTGCCGCCGAAGGATCGGCCCATCTTCGCCTCGACGTCCTTAATCGCGGTACGCACTTCGTCCATCAGGCCAGTGGGCAGCACTTTGCCTGCCGTATAGTAGGCGTTGCAAGTGTCGGTGGTGATGGTAAATCCGGGCGGGACGGGCAGACCGATATTGGTCATCTCGGCCAGGTTTGCGCCTTTACCTCCGAGGAGGTCGCGCATGGTTTTGTCTCCCTCTTCAAAGAGATAGACCTGCTTGGACATGGGGTGAGGCTCCTTCTTCTATGTCGCGTCGTTGCGCGTGCTCGTGGATAGATCAGTTCAGGGGATAGATTCAAAATGCAAAAACCTTTTTATTGTACCCGATACCGCCGCTTTATTTTCGCATTGAACCTGATCGAAAGAGTACCGATAAAGAAAACGCAAACAAGTCCCGAATAACGAACGTACGGGTAAAGTAAGACTGTAATGTATGACAGGAGGATGCGAATGGTTCAGTCAGAGAAAAAATTCACCTCGCCGGAAGCGTATCTGGAATGGGAAGAAGATCAACCGACCAAACACGAATACTTCCACGGTCGCATCTATGCGATGACAGGCGGCTCCTTTGAGCATGCAACGATCATATTAAACGTTGGCGCGTCGTTGCTCCAGAGATTGTCGGGTGGGAAATGCCGCGTATTTGCTGGTGAGGTGCGCGTAAAGGTAAGTGAGACCGGACTATACACCTATCCGGATATCGTGGTTGTCTGCGGAGAGATACAGGCTGATAGAAGCACAAAGTCGTCAACGTTACTTAACCCCACTCTCATTATCGAAGTCCTGTCTTCCTCGACGGAAGCGTACGACCGAGGCGACAAGTTTGCTCATTACCGTCGCCTGCCTTCCCTAACAGACTATATTCTGATCTCCGCCAGATCGCCCCAGGTAGAACACTACCAACGGCAATCAGACGGTGACTGGCTGTTGACGGTCCGAACAGACATAGCTTCCAGCCTAAAGCTAAATGCGATCGGTATCGAACTGCCCTTCGTCGATATCTATAAGCTTGTAGAGTTTCCTCCAGTCCCGTTTCTCGTTTCGCATGCCGACCCACCCGAAGATTGAAAATCTTCCTCTATAGACTGCCAAACCTTTCTTGATAGATGCCGGACTAGATTGAGCAATGGAGAAGAGGAGTGATGCATCACGACCTGCGCCGGCTTATGGAGCTTGAGGTCAGGAACGCGCCGTCCAGCCATACGGAACATACCGCCAGGTCAGATTGTCTCCAGAAATGGTGACGACGCTGAAGCCTTCGGGATGCACTCCCAGTCGTTTGCCCTTCCACCAGTCCCCACAGATCGCGCCTCC
>JAYUMV010000035.1:0-7108 GCA_043762265.1 Chthonomonadaceae bacterium | reverse complement strand
GCAGAATCAGGGTCGGGTCATCGGCATGGATCGCGGTCCAGAGCAGTCCGGCGGCATCTTCCGGGGTGCTGGGAACGACGGTCCGAACGCCGGGAATATGCGCCCACATGCCTTCATTGCTCGCGCTGTGCCAGATGCTCCCGCCCGGCAGATAAGCGCCATAGGGGGCCAGAATGACCAGCGGGCACTGCCATGCGCCAGCAGAACGCCAGCGCAGGGAGGCGGCCTGAGTCATCAACTGATTGATGGCGGGAGGCAGAAAGTCGATGAACTGCATCTCGATGATCGGTCGCCAACCCACGCTGGCGAGCCCGACGGCTGCGCCGAGGATAGTCGCCTCCGCCAGAGGCGCATTGAAGACTCGTTCCGGGAAATGCGTAGAGAGGCCTTTCGTGAGGCCGAACACGCCGCCTTTGGGATCCTCGATATCTTCGCCGAACAGGATCGTCTGCGGGTTTTCTGCGCAGGCAAGCTGCAGCGTACGGTTGATAGCGGCGACCATTGTGGTGGGTTCCGAAAAGGAGAGCGCGAGCGGACAGGCCGGCGTAGGCTCCGCGAAGAGATGCTCCAACACCTGTGCGGGATCGGGAGAGGCGGCAGCTTCGGCGCGCCGATAGTCGGCATCGACCTGCTCTACCAGAGCCGTTAACTCCTGGCGCCACGCATCGGGCGTGAGTTCTCCGCTCTCGAAGAGCCGTTGCGCCAGTGTCTCCAGGGGGTCACGCTGGCGTTCAAGGGCGATCTGGTCGTTGTCTCGGTAGAGTCGCTGATCGTCGCTGCTGGTATGCGAGCAGAGGCGGTCCATCTCGCACCAGAGTACCGTGGGGCCGTCGCCGCGGCGCGCCTTTGCCACGGCGGTCTGCCCGGCCTCAAAAAGCGCATAGGCGTCCCGCGCATCGACATGCACGAGCGTCTCTTCGCCCAAAACGCCGAGGCGATAGGGCATCATCCGATCGGTGGGAGTGCTGATTCCATACCGGTTGTCTTCGATGACGAACAGGACCGGCAGGCTCTCCTGCACGGCGAAGGCGACCGCCTCATAGAACTCGCCCTGGCGAGTGGCCGCGTCACCGACGGTGGTCAGAACGACCTGATCGGTGCGGTTGAGGCGGGCGGCCCAGGCAGCGCCGGTGGCGGGCAGACACTGCGAGGCGGTGGGAGTGGCGACGGAAAATATGTTGCGTGCGCGGTCGCTATAGTGGCCGGGCATCTGCCTGCCACCGCTGCTGCTCTCTTTGCGAGCAAAGTAGGCCAGCGCCAGTTCGTAGTTCGGGATGCCTTTCGCCAATGCCAGCGCACGATCCCGATAGTAGGGGAAGAGGTAGTCGTCGGGTCGGAGCGCCAGGATGAGCGCTGCCAGGGTCTCATGTCCCGTACCCGAGACCTGAAACCAGCCTTTGCCCTGGCGCATCAAGATGCCTTCGCGTCGGTCGCCTTCGCGTGCCAGAGCCATCAGTCGCAGCAGAGGCAGCGCAGGCAGCGATGCCTCGCCCGCCGCTGTCAATATGTCCATAAAGCGATCCTTCGTAGTCTTTTTGCCTTTGACCCTCCCCGGCGGCTTGCGGGATAGTCAAGTGCTATTTTTTGCTGCGCAGTGGCAGCCTCGTTGCAAAGGTGGGGGCGGATAACGCGAGTAACCACTCTATTCGGGAAAGAGAACGCTCTCTCCTGCCGGATCGACTTGCGGCCCCTTTGACTTTACCCTGTGATGCTCCGAAAACTCGCCTGCGAGGGACACCGCTGCTGGCCCCCGCAGGCGGACTATTTGGGGAAGAGGACGATCTCTCCGGCTTTTCCTGCCCACGATTTCACGCCCGGATACTTCGCGGTCAGGTAATCGACGAATAGCTGCGGGTCTTCCTGGTTCCCGACGAACATGTCCCAGTGGGCCGCGACGGCGAGGCCGGTGTGCAGTTCGCCCGCCAACTCCGCCGATTCCTGGAAGGTGAGGTTGCCCGCGCAGTTGCGCAGGTAGCGTTCGGCGTCGCGACCATTGATCGGCAGGAATATGACATCGAAATGTTTCCACTGCGCCAGGGTCGTCAGATGACCCTCGTAGGGAATGGTGTCGCCTGCGTGATAGAGCGTGATGCCGTTCGTCTCGACGACATAGCCGAGGTATGGGAAGCCGTGAATCGGATGCTCATCGAAGTGCTCGTGTTTGGCTTTGATCGCGGTGATGCGGATGCCATCGGCCTCGTAGATCTCCCCGGCGTTGATCGGATGGACGCGCTCGGACGCGATGCCGCACTCCCCGGTCAACCGCTCCGCTTCAGTGCGCGGGCAGACAAAGATCGCGCTTGGGGAAGCCTTCGACATGGCGGGCAAGGTATCCGGGCAGAGATGGTCGGCATGGCCATGCGAGATGAGCGCCATGTTCGCCAGGCGGCACTCCTCCGGTGTGAGCAGGGCGGGTGTCTGACGCGAAGTCCAGTCGGCGAACCACGGATCGAAATAGATCACCTTCGACCCGGCTTTGACGATAAACGTGTGCTGTCCCATCCACCAGAACGCGGCCTGGCCATAAGGCGTCTCGGTCGCCTCAATCTCCGCCAGCAATGCCTCGTGGCTCTTTACAGTCTCGACCTTCGGAATGATCTTCATCTCTGTTTCCTGATCGCAACGCATTCGTTGCTTGTCTGGGCATCCCCTTCCTTTTAGGAAAGGAGCGGGAGGTTAGGCCTCTTAGTGATCGGTATAGTGACTGAACAACTCGCTGACGGAGTTGTCTTCATGGATACGGAAGATAGCGTCTGCGAGCAGGGGCGCGACGGAGAGCACCTTGATCTTCGGATGGCGCTTCGATTCCGGCAGCGGAATCGTGTCGGTCACCACCAGCGAGCGCAGGGGCGAGCAGTCGACGCGGCTGATCGCCGTTCCGGAGAGGATCGCGTGGGTGCAGCAGGCGTGGACGGCGGTCGCGCCCCGGTCCATGAGCGCTTCCGCGCCCTGGACGATGCTGCCGCCGGTGTCGATCATGTCGTCTATCATGATGCAGACCTTGCCGGAGACGTTACCGATGATCTCCATGATCTCGACCTGATTGGGCTGGGGGCGACGCTTGGCGATGATCGCGATCGAAGTTTTGAGGTGTTCGGCCAGTGCACGCGCGCGCGCCACGCCACCGACGTCCGGCGAGACGACGACCGTGTTGCCGTCGTAGAGGCCCTCTGCTTTGAGGTGTTCGGCAATCAGCGGTCCGGCATAGAGATGATCGACGGGCAGATCGAAGAAGCCCTGGATCTGTCCGGCATGGAGATCCAGGCAGAGCACACGGCTCGCGCCCGCCTGCGTGATCAGATTGGCGACGAGGCGAGCCGTCACGGGCTCGCGGGGTTTGATCTTTTTGTCCTGGCGGGCATAGCCGTAATAGGGCAGAACGACCGTGATGCGCCGGGCGGAGGCGCGACGGAACGCATCGATCATGATAAGCAGTTCCATCAGGTTGTCGTTCACGGGAAAGCACGTCGGCTGGACGATGAAGATGTCCTGTCCCCGTGCGCTCTCCTCGATCTTGACGAAGATCTCGCCATCGGAAAACTGCTTGACAGAGATTTCGCCCAGAGGCGTGTCGATTTCCGCAGCGATACTCGCTGCGAGCGTCGGGTTCGCGTTGCCGGTGAAGATTCGCAGGCCGTGGTCTCCTCGCATCGTTTTCTCCTTACAATCACTCAAAATTTGTGGGCGCCGAAGCGCTGGCCTCGTCGCCTTGCCGAAGAGGATGGACAGTCTGATCTGCTGTCTAAGATTTTCCTGTTTTAGAGGCTTTTTGTTCACGATTGCGGGCGGCCCAACCTGCCTTGATGGTTGGAAGTGGGCGGGAGATGACAAGCGCGTCTGCCGGGACGTCGCTGGGGACGGAAGAGGCGGCGGCGACAAAAGCGCCATCTCCGATCGTGACGGGTGCGATCAGAGTCGAGTTGGAGCCGATAAAAGCGTTCTTCCCGATGACTGTACGGGATTTGACGTAGCCGTCGTAGTTGCAGGTGATGGTGCCCGCCCCGATATTGGTGCCTGCGCCGATCTCCGCATCGCCGATGTAGGCCAGATGCGATGCCTGGGCACGTTCGCCGAAAATAGCGTTCTTCGTCTCTACGAAGTCCCCGATCTTGACGCATTTGCCGAGCCGGGTGCCGGGGCGCAGATGGGCGAAAGGGCCGACTTTGACATGGTCCTCCAGCACACTCTCTACGACTTGAGACGAGACCACCTGAACATCGTCGCCCAGGGTGCTGTTGCTGATGCGGGTCAGAGGACCGATCTTGCAATCTCTGCCGATCCGGGTGTGGCGATAGAGGAAGGTGTTGGGCTCGATGACGGTGTCCTGGCCCACTTCGACATCGACATCGATATAAGTGTTGGCCGGATCGGTAACGGTGACCCCCGACAGCATGAGAGTGCGCAGCAATCTGCTGCGCAGAATGGCAGCAGCTTGCGCCAACTCCACCCGATTGTTGACGCCCAGGGCATCCTGCGCGTCGGCCAGCAAGAGCCCTTCGATCTTGCCCTTGTTGGCAGCGAGCAGACCGATGGTGTCGGTGAGGTAGAACTCGCCGGTGAGAGGGTTGCGTTCGACCTGCTCCAGGGCGGACCAGAGCGACGGACCATCGAAGGCATAGATGGAGGGGTTCCACTCTTTTATGGCCTTCTGTTCGGGTGTCGCGTTTTTCTGTTCGACGATGCCGACCACCTGTCCCTGGGCATTGCGCAGAATGCGTCCGTAGCCGGTGGGATCGTCGAGTCGAGCGGTCAGTAGGGCTGCGACAGCATTCGAACGCTGTTGCAACTGGATCAGTTCCCGCAGGGATTCCGGGGCAAGCAAAGGCACATCGCCGGCCAGCGCCAGAATCGTTCCTGGCCAGTCGTGCAGCAGAGCATGTGCAGAACGAACCGCGTCTCCAGTGCCCTGCTGAGTGTGCTGATAAGCGTACTCGACCTCTTCCCCGAGACCGGCGCGCACCTCGGCGGCGGCATGTCCGATGACCACCACGATCCGTTCGACCCCAGCGGCGCGACAGGTGCGGAGCACATGCGCCGTCATCGGGATTCCGCAGAGCGGGTGCAGCATCTTAGGCAATTGGGACTGCATGCGGGTGGATTTACCGGCGGCAAGGATGATCGCGGCGACAGGCATCTCGCCTGCCTCGTTAGCAAGCGAAGGGGCGGGGGAAACGTGCGATAGGGAGGGCGCAGGCGACGTTGCGGTTGCGTTCAGATCTTCGGGCATACGACATAACTCCTGGATTCTATTATAGGAGGAGTCGGGAACGGTGTCAAGGTGGGTGCTGCCCGGGAGATTCACCGGGACAACGAAACGCCCCGGACGCGCGATACGTCACGGGGCGCCCGGTTCGAGACCGAACGGTAACTCTAGTGGGGAAACGACTCCCGATTTTCGTGATAGGCTTCCAGCGCGGCTCGGGTCAGCATCAGGTCGGAAATGCTGTCGGAAGCATTGATGAACGCCTCTATGTTTTCCGCCGCAAAGAGCGCTTCGAACGGGTCCATCGGCTCTGGAACGCCGGGTTCGACCCAGTAGGGGCGCAGTTGGGAGCGCACTTTGCGGTAGTGCGTACACATCCACAGGCGCAGTTCCGCATAGCGAGCGGCGCGGTCGGGCTGTACGCCATCCTTCGCCGTACAGCAGAGCAGATCGACCAGCTCGTAGTACTGGTCTTCGAATTCCCGGAAGTCCTGTTTACGGCGCACTTCCGACCGGGCTTGCAGACTCCAGCGTGTCGTGTAACGCACGTGGAAACCCTGCCAGCAGACGACCGGTAGCTTCATCGTACGCAAGGTGTGGATACGTAGACTGACAGATTGCCTATAAAAGTAGGAACGGGCGGCCTGCCAGCGCTGATTCAGACGTGGGAATAGTGCGGGCGGCAGCTCCAATCGGATTGCCATGTCTCTCTCCTTCGCTCCGGTTCAAACTGTGGCGGCGGTTTAAAAACCGCTCTCTTCGGCTCCAAAGCGTATTGCTCGGGCCGTTTCGGTCCCGCGCACCGCCCTATAGTAGGTCGGGACCGAGATCTGTACTGAAAATTTCCTGAAATAAGAACAAGGGCGAGGCCGGCAGGGACCAGTAGATTTACGAGGTCTGTAATTTGGCTACATAGGTCAAGCGGAGATCGTTCAATCGACGCATCATTTCGCGGTATTCGGCGGCATCCAGGGTAGGTTCCGCTTTGCTAAGACAAAACTGAACCGCGTCGATGGCCACTTTAGCCGTCTCCATGTCCTGGGTAAGTTCGCCCGTTTGTGGATCGGCGATCAGTCCAAGCGCCCGGCGCGCCTGGCTGTCGAAGGTCGGAGCGAGCAGGCCCAACAGCTCTCTGGAAGTGGTCTGCATCGCGGCCCACGCAAGGAGCAACGCAGGGTCCGGGAGTCCAAAGGGATCTTCCCCAGCCGTCGGTTCCGGGCTGGCAGAGGAGTCTGCCGTGGACGCCTGCGCGTCCTGCGGCGCTTCGACCTCCGAGGTATTCTCGGAAGAGGCAGTGGGTTGAGCCGTGGGCGCGGCAGGCTGCGGAGTTTCCTCCGCCTGCGCTGCCTGGCGACGGTCAACAACCGTAAAATTCGGTGTTTCGTTCTCCGGCATCGTTGAAGGTTCCTGCTCAAAGTTGATTGGGAAAGAGGCCCGACCGGCAAAAAACGAGAAGCCTGTTGGATCGGTTTTTCTGTTCCCCGGATAGGTTCAAAGTATAGCATACCCCTGCCCGGAATGCAAGGTGTTTTAAAGCATTTCCCCTGCTTTTTACAACCGGTTTGGTTCGCCAAACAATCGGACGATTCTGGAGCAATTCCCCGTGCCCCAGGAACCCTCTCTCTTGCATGGAAGGGTTCCATAGACCTTGACAGAGAGGGTTTTTTTCTGCCATACTAACTCGACAAATGCATAGGTACGCCGACATAGCTCAGTGGTAGAGCAGCTGTTTCGTAAACAGCAGGTCTCCAGTTCGAATCTGGATGTCGGCTTCGCGCGTGGCGATGTTAAAGAGAGTGGTGAAGTCGTGAACCGACCTTACACTCTCTTTTGTGCTTTTTATAAACGGTATGGCTATGCCACGAGATATATCAAAGCCTACGATGCCTATTGCATCGGCTTCCA
>JAYUMV010000034.1:0-2277 GCA_043762265.1 Chthonomonadaceae bacterium | reverse complement strand
GGCACGGGCAGAACTGTCAGTCTGCCTAATGTTCCGCACAGAGACTTCGGTCTCAGCGTAGGGACAAGCCCCCAACCTTTAGGTGGGGGTATCTGACTCATGAGCATCTGCACCGGCACGGCGAGATCATCCACGCCCACCCGCATCCCGACGACCACGAGCATACTCACTCGCACCTTGCTGAGCCGAGCGAGGACTCAGCGCCATAATAGCCCGGCGACAGCGCCCAAAATAATGATGAGCGGGAAGGGAACGCGCTTTGTAAATCCCAGCAGCATAGCCGCCGTCGCAATCGTGAGGGTGCGCGCGTTCATTCCGGCGGTGTGCAGCAGGGTCATGAGGATGACCACGAAGATCCCACTGATCGCCAGCGTCAGGCCACGCATAAATCCTTCTACCGCCGGATGCCCCTCTACGCGTCGGTAGAGACGCTCCACGACCAGCACCAACAAGGGGGGAAGCGTGACCGCCAGCAGCGCGAACAGCGTGCCGCGCAGGCCATCCGTGAGATAGCCCAGACTGATGACCCAGAGCCCGTTCGGACCCGGCGCGATCTGCCCGACCATCATCGATTCGGCGAACTGCGACTCTGTCGCCCAACCGCGTGCCATCAGATCGTGGTGCAGGCTCGGGAGGTTGCCGAACCCGCCTGTCGAGAAGAGCGAGGCTTTTAAGAACAGCCAGAAGTAGAGCAGAGGATTCATGGCGTCGGCTCCTCCACCGGAGGTTTGCGCCCTCGCCGACCCGTCGCCAGCGCCTGGATGCAGCCCCCCAGAAAAAGCGCCGGCAGCACCGCTAAGCCCAACCGCCCGACGGCGAGACCACTCGCCACCAGCACGCACAGTCCGAGAACCAGACTCAAACGCCCCTCCCGCTTCGCCTCCGCCAGACCGGTATAAGCCATCTGAATCGAGGTGACGCATCCCAATCCCACCGTCGCGGGCAGAAACCCATGCAGCGCATTCTGAGCGATCGCCGTATGCTGTACGCGGGCATAGCCAGCCGTCAGCAGTGTTGTCACTGCCACACTCGGCAGCAGCAGCCCGAAGAGCGAGAGCAGGATTCCCCGCCAACCCAGCAGTCGTTTGCCGATCAGAATGGTCAGCGCGAGCAGATTGATGCCCGGTGCGATCTGCACCAGCGCAAACAGCCGATTGAATTCGCCCGCCTCGATCCAGTGCCTACGCTCTACGAACGTTTGACGGATCAGCGCAAAGGTCGCGTTGCCGCCACCAAACGACTGCAAACCGATCAGCAGCCACTCCCGCAGCAACAGCCCCGGTGTCGGGAGGGGAGGAGGCGCTTTCTGAGGAGAGGTGAGGGGAATTTCAGGGTTCATTCCTCTATTCTACAACGTTTCCAGGTCATCTCCCTACATTTTCGCCTTATGAGAACCAGGCAGAGCTAATTTTTACCACCCGCTACGCTAGAGGACACAGAGGGTGGTGAAATCTCCCTATTTCTTCAAGGCAGCGGCGACTTCGGCGACACGACGGCCCTGGGCGCGGGCGACGGCGAGGTCGGTTTCGGTGGGCGGGACGTTGGTCTGGCCGGAGACGGAGCTGGAACCGTAGGGGGTGCCGGCAGCGAACATCGCTGGATCGACGTAGCCGTTCGGAACGATGATGAAGCCGAGGTGGGCGAGCGGGGGATAGAGCGAGAGGCTGGTCGTTTCGTTGCCGCCGTGAGTAGAGGAGGTCGAGGTGAAGGCGCTGCCGACTTTGCCGTTTAGCGCACCACGGAACCAGAGACCACCCAGGGAATCGATGTAGCTTTTCAGTTCGGCGGAAGGCGAGCCGAAGCGGGTGGGAGTTCCAAAAATAACGGCGTCAGCCTCTTCGGCATCGGCGGGAGTAGGCGCGGGATACTTCGCTTTGAGGGTCTCGCGGCTCTCTTTCCATCCGGGAACGGAGGCGATGATCTCCTCGGAGACAAACTCGTCTACACGCCGCAGTTTCACTTCGGCTCCTGCCGCGCGAGCCCCTTCCGCGATGCCTTCGGCAAGCGCTGCCGTGCTGCCGTTGCGGGAATAGAAGGCGATCAAGACTTTAACCGATTCGCTCATGGTTCTAGTTTCCTTTCGTATCACGCTGGACCGCATTGCGCCAGTGGATCGGCGGCGTAGGTCACGCCATCCGACGTGTCTACGTCCCATGTCGTCGCTTTGTTCCTGGCGGGTACAAAAAAGAATATTTTACGCTCTCTCAAGCAACCCTTGACACGGAGGGCATAAATAGGCTACTCTCTTTTCGACAACTACATAGCGTTTGCTTCTTA
>JAYUMV010000033.1:0-19618 GCA_043762265.1 Chthonomonadaceae bacterium | reverse complement strand
TACGAGCACCGTGGTCGGCCTCTCCGGAATGGTGACCGTATCGCCATCTACCAGGATAATATCATCGGTCGTCCCTGGATTCTTCAGAGCACGAGGCAGGTTGACCGCGATATTGCCATCGGGATGGTTCGTATCGGTCACGTTGGGGCGTGCTTTTGAGACCAGTTCTTGATTGCCGAGTTGCGTCCCGGCGGTTCCCGCCGCAGCGTTCGGAAGCGCGGCAGCCGCAGCGCTCGGCACCACGATACTGCCAGCCTGTGCTTGTCCGGTCGCTTTGATGATATCCAGACGCGACTTGGCGCGCTCCCGCTGATACGCGCTGTCGTTCAGAAGATCGTTGAGCATCGCCAGACTCGCAACCAACTCCTTTTGGCCGCTCACCGCCAACTGATCCGGGTTGCGGAAGAACTGCGCCCCCTGCGGGAACGCCTCCGGACGCAAGCCGCCTGCCTGCTTGAGGGCTTCGGTAAGGTGCATCGTCTTGCTGGTAATGAAGTAGTAGCCCGGCGTATTGACTGCGCCTCGGATATAGACCTTCTGCGCGATAGGAATGAAGCCGCCGACTCCTGGCACGCTCACGACATCCCCGTCCTCAAGCACGACATCGTCTTGTGGGGAAAGAATGCGCCCGGCCGCCAGAGCGATCGTTCGGACGCTCCTTGCCGCAGGCTCATCGGCCTGATGCAGAGCGTGGGCTACCAGGATTTTCTGTCCGGCTGCCGGGAGGAAGCCTCCGGCCATTCCGAAGAGATCGCTCAGCTTCATGTTCTGCGCTCGCGGATACGGCCCCTGGGTCAGAACCTCGCCTTTGATCTCCACGATATGGTCCGGGGTGAACTGGGTCTGCCGTACGTTGTAGACAATCAGTTGATCGTTGTCCAGAACCTCCGGATCTTGCGCGCTCTTCCCTCTCAATACAGCGCCGAGATTTACAGGCACGGTGATCACCGGGGCGTCATCGGGCTGATGAATAAGGAACGCTTTGTCGAGATTGGCGTCGGGAGTCGTCCCACCGGCCGCGCGCAGCAGATCGCTGACATGCATGTTGCGGCTGACAGGGTAGATCCCCTCTCTCTGCACCGCCCCTTTCACGGTGACGGTGCGTCGCCCGAGATAGGCGACCTCGTCGCGGGTATAGACTTTCAGGCGATCGTACTTCTGCAGAACCAGATCGTTCTGCGGGTCATGCGCGAGGGCCTTTTCCAGGTCCACTACCAGCAGTGTCGTCGTGGTGTCGGGGTTCCATCGGCGCAGTTCCGCATGCGAAAGATAAGCCTCGTTGAGCGGTCCCCGAGCCCGGTTTACCAGATCGGAAACCCGCATGTTCGGGGTCAAGGGATAGTCGTTAGGCAGATCGACTGCGCCCTCGATGCTGACCCGATTGATGAGAAGTGCGCTCACGGAAAAGACCTCGACGTCATCTCCATCGTACAGTTTCTGCGCCTTCACCGCCGCCGCATTTTTGATATCGACATCTTGAATGATGCGGGCCTTGCCGGGATCGAGCGTGTTGACGCGCACGCTCTGATTCACTCCGGAAGCCTTGATACCGCCTGCGTACCGCAGGGCATCTTCGAGGGTTTCGCCGGGATTCAGTTCGAAGATCGCGGGACGCACCACTTCGCCGCTAACGGCGATGCGCGATTGACGCGGCGGAATGAGGATCCTATCGCCCGCCTGCAGGGGGAAATCCGTGGTCGCAGCTCCGAGTTCGAACTTATAGATGTCCAGCACACCGACCTGTTTGCCGTTGCGCACAAGCGTGATGTTGCGCAGGGAGCCGTTGTCCGTCGGCCCTCCCGCGAAGTTCAGGAGGTTGTAGGCGGAAGCGACGGAAGGAACGGTGTAGGTGCCAGGCTGATAAGCCTCTCCGCTCACCGTCACCTGGATCGTGCGTAGTTTGTTTAGCGTGAGCGAAACCTGCACATTTTTATAGAACCGCCCCAACTGATCCTTCAGCGTGTTCTCCGCCGAAGCCACCGTTTTGCCCATCAGAACGATCGGCGCGAGGCCCTCGATGGTGATCTGTCCCTGCGGATCGACGGTGCGGGCCAGTGTGCTGCGCTCGATGGTGGAAGACCAGTAGGAGAAGACGACCGTGTCTCCCGGCCCGATCTGATAGTTGACGGGCACAGAGGCAGCCGCATTGTTGATCAACTGCGACAATGGGTCCGAGACATCCATGCGGGTATCGGGGCCAAGAATACCTTCGGGGTTATCGCTCGAGTTGTTGTTGCCACGGCCATTGCGTCCCCCGCTCGCGTCGTTATTGTTGCGGTTGATGTTCAGCGGATCGTTAATCCGGTTGTTGCCATTGGGGTTGTCGTTAGTCGAGTTACCGTTCGTGCGGCTGCCGGAACCGTTGTTGGAGTTGTCGTTCGTGCGACTGCCGGAACCGTTGGTGGAGTTGTCGTTGGTGGAGTTACCATTCGACCGGCGTCCGGAGTTGCTGCCGTTGTTAGAGTTGCTGCCGTTGTTAGAGTTGTTGCCGTTGGTGCTAGGCATCGTCGCACCATCGGCTCGCTCCCGCTGCACCCTACGAATGTATTCGCGATGATTATCGATGATCTCCCGCACCGGCCGAAAAAAGTCGTAGCCGAACAGAGGCAGGTCCTTCGCTTTTCCGACGTTCGTCGGTCCTGCATTATGACCGGCCGTGTAGTCGCGAAACTCGTTCTTGGGAACATCCTGGGTAGGAGGAGGAGTGTAATTGAAGGCATCGCCCAACACCAGTGGATTGCCGCGGCGCACTTTCGGAGGGGGTGCGGGGGTATTAGGCGTTTCCGCTGGTGTTTTCGGCACCACTTGCGGGGTCTGCACGGGCGGATTCGGCGTCTGAGCACGACTTCCAACCGCAAAAAGTACCAGGCCCGCTCCCAGCCCACCGAGGGCGACGCGACCGAACATTCGATATTTTAAGAGTGACCCGCGCTGTTTCATAAGATTAAAAACGGCCTCCCCAATTCTAACAGATTGTTTCAGTATATCCTATTTCCCGGCACATTTCCAACCCGAGGCCAGGCCAGTGCCCGAGCATGCCTCTCCTGGATTCTGCGGAGGGGAGGCTACGGAAGCAGGAAATCCGGCGAGCGCGTGGAACAGTAGGGGAAGAAATCCCTTTTAGACAGGACGAACAAGATTTACAGATTTACAGGAGGAGATACCATGGATCTTACCTTCTGTAATTTTTGTCGATCCTGGCCTGTAGTTCCTGGAGTTGGATGCCTTGGCCCGAAATCGTAGTGTTACCATTAAGCTCAGCGTCGAGGAGTACGAATGGCTGCGCCGCCACGCGCACTGGGAAGAGAAGCCCATGGCCACGCTGCTGCGCGATCACCTGCATTACCGGATCGCGGAGGAGGGCTATCTGCGCCCACCCGACGATGATCCCCAGGATTTCGGCTTCGAAAAAGAGATGATGCAGTTCGTGGTAGGCGTACAGAAGCGTCTCGAATAGCGCTGCGGAGATTTTTCCCGGCTCTTGTGCGTAGAACTACACAATGCCTCTCTGCCCCCGAAAGGAATCTGTCGTGGTCGGATCATCTCTTCTGGAAGAAGCCGTCGAGTTCGCTGAAAACCCGGAACCGCGCTGTCCCTGCGTGCTGTTGCTGGACACCTCCGGTTCGATGAAGGGGGCGGCGCTGGACGCCCTCAACGCTGGTTTACAGACCTACCGTGACGACCTCCTCAAAGACGCCCTCGCTGCAAAGCGCGTCGAGGTCGCCATCATCACGTTTAACAGCGAGATTACCGTTGTGCAGGACTTCGTCACAGCGGACCAGTTCGAGCCTCCGCTCCTTACCGCGCAGGGGCTGACCTATATTGGCGCTGGCATCCACAAAGCCCTCGATCTGATCCAGGCTCGCAAGGCGCAGTACCGGGCCAACGGAGTCGCCTACTACCGCCCCTGGGTCTTCCTCATCACCGATGGCGCTCCTCAGGGAGAGGCGGAGGGCGTAGTGGAACAGGCCGCGCAACGCCTGCGCGAGGACGAGACCGCAAGCCGGGTAGCTTTCTTCGCGGTCGGAGTGAAGGACGCCGATATGGCGCGACTCACCGAGATCGTCGTTCGCACTCCGATCAAACTGGAGGGTCTGAACTTCGTCGAGATGTTCGTCTGGCTTTCCGCCAGCATGCAGCGCGTTTCGCAGTCAAAGCCCGACGATCAGGTAGCGCTCCCTCCTCCCGGTTGGGGCGCCGTCTGATCCGGCGCTTGCCTACGCCGGGAGCCCTTTGAACCATGCGTTTGCAACGCCAATCTACGGGCGGGGTGCTTGTCCTTCCCCCGGAAGCTGTGGTCGGCGCAGGCGGGGAAGCCCGTATCTACGCCGTCCTGCCTGGCGAGCAGTATGTTGCGAAGATCTATCATGAGACCGAGCAGGCGCGTGCGTTCAAGCTGCGGGCCATGCTCGCGAATCCGCCGGACGATCCGCTGGCCGTTCAAGGCAAACTCTCCATCGCCTGGCCCCTCGATCTGCTCCACACTGCCGATGCCGAGGCCCGCTTCGCTGGCTACCTCATGCCGCGCGTCTCCGGCGCACAGCCACTGTTCCACTGCTACAATCCTGGCTCCCGGCGCAGATTCTATCCGGGTTTCGACTATCGGGCGCTGCATCGGGTCGCGCGTAATCTGGCCGCCGCCGTACATGCGCTGCACAGTCGCGGCTACGTGATCGGCGATGTCAATGAGTCGAATATTCTGGTCTCCGATTCCGCACTCGTCACCCTGGTCGATACCGACTCGTTCCAGGTAGTGGATGCCCGCTCGGGAATGACGTTCCGCTGTCCGGTCGGAAAACCGGAATACACGCCTCCGGAGCTCCAAAACCTCTCCTTCGCGACAACGGACCGCCGACCGGAACACGACCGGTTTGGGCTGGCGGTCCTGCTGTTCCAACTGTTGATGGAGGGAACGCATCCGTTCGCGGGGATCTACCAGGGCAGCGATGATCCTCCGCCCTACGACCAACGGATACGTGCGGGCCACTATCCTCATGGCTCCCGCTCCGTCCCCTATCGTCCTGCGACGGTCGCGCTGCCGCTGTATATTTTGCACCCTGCTCTGCGCCAGTTGTTTACGCGTTGCTTCGAGGATGGACAGTCTCGACCGGACGTCCGGCCCGATGCACGGACATGGCAGAGGGCGCTGTTGGAAGCGGAAGAGGCTCTGGTCGCCTGCGAAGTCCATCCCCGTCACCGCTACGGCGGCCATCTGGCGACCTGCCCCTGGTGCCAGCGGACACTCCTGCTGGGGGGGCGTGATCCCTTTCCCCATGCTTCTGCTGCCGCCGCGCTCTTGCCACCGCTTCGGCGAGGGGTCTCTCCTGCGATCCGACCGGTTCCCCTGGCCGCACCCTCCCCGGCAGTGGCGGCTTCTCCGACGATGGCGCCTCCTGCGCGTGCGAGGCAACCAGCCCCCCGCAGTGCGCCTCCGCCTGCGGTCACGGTGCGTTTCCCCCACAATCCCTGGGCCTGGGCGACGCTGGGCTGCGCTCTGTTGGCCCTGCTGGCTCCGACTCAGTATCTGCCGGCGCTGAATCTGTGCGCTGGCCTCAGCGCCCTCGGCACAGGACTGGTGGCGCGGCTTCAGGCCGCACGTTATGGAGGGACCGGTCTCTGGCTGGCCACCACTGCGGCCTGCATCGGAGGCGCGATGGGCCTGAGCGTAGCGCCCTCTCTCCTGCGCGAGGCACAGGGCACGGCCGCAGTACGGGTCCTTTCGGCGAATGGAGGGGGGATACGCGCGCTCACCTTTTCCCCGGATGGCGCCACGCTCGCTGTAGCAGCCGACCGAGCAGAGGATCAGAGACTGATCGGTGGGCAGATCACGCTCTGGAATGTGCATACGGGCCGCGTCGACCAGACACTCGCCGACGACAAAGGCAATTTCGTCGGCGTCGGCTATGCGCCGAACGGCAAAACTCTCGTCGCAGCCGTGGACTCCCCTTTCGAGAACGGGGCTGTCTTCCTGCTGGACGCACAGACGCGCGGTATCCGGCACGAACTGCAAGGTCAGCGGGGTCACATCGCCAGCGTCCTCTATTCGCCGGACGGCCGTATTATCGCCACCGGCAGCGACGATCGCAAGATACGGATCTGGGATGCGGTTTCCGGCAGCCTTGTGCAGGAGCGGTCCCTCCAGGGACCGGTATACGCTCTGGCCTGTTCACCCAATAGTCGTTATCTCGCGGCAGGCAGCATCGCGCCACCCCGCTCCCTTCAGTCAGGAAGCATTTCCGTCTGGGACTTGCAGACGTTTCGTCCGCTCTGGACCCATCCTTCCCACAGCGATGGGGTGTTGAGCGTCGCATTTTCGGCCGACAGTCGCACCGTCGCTACCGGGGGCAAGGATGGCATGGTGCGTCTTTGGGACGCCTCCACGGGCAGACTCCTCCGCGAACTGGACGGGGGCGGTTATGCCGTGACCGCGCTGGCCTTCAGACCACGCGGCGATGTCTTGACCGCTGCGATCGCGCGACGAAGCGTTGCAGGCTCGTCCGACCAGAACATGGAAATCACGGTGTGGAATCTCGCTTCCGGCAAACTCCTGCGAACCCTCACGGGGGATAGAGATCTCATCAATGCGCTGGCGTTCTCCGCAGACGGTCATATCCTGGCGAGCGGCAGCCGCGATACGACTTTGCGACTCTGGCATTTCCCCTGAACCGTTCCGCAGGAAGGGAGAACGCTTCTCCGGTCCTGACCAACGAGGGAAAGGCGGCGCCGAAAAATCGGCATGAGCCTGCCCCACCTTCCCTTTCGGGAGGATCCTGGGTCTCGCTCTTACGCCTGCTTGGAGCGCGGCTGCAGTTTCCGGGCCACGCGCAATGGCCATTGGGCCACAGCTGCGGGATTGCGCGCCAGACCGCGCAGCCCCAACATGGCGGCAAGCCCAAGTTTGCGTTCCTGGAGCGCCTGTCTCGAAGCCTTGCTCATGCGCGCATAGTAGTCGGATTTCACGCCAGCGCGCGCCGTCGCCAGAGCCGCCTGACACAGCGGGCAGTTCTGGTGCGCCTCGCGTGGCTTGGAGATAAGCCGCATACAGTGCGTATAGGTGCGCTCAGCATTCGAGCCCTGGTTGCTGCTATGCAGGCGCACTTCGGACAGCACCTCCCGTAGTCCTCGCACTTCATAGAGGGCCGCGATACGGATCCACATGTCCCAGTCGTCGGTTCCCAGGAGGGAAGCGTCGAATCCGCCTGCCTCGTCGAACGCCTTGCGGGTAAATAGGACCGTGCAGCAGCTCACGAGGCACCACGCCAGCAGATCGTGGTAGTCCAGGATCGGAGCGGGGAGCACCTCGCTGGTGATTGCGTGAGTTTCGGTCTGGAACCAACGCGCGCCGGTATGCACCATTCCCACCCGAGGCGATTCCGCAAAAATTGGCACCTGCTTTTGCAGTTTCTCGGGCAGCCAGAGATCATCGTGATCCAGCAGCGCGATCAACTCGCCATGCGAACTCCGAATTCCCAGGTTGCGCGCGGCGGCTGTTCCGGCGTTCTGCTGTTGGATCAGGGTCACACGATCCCCATAGCGGGAGACGACTTCCGTGGTATTGTCTTTCGAGCCGTCGTCGATGACAATCACCTCCACATGGGGATAGGTCTGCGCCAGGGCGCTGTCGATGGAGGCTTCGATATACTTGCTTCCGTTGTAAGTCGGCATAATGACGCTTACGAGCGGTGGATGGTTGATGCTCATTTACTCTTCTCCGGGACGCGGACGGTAGTGCCGCGAGGCCTCTGGAATTATACCCGCTAAGTCTCCGTTGCCGGGACCACCTATGTCTTCCGAAGCTGTTTTAGGGTAAAATGCACGTCGGGCTTCGAAGAACCCGGCGCGACGGGAATCCTGTTCAAAAATGAGGTGGGTTTCATGAAAGGTATCGTTCTGGCGGGCGGCAGCGGCACGCGTCTCTATCCGGTGACGCAGGCAGTCTCCAAACAACTGCTTCCTATCTACGACAAGCCCATGATCTACTATCCGCTGTCTACCCTGATGTTGGCTGGCCTCCGCGAAATCCTGCTCATCTCCACTCCACACGATCTGCCGCTATTTCGTTCTCTCCTGGGCGATGGAAGCCAATTCGGTATTTCGTTGGAGTATGCAGAACAGCCGCATCCGGACGGATTAGCGCAGGCTTTTCTGATCGGAGAAAAGTTTCTGAACGGCAGTCCGGCCTGCCTGGTCCTCGGCGACAACCTTTTTTATGGCCACGGACTGCCGACCCTCCTCAAGCGCAGCGCCGCTCAAACCGAGGGCGCGACGATCTTCGGCTATCATGTCAAGGACCCGCAACGCTATGGCGTCGTGGAGTTCGATGCGCAGCGCCAGGTCGTCTCGATCGAAGAAAAGCCTCAGGAGCCTAAATCCAACTATGCGGTCGTCGGTCTCTACTTCTATGACCACACCATCACCGAAGTCGCACGCCAGATCCGGCCATCCTGGCGCAATGAACTGGAGATTACCGACGTCAATCGAACCTATCTTCAGCAAGGCAGTCTGCGCTGTGAGCCTCTGGGGCGCGGGATGGCCTGGCTGGATACCGGCACCCACGAATCGCTCCTGGAGGCGAGCAACTTTATTGCGGCGATCGAAAGTCGGCAGGGCTTGAAAATCGCCTGCCTGGAAGAGATCGCTTACGAAGAAGGCTATATCGACCAGGAGCAGGTGCTTGCACAGGCGCATCGGCTCCAGAAGACGGAGTATGGCGCCTATTTGCAGCGATTGATCCAAGACGGCAGCCGCCCCGACACCCAGTAAAACGCGCATCGCCTCCGCAGGACCCATACGCACATAAGGCACTTCCACACAACAAACCGAGTCAATGGGCAACGTGCCCGCGACGGCGGTCACTCGGCCGAAGGCCCAAGCGAAGGACTTCAGTCCATTGCGCAGGCCTAAGCTCTGCTGTGGAAGTGCAAAAAGCAGAGTACAAACTGATTTTTTGAGGGAGAGAAGAGAATGCCAAAGACCGTGTTGGTGACCGGTGGGGCCGGTTTTATCGGCAGCAACTACTGCCGCTACATCCTGTCCACCCATCCAGACTATCGGGTGGTAGCGCTGGACGCGTTGACCTACGCGGGAAATCTGTCCACAATGGCCGACATCTACGCCGATCCTGCCAATGAGGGGCGCTTCCGTTTCTATCCCGGCAAGATCCAGGATGAGACCGTGGTCGACGGTATTCTGCGCGCCGAGAAGATCGACTATATCGTCAACTTCGCCGCCGAATCGCACAACGACCGCAGCCTGCTGGAACCCGGCAGCTTTATCCAGACAGACGTGTACGGTGTCTTTGTACTGCTGGATGCCGCCCGCAAACATAACATCGAGCGGATCCTGCATGTCTCCACCGATGAGGTCTATGGAACCATCGATGAGGGACTGTTTACCGAAGAGAGCCCGATGCTCCCCAATACTCCCTACTCTGGCAGCAAGGCAGGCGGGGAGATGCAGGTGCGCGCGCATCGGATGGCCTACGGTACTCCGACGCTCGTCACCCGGTGCGGCAACAATTTTGGCCCCTACCAGTACCCGGAAAAGTTGATCCCATTCTTCGTCTCCCGACTGATCGACGACAAAAAGGTTCCGCTCTACGGCACAGGGCTGCAGGTACGGGACTGGGTCTACGTCCTGGATCACTGCTCCGGGATCGACCATGTACTGCATTTCGGACAGTTGGGGGAAGCCTACAACGTCGGCTCGGATGGCGAACTCAACAACCGGGAGATCGTCGATCGCCTGTTGCGTTTGCTGGGGAAGCCCGAATCGCTGGTCAAAAAGATCGAAGACCCGCGCGGCGGCGCGCACGATAAGCGCTACGGTATCGACGCCTCCAAACTTTTGGCGCTGGGTTGGAAGCCACAATATGAGTTTGAAGAGGCGCTAGAGCGCACCGTCCGTTGGTATCAGGAAAACCAGGGCTGGTGGCGGGAGATCGTGGCCCATCCCGGTTACAACGAATTCCTCCACCGCTTCTACGGTTCTTACCTCGGATCGGACTTGTAGAGACGGCGCCACTCCCCTTTAGAAAGGATTTTTATAAGGCATGACTGCAACGGAAATCGAATCCAAAATACCAGGGGTGATCACCTACCCTCTGCGCCGCTTCGACGACAAGCGCGGCTGGCTCACCGAGCTTTTTCGCGACGATGAACTTCCGGAGGGCTTCCATCCGGTGATGGGATATATCTCCATGACCCGCCCCGGCGTCGCGCGCGGTCCGCATGAGCACCGCGACCAGACCGATGGTTTCGCCTTTCTATCCGGGGCCTTCGAGATTACGTTATGGGAAAATCGACCGGGACAGGAGCGGGTCAAATGGGTTTTGAAAGCGGGAGAAGAGGCTCCGATCTTTCTGGTGGTCCCGCCCGGTGTGGTCCATGCCTACCGCAACGTCGGTGACACGGATGCCCTGGTGTTCAACTTCCCCGACCAACTCTATGCCGGGAAAGGCAAAGCCGAGCTGGTCGATGAGATCCGCCATGAGGATATCGACTCGGAGTTTCAACTCTGAAACGAAGCGCGATTTTTGAGCGAGGAGGGTTGCGATGAAGGTGTTGGTAACCGGCGCCAACGGGATGTTGGGCATCGATCTATGCGTGGAACTGGAGACCGCAGGCCACTCGGTCATTCGCGCCGATGCGGGGGTGCGTGAGGGGATGACTGTCCCGGCATGGGTCCATGTCGATGTGACGAATACGAAAGAGATCGAGGAGTGCGTGCTCTACCATCAGCCGGATGCGGTCATTCATGCCGCTGCCTATACCGATGTCGATGGCTGCGAACGCAATCCCGATCTGGCTTTTCGGGTCAATGGGCTGGGAACCTGGAACCTTGCGGCGGTCTGTGGAGCCCACCGGATCACACTGGTCTATATCAGCACCGACTTCGTGTTCGACGGCACGAAGGAGACGCCCTACACCGAGTTCGACACCCCCAACCCGATCAGCCACTACGGCGCTTCGAAACTGGCCGGAGAGCGCTATGTCACCCAACTCTGCCCTCGCCACTTTATCGTCCGCACCTCCTGGCTGTTCGGAATACATGGCAAGAGTTTTCCCGACACCATCCTGCGCAAAGCCGCTTCTCAACTGGAGATCGGGGTCGTGTGCGACCAGTTCGGCAGCCCCACGTACGTTCCGGATCTCTCCAGAACCCTTGTCGGTCTGCTCGAATCGCCGCTTTACGGAACCTACCATGTCACCAATGCGGGACATTGCAATTGGTTTGAGTTCGCCCGGAAAGCGGTGGAGTTGGCTGGACTGAAGAACGTCGAGGTCAAGCCGATGCCTGCCGAAACATGGCCCTCTCCGACGAAGCGCCCTGCCTACTCGGTACTGCGCCACTACGCTCTGGAACTCCAGGGCAAAGACAACCTGCCCCCCTGGCCCCAGGCGTTGACGCTCTTCATTGCCGCACGTCAGGCAAAGGGTTAGCGCCACCGTTGGGCTCCTGAGTACAAAGCAGAGAAAGGGCCTTCCGACTTGTGTGTCGGAAGGCCCTTTCTCTATGCTTACCCGTTAGGGGTGCCGGGGTGGAGTGTCCCCGCCTCTAGCCGTAGGGGACGTTCACGATTGGAGCGCTCGCTCCAGAACATCGGCGACGGTCGCCCAGGAAGCGGTAGCGGCGCGCTCTACGGCGCGCCGTTTCCATTCCTGTAGCGCGGAGGGGTCCGAAACCAGCGTGCGCAGATGCCGCACAACTCCTTCGAAATCGTCGGGATCTACCAGCAGAGCCGCGCCGCCGCACGCCTCCGGAAGCCCCCCACGACCCGAAGAGATCACCGCACAACCGGAAGCCATCGTCTCCAGGGCCACCAAGCCGAACGGTTCGTTCGCCCTCGAAAGCACAAAAGCGACATCGTGATCGCGCACCACAGCGGGCACATCGTGGCGCGTTACGTGCCCCAGGTAGTCTGCGTGGACGGCGTCCATCTTCTCTTTGAGAGATCGGAAGAAGGGGTCTTCCATCTCCTTACCGTGGCCGTAAAACCACAATCCCCCGGCGACCGAGTAGCGAATAGCGAAACCCTCCTGTTGCAGTTTCGCGATGGCGTCGGCGGCGATGTCCGGCCCCTTGTTGGGATCGATCCGACCGATAAACAGGGCGCGGAGAGGGCTCGTCGGTTCCAGATAGTCCGGACGAGGCCGGAACGCTTCCAGATCGACACCGCTGGTGACGACACGGAATTTGGCGGCGGGAAGCGCGTATTTTCGTGCGGTCCAGTCGGCGATATACTGGCTACAGGTCAGAAAGGCGGTGGTCGCCTCTACCGTGTGGGAGATATCCTTCTGACGCGTTCCCTGCTCGTTCTGAAGCCATACATAGACCCGAGCATTGGGAACCGCCTTACGGATATAGGCAGACGCGACCAGATCATTAAAACAGATGACCACATCGGGGGGCGGGGAGAGATTCTTCAGAGCCTGTGTAAACGAGCGCAGATAGTAGGCGTAGTAGGGCCAGTCCCAGCCTAGAAACCTGCTGCGCAACACGGCGAGTTTGCGAGAGAGCGTAGGAATCTCGTCCCGAGTGGGCGCTTGAATCGGAACCACGTTGCCGACCGGATAGACCTCGTCCTCGTTGACGATGGTCAGGACCGTGACCTCGTGGCCACGGGCGATAAGCTGGCGCGCCGATTGCATCGTGATCGTGGCGAGCGCCCCACCCGAGATCGGCGAGTAGTATTCTATCGGCGCATTGAGAAAACAGACGCGCATCGTGTTCAGGCCCCTGCCAGACGCTTGACATCGCCCCACGTCCGCTCCCAGTTAAACTGCAATACCCTGGCGCGAGCGCGTGTCCCATACTCCCTGCGCAACGGTTCATCGGTCACCAGGCGGAACATGTGTTCGGCCAGTTCCTCCACAGAATCGCGTTCGAACAAGAAACCGTCCTCGCCCACGATCTCAGGCGTTCCTCCGGTACGCGAAGCGATGGTCGCCAACCCGGTTGACATGCCTTCGACCGTGACCAGACCAAACGGCTCGTCCCAGCGGGAGGTCGTCACATGGATATGCGCCTTACGGAGTTCGGCAGGCAGGGCAGGACGGGAGATATGGCCGGGCCGCCGCACTTCGATCCCCTCGCGTTCCAACTCTTCCGCCAGCCCGGAGAGCAGACGTTGATAGTCATTCATCTCCAGGCGGCCCCAGTGATTGGAGCCGAGCAACTGTAGCCGAAAAGCTTTGGTACGTTTCGCCATCCGCAACGCGGCTTTTAAAAACAGATCGGGAGCCTTTTCCGGCCCTGTTCGTCCCACAAAATTCAGGATCGGCGTCCCTTCGGGAGGGTTTTCGGCGGGATGATACGCCTGATGGTCTGCGGAGATATAAATAGTATGGACCGGCTGTGTCCCCTGCAAATCGTAATATTCGCGGACGTAGCGGCCGGTGAAATCGCTGCAGGCCGCATGCACGTTCGCAGCGGCAGGCAGCCCCTCGCGAAAGCGAGGGCGGGCGTCGAGTTGATTGAAAAACCAGTGCAGAATAAAGGCATTGGGAAACGCTCGCCTCAAATAGACGGCCATCTCAGGGTCGTTCATCAAGACGAGAGGCCTTGAGGCGAGATCGTGCTGCTTGAGCGTTTGAACCACCTGACGGAGGAAGCTGCGGTATCCGAAATGCCGATGCTGCAAAAGCTTGCGCTCGGCACGCGCCTGAAACAGGGAAAAACCTGCGGTCGGAGGATCAGGGTAGTCGATCAGGTGCAGATCGGACCAATCGAAAGAGGCTTCGTGGCTGCGACGTGAGATCACGGTGGGTCGAATCCCCTGTCTCTCCGCGACCCGACAGCACTCGTAGATGACTGTCGCCAAAGCCCCGCTGCTGGTCGGAGTAAAAGTTTCCAGGGGATAGTTGATAAATACCAGACTCACGCTTTGCCTTCACTCCCCAATCGATGTTTCGAAATTAGCTGTTGTTCTTAGAAGGCTGCGGAACGCCGGACGGGGCGGAGGACGATCGGAACAGGCCGCTGCTGCGAATCAGTTCTATCGCCTGCCGCCCGCGCGCTTCCCAGGTGTTCTGCGTCGCAAAGGCGATCCGCGCCTCGCTCGCCCGCTGGTCAGGCTCATTCGCGGCCGACCTCAGACCGGCAATAAACTCCTCGTGCGTCTGCGTCGCCGATACCAGCGGTAGGTTACGGCGGCATTCGTTGATCCACGTGGAAACGACCGGCTTGCCCGTCAACAGATACATATACATCTTCACCGGGTTGATCGCATCGCCTACATAGCCGGGCAGATAGGGGATCATCCCTACATCGAACGCCTTGTTGTAGGCTGCCCCCTCTTCGGTAGAGACGGCGCCAGGCATCACGACGTTCGGGAGCTTACGCAACTCTGTGACTCGATGCTCCTGATCCTGGTTCACCCGTCCTGCGATGCAGAAAGTATACTCCGGAAGGGCTTTGGCCGCTGCAAGGAAGGTTTCACAATCGACTCGCCAGTCGGTGGTGCCCATATATCCGATGATCGGTCGGGGACGTCCTCGCAGCAAGGCGGGCAGTTCCAGGTTGCTGGTGCGCTCAGCCTCATAGAGTTTAAGAGAGGAGGCATTGGGCAGCGAATGCGCGTTCGGATGCACCTTCTGCATGCGCTCCAAGAGAGTCTGGGCGGTACAGAAGACCAGTTTGGACTGCGCGGCGACCCGATACTCTTTGGCATCGAAGTTCGCTTGATTGTCCGGTTCAAAGCAGGGATCGATACAGTCGTAAACCAAACGTTCGAGCCGCATCCCGGCCATCCACTCGGGTCCTGGAACGGAGAGCCAGAAAACGTAGTCCGTGATGCCCTGCTTTTTCAGCAGTCGATGGATCAGGAAGGCATCGATCTTTGCGGCAAGGGATCCAAGGCGTTTCCAGTAGCGATTGCTGCGCAGGCCCATCGCATCGTGAATGACGGTGATGTTCGGGCCGATCTGTTTGGCATAGGGCCATCGCACGGCCCCTGGCGAGCGGGTATAAGACATGGTGTCGAGATAGACGACCGGGGTATGTTGGGCGAGGGCTTCGGTTATAAACTGTTGCCGCGATGCGTTCCCTTCCCATCGCGCGTCTGGATAGAGGTAGACAATAGGCAGCGTATCACTCAATAACGATTGCCCTTTCCGGCGAAAATAGCCCCAAGGCAGGGAGCAGATGGACAGACACCGAGAGGCGGCACAACTCTCTTCGACAGAGAAAACCGCACGTCTTACGCTGACATGTGAATAAAGGATACCCCATTTTCAGGCAATATCCAAATCAGCAAGAAGGGGTTCTCCTCTCGTTAGCAGGAGAACCCCTTCTGAAACCTGGGCGGTCACGATACGGTCAGCGCACTCGACTTACGCAGATTTGCGCAGACGACGTCGGCGGAGCAGAGCGGAGCCACCGGCAAGTACCAGGCCGCCGAAGAGAGATACAGCGCCCGGCTCCGGAGTCTGCGCACTGTACTTGAAGGTTCCTCCGTACAACTGCCCGGAGAACGTTGATCCACCCGGATATTTGTCCTGAAGGAAAAACGCGGGGGTCTGCTCGTTGTACTGGACCGTCGTTTTGTTGATCGTAATGACGTTATTACCCTCATTAAAGATCGGCGGGGGGATGGCTCCAGCAGCTTCCTGATCGTTATTGGTAATCGATGTCCAAGCGACGACATAGTTGCCGGGCGCAAGACCAACTCCAAGTCCTGCAACGGGTTTGTACAGATAACCCCCTGCGAGGGTACCAGGACTGGCAGCAGTGAAGGTTGCCGACAGTCCGGCAACAGCGGCCTGGGTAGTGGCGTTATAGATCGTCGTAACGATCGTGCCATTGAGCGTATGTGCCGTTGTCGTGTTGGGAATCGCAGCATCGAATGCGCCCAGCGAGGTGACGACGATGGGAGAGTTGACGGTAAAAGCGACTCCCAGAGTAGCGCCATACTGCTGATTGCCGGGAGCGGGCGTCGTCAGATCAAAAGCGGTGAAGGTCTGAGCCGACACAGCGCCACCGACTACCGAAGCGCCCAGCGCCAACCCGATGATTATAGTAAACTTTGACATTCTACCTTCTCCATTTCAGAATCTACCAGCGAACGAAAAAAATGTTTATCATCCTTAGAAAGGGCGATTCTCGCTTGCGGCACAGTTCCACTTGCCGCCAAGCGGCTTCTATAGTTTCTTATTGCACAAATCGTGCCAACCAGGTGCGATTCCCCAAATGACCGGAAAATCACGCCATTTTTTTGGTTCTGCTTCTTCGGGTACGGCGGTAAGCCACCGAACCACCGATACCGAGAAGAGAACACAGCAACGCGACAGAACTGGGCTCCGGCACGAAGAGCGAGTATTGGAAACTACCAGCATTCCAGGCAAGCGAATCTCCAAAAGTGCTGTTAGGATAAGCGCCTGGCCCTAAAAATGCTTCTGCGTAGAGACTGGGCGCGACCGCCGTTATCAATCCACCCCCGCTGTTGAACGAATCCTGCACGAATCCCGGAACCGTTTCGGCCCCGTTGAGGTCTGCATTGGAAAACCCACCTGCCGCGATGACGTAGTGCCCTGGCCCCAGTCTGATTTCAGTATTGGGCGCTTTAAAGCGATGATACCCGTCCAACTCTCCTGCAGTCGCATCCGAAGTTCCGGAAAAAGTCTGCGAGGCGATCAGAGCGTGCGTGTCCCTGTTAAAGAGATAGGCGGTAAGAACGTTGTGAAAGCCGTCACGCCCGCTATCGAACACCCCCAGTGAAGTTACTTTGATGGCAGCAGCGTTTACATCGAACGCCATCCCCAACGTGCCCATGAAGCTCTGCTGCCCTATATAGTTGTCCCCAGCAGCAGTTGTCGACAAATCGTACGCGGTGAAGGCCTGACTCCGGGCATGTGAAGACATCAACGTCAAACACGATGCTATTAGTATATATCGGAAGATCTTCATTTATTCTCCACCTATTCCCAGACGAATGCATATCCTAAATATCATCTTGCGAAGGACCTGATTTGCTGAGATGACGGTAACCATTAACATAATTGGGACGAGAGGCAGCACTCCCGGTTCTATCCTTGTAAACTCCGGATGCCTGACGATAACTTCCTTTTGGATGCTCAGGCAAACCGAATACGATCTATTGTACCCTTTTCTACACCCAAAGCAATAGGGGGCAGACTGACATTGCAATATTGCTCGATAACACGTGTCAGGAGGAACTCTTCCTAGCACCCAAAACAGCACACTGTCTTATATCCATTCGTAGGCCGCAACCAAGTCCTAGGAGACCACTCACATCTGACCGGGTTTTCTATCTCTATAGAATGCACATTCCGTGCCAAACTGACGTATCCTGGTTGCAGTCGAGATAAATAATGCGAAAGAGGGTGAATTCCACAAATTTGCCCCGGAAGCGCTCATTCAGCTGCAGGCAAGATTCCATCCGCGTTCCGAAAACCTTCCCCTAAATCCTTCGTATCCCGACAGTCGTTCCTTCACGAAAAATATATTCTGAACAAGCATAATGTCTCTCTTTGGTTTGTGGTACCATAAGTTTCAAGTGATGTCCGAAGACTCGTGACGGTTTTTGGCTCCTCCGTGATAGAACTGTCTTTTCGTCGTGTCCTATAGAGAGGAATGAAGTATGCATCCGTCACCTAAGCGTCTCGCGTCACGTCTCCTATACAACAGTTTCACTTACTATATCCCATCGCTCTGTCTGTGGGGGTTCCTTCTATTAGGAATTTCCCTGATCTCTCCCTCTGTACGCGCGGAAGACGCGGTTACCATTCCTGGTAACTCCGTTTCCGCCGTGGTGCCCGGAGAAGTCCTGATAGGCGTGCGTGCGGATCAGGACGATCCCCAGGAAACTGCGCGCCTGAACAGGACGCTGGGAACTGTCGTCGGTCATCAAGCAGACCTGCACACTTATCGTCTGCGCCTACCTGCTGGGATGACCATCCAGACGGCTATCAATAGCCTAATGCAACGCGGGGAGGTGACCTATGCCGAACCCAATCATCTCTACCGCGTTTTATCGACCCCGAATGACACCTCCTATTCGAACCAGTACGGTCCTCATAAAGTTCAGGCCGATCTTGCCTGGGACGTTTGGAATCCAACCACACCGGTGATCATCGCTATCGTCGACACAGGTATCGACGGCACCCACCCCGACCTGACCAATAAAATGTATCGTAACGCCTCCGGTGTCATCCTGGGCTACAATGCGCTTACGGGCGCCACCGGGGCCGCCAGCGACGATTTTGGCCATGGCACCCACTGCGCCGGAATTGCCGCTGCTCAGGTGAACAACGGTGTCGGAATGGCCGGAATCGCCGGATGGACAGGCCAGGGAAGCGACACTACCTATACAAAACTGATGCCCGTAAAAGTGCTGGACAGTTCCGGTTCCGGGTCGGACGCGAGTGTGGCCGATGGGATTACCTGGGCCGCCAACAACGGCGCTAAAGTCATCAGCATGAGTCTGGGTGGCCCCGATTCGTCGGCTACGATGAACACTGCCGTCCAATACGCCTGGAGCAAAGGCTGCATCATCGTTGCTGCTGCGGGCAATAGCGGGGCGAACACCCTTTCTTATCCCGCTGCCTACACCAATGTCATCTCCGTAGCCGCTACCGACAGCGCCGATATCCTGGCCAACTATTCCAACTATGGTTCCTGGGTAAAGGTCGCTGCGCCTGGCTCCCTGATCTACTCTACCCTGCCCACTTATCCGACGGGGGAGGGCATGAACTACGGCGGCCTGTCGGGCACTTCCATGGCCACACCACACGTCGCCGGAGAAGCGGCCTTGATCATGGCGCAAAACTCCGCCCTTACCAACAGCCAGGTGAGCGCCCTTATCACCTCGAATGTCGATCCCTATACTCCTTACTACGCAGGCGGGGGCATCGCCGCGAATGCAGGGCGTATCAATGTCTATCGCGCGCTACTCGCCGCAGGCAACGCCAAGGTACCCGCTGCTCCCCTCAACCTGGTGGCTTCGCCAGGAAATGCTCTGGTCAGTCTGGCATGGAGCGCCGTTCCCGTCGCAACGAGTTACAACGTCAAACGCTCTCTCACAAATGGGGGTCCTTATACGAATGTCGCCACCAATGTCACCACGACTTCGTATAACGATACCGGCCTGACCAACGGCACGACCTACTACTATGTCGTCACAACGGTCAACGCCGGAGGCGAAAGCGCCAACTCCAACCAGGTTTCGGCTACCCCGGTATTCCAGACGGTTCCCTATCAGATCGATGCTGGCGGCGGCGCAGTCGGCACTTTTGCGGCGGACAACTATTTCTCCGGTGGCGGCGCCTACTCGGTCACTAATACGATCGATACCAGCGGACTTGCCAACGCCGCACCTGCCGTGGTCTACCAGTCCATCCGAGGAGGATACAACTTCTCCTACGTCTTCTCCGCTCTGACGCCCGGTACTACCTACACCGTGCGCCTGCACTTCGCGGAGTTTTATGTCAACACCGTGGGCGCACGCGTCTTCAACGTCACGATCAACGGAGCGGCGGCGCTCACCAACTTCGATGTCTATGCCGCTGCGGGCGCGACCAGCAAAGCGGTCGTGCGCGATGTCACCGGTGTCGCCGACAGCAACGGCAACCTCACCCTCAACTTCGCGGGAAGCAACCAG
>JAYUMV010000032.1:0-30468 GCA_043762265.1 Chthonomonadaceae bacterium | reverse complement strand
TTGGGGATGTTCCTGGCGCCAACGATTCTGGCGGCGCTCGCAGCAGCGGGGGTCGAAAAGCTGGCAAAGAGCCGATGGATCAAAGCCTTTGGAGCAGGCGCGAGCCCGGCGGTTGTCGGTCTGCTCGCAGCGACGTTCTGGAGTATTGCGCAAAAAGCCGTGATCTCCTGGCCCTTAGCGGGAGTAGCCCTGACGGCGCTTGCGCTTGCGGTGAAAACAAAGGTGCAGCCGATCTGGCTCTTGCTCGGCGGTGGAGCGGTCGGCTGGCTGGTATCGCGTCTTTGAGCAGGGTTAGGCACGTAGGTCCATAGCCTCTTCTATGGGAGGTTGATAGTGCAGTCGGGCATGGCGCTGAATCGCTTCCAGTGCGGCGCGGTCAGACAGCGGGGATACCGTCTCCCAGAAGGTGCGTAGTTCAGCCATCTCACGATCGGTGAGCAGGATCGCCGCTTCTGCAAGTGTCCCGCCCAGGTCCGACATCGCGGCGCGGCGAAAACTTGCATTCTGAACGGCCAACCAGAGCAGGCGGCCAATTGGGGAATTTTGCATGGGGCACTCCCGACAAAAGATTGATAGAATGGGGTCGCCATCCTTTCGGAACAGTTTACCGTATCCTGCCGTCTGAACGCTAGGTTTGCGCTAGCGCCTTTCTTTGCGGCGCAGAAGGATCACATCAGATGCCTGCACCCACACCGAATGTTAAGATATACGATCGCCCCGAAAGCAAAACACCGAAGCCGATGATACTCGTTGTCGTCTTACTGGTCGTTGCAATCCTTGGCTTTTTCCTCTATAAAGCCTTCTATCACCCTGCCGCGGCACCCTCTGGCAACAGGCCCGCCAGCCTCATACGCATGACTGCTGTGCACACAGACTTTCTTCCGAGATTCTCGGCACCTCTTTTTCCCCACTCCTTCGTCTCTTAACAGCGCGGTTCGGGAGGAAAAGAAGTTTTCCTCCCGTTCGCCCCTTGTCGCGTCGAATGCATGGCACTCTCGTCCACTTCGGGTACTATCGCTATGAGAGCGTGTATTCTCAATAGCGCTCTCGCGAGGCTGTAGACGCACCCAGGATCGGGGTGCCAGGAGAGGGAAGAGGGATGAGGCGTTCGGTAAATATCATGGTAGCAATCGCATTGTGGGTTGTTTCGCTTGCAGCGATGGAGGCGCCGGCAACGCGTGCTACGGCACAAACTCCTAATCCCTTCTTCAAGATTCTCGTTGTCGATCAACAGACAGGGCGCGGCGTGCCGCTCGTGGAGTTGGAAACTGTCAACCATACCTGTTATGTGACGGATAGCAGAGGAGTGATCGCGTTTCAAGAGCCTGGATTGATGGACCAGGACGTCTTCTTCTTTGTGCGCAGCCATGGCTACATGGTCCCGAAGGACGGCTTCAATTTTCGCGGTACGAAGTTGCATGTGCGGGCGGGCAGCAGTGCGCAGATCTCGATGCAGCGGGTAAACATTGCGGAGCGCCTCTACCGCATTACCGGGGAGGGGATCTATCGAGATACCGTTCTGGTAGGGGAGAAACCGCCCCTTCGTCAACCGGTGCTCAATGGCCAGGTCGCTGGTCAGGACACCGTGGAGGCGATTCCCTATCAGGGCAAAATATTCTGGTTTTGGGGGGATACCAGCCGACCTTCCTATCCTCTGGGAAACTTCGCGACCTCCGGCGCAACCTCAGTATTGCCGGGGCAGGGGGCGCTGGATCCCTCTCAAGGAATCGACCTGACTTATTTCGTGAATGCGGAGGGCTTTTGCCGGGGGATGGCTCCGCTCCCCGACCCTGGCGTGGTCTGGATCGACTCTCTGATGACGCTCACGGAATCTGACGGGAAAGAGCGTCTGCTGGCGCGGTATGAGCGGCTCAAAGAGCTTGGTAAACCTGTGGAACGCGGCTTGATGCGTTTTAACGATATCACCCAGACGTTTGAACGCGTTGCGCGGTACGATCTGGCCAATGAGGTCACTCCTCAGGGGCATCCCTTCCACCACACCGTGCAGGGCCAAGACTATCTCTACTTCCCGACTCCCTATCCTAATCTGCGTGTCCGAGCTACGCTTGCCGATGTAGAGGATCTGGCTCGCTACGAGGCCTATACGCCTCTGGTGTCGGGCAGCCACTACGAGGGGAAAAACAGTCTGATAGAGAGGGACGTACACGGGAAACCGGTATGGGCCTGGAAGCGCGGTACCGCTCCGCTCTCCGTGCCGCAGCAGCAAGATCTCGTTACCGCCGGGAAACTGTCAGACACGGAATCCCCCTTTGAATTAAGGGATCTGGATTCGGGGAAGCGCGTAGAAGCGCACGGCGGGTCTGTGGCGTGGAACGTCTATCGCCGACGCTGGATTATGATCTGCGTTCAGGCGCACGGATCTTCCTACCTGGGAGAGGTCTGGTATGCCGAAGCGGAGGCGCCGGAAGGTCCATGGCAAACGGCCAAGAAGATCGTGACTCACGACCGATACACTTTCTACAATCCGTCGCAGCATCCTTTTTTCGATCAACAGGGTGGGCGCATGATATTCTTTGAGGGAACCTATACGAATCAGTTTACAGGCACCCCAGAAACGCCGCCGACTCCGCGCTATGAGTACAACCAGCTTATGTACCGCCTGGATCTGGCCGATCCCCGTTTGCACACCCCATCCGTAGAGCCAGCGCGGAAGCCAAAATAGGGTGGACAGCCGCTCAGTTGTTGTCGACGCCCGGCTCGAACTTGCCGTGAGCGGCGGCTCCGGTTCCATAGCTGCATTTTACCTGGAAAGTTGCTGTCGAAGAACTGCTGCCGTTGGCAAGAGAATAGGTGCCGGTGTTGGGGCAGATGGGAACGGCGAGAATGTCCGGCAGGTTCGTTGTCGTCACGCCGCCGGTGATCAGCGTGCCATAGTCCGATGCGCCGTTCTTGATACGAGCGGCCTGAACGGCATTGGCGATGGTTTGCATATTCGCCCGGCATGTCTTTTTTTGCGCATCGGCAACTGCGCTTAGATACAGAGGCATGGCGACGGCCATCAGAATTGCGAGAATAAGAACAACGACAAGCAACTCGATAAGTGTGAAACCCTTGCGATTACGAAGCGCAGTAGAGAGTTGAGGTTGAAACATGAGATGCCTCCTCAGGAAACAGAATAGCCGATCAGAATACAGCAGGGAATACCCCTCATCCGCTTTTCCATTATAGCGAGTAGTACCCGCAGAACACATCTGCGGAACGGCAGATTTTAGGCAATGCGTTGGGGCGCATGTTCTGGAGCCGGCAAGACCGGTGGGACGTAGGGCGCACCGGTCCAGAGGCGGCAATCAGGCGAATGCGATGTAGCGGGCCGGCATCTGCACTTTGTAGTTCTCCTCCTCTTGAAGTTCCAGCATCTCCAGAAAGGCTTCAACAACCTTTGGATCGAAATGCGATCCTGCCTGGGTCTGCAGGTATTCGCGAACACGCTGTTCCGACCAGCCCTCTCGATAAGAGCGATCCGAACAGAGGGCATCGTACACATCGATCACCGCGAAGAGACGTGCGGCGTACGGGATGGCGCTTCCTCGGAGCGCTCGAGGATATCCGGTGCCGTCCCACTTTTCGTGGTGGCAGTAGGCGACGTCTATCGCGGAACCTACAAAGGCGATAGGAGCCAGCATTTCGTAAGCGATGCCGGGGTGTCGTCGTATCTCGACCCACTCCTCCACATCCAACGGACCACGTTTGTGGAGAATCTCGTCTGGTATAGCCATCTTTCCGATGTCGTGCAGTTGCGCTCCCCACTTGGCGTAGAGGGCCTCCTCCTCATCCATTCCCACATGTTTTGCCAGGCGTACCATCAGCGACGTGACCCGTCTGTTATGGCCTTCCGTCTCTTTGTCACGCATATCGAGAATGCGAGACCAACTCGCTACTGTCGAATCGTAGGAGGCACGCAAACTCTGCTTGAGCGCTTCGGCTGCCAAGGTAGGCGAGTCGGTTTGAAGTCTCTCCAGGTGTTGGATCACGATCCCATCGGGATCTCTTTCCTGCATGATCTGGTCGGCAGCATGCGTCAACTGGTTGCTGCCGCGCTCTTTCGAGCGGGCAAGGGCGGATTCGGCAAGGGCGATCAGCACGGTGGGGGTGGTAGGATGCGAGCAAGCGGTCGCGATCCCGAACGAAGCCGTGACCGAGCGGTGTTCCCACCCTGTTGCGTTGATCGCCGCCTGAAACCGCTTGGCAATCACCTTAGCGCCGCCGATGTCGGTTTCCGGCAGCAGAATCGCGAATTTCGAGCCTCCGTAGCGCGCTGCCATCTCTGTAGAACGCGCTGTTGCCTTGAGCACCTCTGCAAATCTCTTGAGAATTGTGTCCCCTGCGTGATGTCCATACCGCTCGTTATACGCTTGGAAGCGATCTATGTCGATCAGGAGGATGGAGAGAGGCGCTTCCTCGCGTTGCGCCTGTCCAAGTTCACTTCGTAATCGCTCCTGAAAAACTCGGTGATTCTTCAGATATGTCAAATTGTCGGTAGTTGGCAGAGTGGTTTCTTGCCGGCTTGAGTTGCCTCCCGCACGCTGGGTCTCCGGCCACTTGCTCTCCTGCTTGAGATCTTGGACTATCTGCCTTGGCGCGGCCATGTTTCTAGCGATGGTCGAGATGCCGACGACTTCACCGACGGCGTTCTTGACCGGGGAAAGCGTCAGCGTAACTGGCAGGAGTGCGCCGCTCTTATGTCGCCGTGTGGTCTGAAAAGGAGCCGGGAAATTCCCCTGGCAGAGGTACTCCACCAGAATCTCATCCTCGATCAGATCGGCTGGCGGTATGAACAAGCTGTTCGGCATACCGATGATCTCTTCGGAAGAATATCCAAACAGACGTGCTGCAGCGTGGTTCCAGGTAGTGATAATGCCGTCGAGTGTGCTAGAAAGGATCGCATCCTGAGCTTCTTCGATAATGGCGGCCAGCAGGAGCCGTTCCTGGATGAGACTCTGTTCGTTGCCTGCGATGGCGGCAGAATAAAACGTGGCTGTCGTCGAAGGGTAACCAGTCGAGGGTGTTCTCGGTGACATAGTGGTCCTCACAAAAATCGTCGGTGTCCGTAGTGTTTGCGTCTTTGGGACTCTGGACTGGTAGAGCTGAATGAGCTTTCCGGAGAGCCTGTGGGAATGCGACCAGTTGTTTCCAATGGTGCGGGGCACGCGTGGATTCTGGTAAGCCTATTGTATTCGATAGGACGGAACGAAGACATCTGCTGAACGGCAGATTTTGGCGAGCGATCACCTGAGAGCGGCAAAGTCGGGGTTAAGAGGAATTTGCCTCCGACGCGACCAATATCTGTGTGGAGGCGAACAACCTTGGAGTGGAGAAATCGGAAGGTGTTAGCGATCATGCCGCATCCCGACGACTGCGAGCTTCTGTGTGCAGGCACGCTGTTGCGACTGAAAGGGATGGGATATGAGATTCATATCGCGACGATGACAGCGGGGGACAAGGGATCTGCTGAACTGGATAGGGGTGAGATTGCAAAGGTAAGGCGTATGGAAGCGCAGTGCGGTGCGGAATCTCTGGGGGCGGTCAGCTACGCGTGTCTGGAGTTCTCGGATCTGGAGATCACGTTCGACAACGTCTCGCGTCGGCGTGTAGCGTCGTTGTTGAGGCGCGTGGATGCTGGCACTGTCTTTACGACGCCTCCGGTCGATTACATGGCGGATCATGAGATCACCTCGCGGTTAGTGCGGGACGCCTGTTTCAACGCGGCGGTGCCGAACTACGCGACCGAAGGCGGCGAACCGCCCACTTCGCAAATCCCTGCGCTCTACTACACCGATGCCATTGGCGGACACGATCTGTACGGCGAACCGGCGCGAGTTCAGTGTCTGGTAGACATCTCCGAGGAAATGGAGCGCAAGGCGGCAGCCCTCGCCTGCCACGTCAGCCAGCGCGACTGGCTGCGGCGACAGCACGGGCTGGATGAATATATCGACGCCATGCGGCGGTGGGGCGCACAACGCGGAGCACAGATCGGCGTCCCCTACGCGGAGGGTTTTTGCCAGCATCTCGGGCATCCGCACCCGTCCGAAAATTTGCTGGCCTCGATGTTAGGCGCTGCCGTGCTGCCCGTGGCTGTTTAACTCTCTCATATTAGGAGAAAACGATGGCTCGTCCGATGAGCAAGATCGCCCCGGAATGGTGGGACTACACGACGCTTGAACCGGAACTTTTGCAGGATGCGGCGCTTCTGAATGCCGATGATCTGGCCCAGTTGGCGCGACCCGGATTTCGGATTCAGTTCTACGACTCGCTGGAAGAGTTCTATCTCGCCGAAGCGCTGGAGTATATTCGCGCCTGGCAGGATGCCACACCGGACAATCCAGTCGGGCTTTGTGGTCCCATCGGCCCGACCGAGCAGTTGCCGCTCGTCGCACTGCTTGTCAATGCGCTCGATCTTTCGCTGCACCACGCCCATTTCTGGGGAATGGACGAGTGGCTGATCGACGGCAAGGAGGTGGAAGAGAGCCATCCGCTCTCGTTTGCGCGGGCGGACCGGGAGCTCTGTTTTGATCGAATTCGTCCGGAACTCGCGATGCCGTCTCAAAATCTGCACTTTCCAAAAGCCGATGTTCGTGCTTATGAAAGCTCGTGGTCCGGAGTGCGGTGCGCGGTGATGCAGGGCGGTCAGGGGGAAGTGAAGCACTGGGCGTTCAACGATCCTGTACGCCGAGAAGGCGTCTATCGCGACGCACCGCCGACGCCAGCAGAATATCGTCGGCTGGGTACGCGCAGCGTGGAACTGCACCCGCTGACCGTCATTCAGAACGCCCGAACCTCGGGCGGAGGAAACATTCCGCTGGTTCCCAGGCATGCCTTGACGGTCGGGCCGACACAGACCTGGATGGCGGATCAGGTCTCGATCTGGCATCCGGGCCATCACGACAACCCGTTCGGAATGCGTCTGACCGCCTTGATGATCTCCAAAGGCATCGCCGATTCGGCAGTGCCCATGTCTCTTCTCGCCGAACATCCGGATGTGCTGTTCCACTACTATCGCGGCGCCATCGGGACCTGTGAAACCGAGATGCACTAAACGTAAACTTTCCCTTCGAGAATGTACACGAGGAGGCTTTCATGGATCAGATCGGAGTCGCCGTACTGGGCACGGGCTGGGTGGCGGGAGAGCATATCAAATCGTATGGCAAGCGCTCGGACTGCCGGGTGGTCGCCCTGTGCAGTCGGACCCGCGAAGGTGCGGAGGCGAAGGCTTTGGAGACCGGATTGACGGATGCCCGCATCTACGACACCTACGAAAAGATGCTGGCGGACCCCGCCGTAGATGCTGTGTCGATCTGCACGCCGCCGAACGGCCATCCGCAGGAGTTCATTCTGGCGGCGCAGGCGGGCAAACATCTGTTGATCGAGAAGGCGGTTGCGAACGATCCTGCCTCGCTCGGTGCGATGTTGAGCGCTGTGGAGAGTAGTGGGGTCAAGACCGTCGTCAGTTTTGTGCTGCACTGGAATCCGCAGTTTCAGTGGATCAAGCGGATGCTCCAGGCGAATGCCCTGGGCGACCTCTTTTACGCCGAGGTGGACTACTGGCACAACATCGGACCGCAGTATGGGCAGTACCAATGGAACGTCAAGAAAGAGGTGGCCGGGAGCGTCTGGCTTTCGGCGGGCTGCCACGCGGTCGATGCCATGCGGTCCTTCGTGCAGGAGGAGATCATCGAGGTTACGGCCTACAGCAACAAGCGCAATGCTGCCTACGAATACGACACCACGTCGGTTGGGATCGTAAAGTTCGCTTCCGGCGCGATCGGCAAACTCTCCGCTTCCTTCGAAGTCGCCTGTCCTTACGCGTTCAACATCGACCTGCTCGGTGACAAGGGCGCGATTCGAGACAATCGCATCTACGCGCAGAAATTCTTTGCGGGACAGACCGACTGGATCACCGTGCCGACCATCCGCCCTGACAGTGGAGATGTGGCCCATCATCCCTTCGACGGGGAGATCGCCCACTTCCTCGACTGCATCCACGAGGATCGAGAATCGTTTGTCAATCTCGCGGATGCTGCCAAGACACATGCGGTGTGCTATGCGCTGGAACTAAGCGCCACCCAAGGCCGCGCTGTTCGACTGGAAGAGATCGAAGCGGCCCAGAAACGGTCGTAACGCCTCGGAGTCTCCTCGGTAAAGCCCTGTGCCGGAGGTGCGTAGGGCCGAAGTTTCGCAGAAGCGGGCTCCCTGCGACTGCAGGTTGAAATTGCGACCGCTTTCTGCTACAATGCGCAGGTGTCCGAGGAAGTGCCGAGACGCTGGAGACATCTGTCCGATTTACCTTTGGGACACCCCGCGCCGGAAACCACCGCCGATTCCGGCGATCAGAATAGAGGAGATTTCGCATTATGGTTCATTCGCCCCAGGTCTGGAAAGACCTCGCCACGCAGCTCCGCGCCGATAGCATCCGTTCTACGACCGCAGCAGGCTCTGGTCATCCGACCTCCAGCATGTCGGCTGCCGACCTGCTCTCCGTGCTTTTGGCCGAGTACCTGCGCTACGACTTCAACGATCCGCACAATCTCTGCAACGACCGTCTGATCTTCTCGAAGGGCCATGCCGCCCCCTTGCTCTACGCCGTGTACAAAGCGGCAGGCGCGATCACCGATGCCGAGATGCTCACGCTGCGCCAGTATGGCAGTCGGATCGAAGGCCACCCAACGCCGATCCTGCCCTGGGTCGATGTCGCGACCGGTTCGCTGGGCCAGGGTTTGCCGACCGGAGTCGGTATGGCCTATAGCGGCAAGTACTTCGACAAACTGCCCTATAAAGTGTGGGTGCTGCTCGGGGATAGCGAGATGGCCGAAGGCAGCGTCTACGAGGCGTTCGAACTCGGCGGGCACTACAATCTGAACAACCTGATCGCCATCATCGACATGAACCGCCTCGGGCAACGTGGACCGACGATGCTGGAGTGGCACGGCGAGGTGTACGCCGCTCGTGCGGAAGCCTTCGGATGGCATGCGATTCAGGTCGATGGCCTGGATGTCGATGCGGTCAATGCCGCTTATGCGGAAGCCATGACTTCGGACAAGCCGGTCTGTATCGTCGCCAAGACGAAGAAGGGGGCGGGCGTTTCTTTCCTGGCGGATCACGACGGCTGGCACGGGAAGGCGCTTCCGCCCGCAGACGCGGAGAAGGCGCTGGCCGAGCTTGGCAATCCGGCGTGCGATATGCGCATCACCCCGCAGCCGATGCGAGAGGGTATTCCGGCGGTGCTCGGAGAGAGCGGCACGTTCGTGCCGCCTGCGTACGAAGTGGGCACGAAAGTCGCGACCCGCGAGGCGTATGGGGATGCGCTGGTGGCGCTCGGGCATGCACGGCCCAATGTGATCGTGCTCGACGGCGAGGTGAGCAACTCCACCTTCGCAGACAAGTTCAAAAAGGTGTTCCCGGAGCGTTTTATCGAGGTCTTCATCGCCGAGCAGCAACTGGTCAGCGCAGCGGTCGGTATTCAGGCGCTCAAGAAGACGCCGTTCTGTTCCACTTTCGCCGCATTCTTCGCACGCGCCTTCGATCAGATCCGTATGGCGGCGATTTCGCAGGCCAACATCAATCTTGTCGGTTCGCATGCGGGCGTCTCGATCGGAGAGGACGGCGCTTCTCAGATGGCCCTGGAAGATCTGTCGATGATCCGCGCGGTGCACGGCAGTTCTGTGCTCTATCCGTCGTGCGCCACGACCACCGGCCACCTCGTTGCACAGATGGCGACCCGCAAGGGAATCAACTATATGCGTACGACCCGTGAAAAACTCCCGGTGCTCTACGGCCCCGAAGAAAGTTTCCCGATCGGCGGCAGCAAAGTCCTTAAGAAATCCGAGAGCGATGTCGCGACGCTCGTGGCTGCAGGTATCACGCTGCACGAATCGCTGAAAGCCTATGAGACTCTGGCGGCGGAGGGAATCCACGTTCGCGTGATCGATCTCTACTCCGTGAAGCCGATCGATGCGGCGACCCTGAGGACTGCGGCGGTGGAGGCAGGCGGCAAATTCTTTGTCGTTGAGGACCACTGGCCCGAGGGCGGCCTCGGCGATGCGGTGCTGGAGGTCTTTGGAGGCGCCGACGGTATCCATCCGAACGTCATTCGAATCGCCGTCAAAGCGATGCCGACATCTGGAAAACCTGCCGACATGATGGACGCTGCTGGAATCAGTGCGCCCCACATCGTGGACGCGGTACGGGCAGCAGTCAAAGCGTAGTCGAACTGCGGTCTGTGCAATACAAAACGGCGAGCCGTATCGGATCTATCTCTGATACGGCTCGCCGTTTTCATCGATCTGAGATCGCCCCGTTTTTGTTCAACGAGCGAGCATCGAAACGAGACATTCATTGCGTCGGAAGCCGCAGACGAGCAAAATATCGGGTTGGTTGTTCGTTTTCTCCCGGATTGGGTTGACAATGCTTCCGGGTTCGGGTTATACTATCGACGTATTGACCATTCTACCGAAAGGGGCGGGAAGCGACGAGGTCGTGACCTGGCACAACACAAGATGATAGCTTTGCGAACCGTAGCCTATCTTTACCTTATGCCGGGCCGTGCTGCGTCTGCACGTCCTACGGGGATCGGCTTTGCAGCCTACCCACGCCTGACTTTCGGAAGAATTCGCATCTAACCGCACCCCACCAGTTCTGAACTCCGCCGAAAGCCACAGGCGCGACGCACTTAGCGAAGCGAAGCCTGGGGCCTTTTTGTTGCCTCCCGCTCGCTTCCCGACCCACTTTTTGCTGTTTTCTCTCTATGTACGGAGGTTGCATCATGTCTGTTACGGAGTCTACCCCACCGGAAGAGGAACAGGTCGGTCCGCTGCCGACTTTTCTTCAGGACGATTTGCTGATCCAGCTCGAAGGCGACTATTCGGAAGGCAGCGCCTTCGGCACGCGTACGCTCGAAGTGACGCTGGAGACCGTGCGAGTGCGCGAGACCAACGGCGTCGTCGCGTTCCAAATTCCGATCGCCGAGGTCAAAGAGGCGCGGAACGAGCCATTGGTCGGCGGAGGCCGGTTGGAGGTCACGGCAAAGAACGGGGACTTCTTCCCCGTCATCACCTATTCAAGCACCGTTTCCGCCCAGTTTTCTGAGGCGGCACGTGGAATCGAACAGTTGTCGAAGGGCGAACCGTTCAGTATCAATCTCAAACAGGAGCGAACGCGATGTGCGAAATGCAATCGCCTCTTGCCGGAGAAAGACGGCATCTGTCCCGCGTGTGTCAATCGCAGCAAGACGATGGGGCGGATCGCGCAGTACCTGCAGCCCTATCGAAAACAGGCGATTATGCTCACGGCGCTCTCCCTGGTGATGACGGGACTGAGTCTCGCTCCCCCAGCCATTCAGGGCGCGCTCATCGACGGCGTGCTGACCCCGCACCACAACCTCAATCTGCTCTGGAAACTCATGTTTCTCTGGCTGGGCACGCTCGCGATCAACTCTATCTTGCAGGTGATGAACGGCCGTCTGATCGCGTTCCTGGCGGGCAATATCGCGGCAGACCTGCGCAGCAGTCTCTACCGCGCGATCGAATTCCTTCAGTTGAGTTACTTCGATAAGAAGCAGATCGGAGCCATTACCAGTCGTGTCACGCAGGATACCGACCGCGTCTGGGGCTTCCTGGTGGACGGACTACCCTATTTGGTGACCAACATACTGCTTCTGGTTGGGTTGTCGGTCTTCATGCTGTCGATCAATGTGAAACTGACACTCTGCATTCTCGCGCCGTTACCGGTCGTCTTTCTGCTAAGCGGGATCTTCTGGAAGCCGGTCTCGCAGATGTACCATCGGGTCGGACAGAAGTGGGCGCGGTTCCATATCCATCTCAACGAGTCGGTAAGCGGAATTCGCGTGGTCAAGGCGTTTGCACAAGAGGATCACGAGAATATCAAGTTCCTGGCGCGCAATCAGGAGCTTCGGGACGCCGGGGTGCAGGCCGACAACCGCTGGTTCACGGTCTTCGGCGCCATGAGCTTCTTCACCAGTCTCGGCGCCCTTATCAACTGGACCGTCGGCGGCTATATGGTCTACAAGGGCCAGTTGTCGCTGGGCAACTTCTGGAAGATGCATCAGTTTCTCGGTTTGATCTATGGCCCGATGCAGTGGTTCGCGCAGGTCAACAACTGGTTCGGAAGGGCGATGGCCGGCGCCGACCGCATCTTTGAGGTGATGGACACGGAGAAAGAGGCTTACACTCGCTCGACTACCTGCCCCGCGATTGTAGGAGAGGTGGTCTTCGAGAACGTGCGGTTCGGCTACGACAAGTCCAACCCGGTGCTGAAAGGGATAAACTTCACGGCGAAACCGGGGGAGATGATCGGTCTGGTCGGCAAGTCCGGCGCAGGTAAATCGACGACCATCAATCTGCTCTGTCGATTTTATGAGCCGGATGCCGGGCGCATCCTGATCGACGGCATCGACTATCGAGACATGGAGCTGCAAGCGATGCGTCGGCAGATCGGGATCGTGCTTCAGGAGCCGTTTCTGTTCAACGGCACCATTGCTGAAAACATCGCATACGGCAAGCCTGGAGCCCCGCTCGATGAGATCATGGAAGCGGCACGGGCGGCGAACGCGCACAACTTCGTTCTCTCCAAGCCTGATGGTTACAACACTATGGTCGGAGAGCGCGGCGCAAAACTCTCCGGCGGAGAACGGCAAAGGATCTCGATCGCACGGGCCATTCTGCACAATCCCCGCATCCTGATTTTGGACGAGGCGACCTCCTCCGTGGATGTCGAGACCGAAAAGCAGATCCAGGAGGCGATAGGGCGGCTCATCAAGGGGCGAACCACCTTCGCCATCGCGCACCGCCTCTCGACTCTGCGCAACGCCAGCAGGCTGATCGTCATTGAGAAGGGGCAGATCGTGGAGATCGGCACCCACGCCGAACTGATGGAACAGAAAGGGGCCTTCCACAGCCTCGTCGAGACCCAGAGCCAGGTGACACAGATCCTGGGAGTCGGAGAATAACAGGTTCATCGGACCCTTTCCAAATCCGGAAAGGGTCCGATGGACGACGTATAGAAAGGAGCGAAGGGATGAAACCGCAGGAGTTGAAACTGTTCTATGAGCCGAAAGAGCGGCTGCGCCTCACGGTCGGGGAGGAACGCTCCTATATCAGCGTGAAGCCGGTCTGGGCCGCGCCTCTATCGCACCCGAACGTCTATCTGGCATTGATGAACGGCAAGGGTGAAGAGATCACCGTGGTGCAGAATCCGCAGGATCTGCCCTTCGCTTCGTGGGAGGTCGTCGAACGGGAGCTGAAGCAACGCTATCTGACGGCAACCGTTCAGACGATCCTACACGCGCGTCAGGAGTACGGAGCCACCTACTGGACGGTCGCCACCGACAGAGGGCAGCGCGACTTCGTGACCCAAAGCCTCCAGGAAAACGCCCAATGGTTCTCTGAAACGCATCTGCTCCTGCTCGATGTCGATGGAAACCGATTCGAGATTCCCGATGTGGCTGCTCTGGACGTGCGCAGTCAGGCATACATTACGGCCATTCTCTGACGACGGTTTACCGTGGCGGTTGACAGGCAAGGGAAGATACTGTATGATAATTCAACGCACTGCTCATAGGTATTACCAATAATGATGAAACGCCGAGTCAGCAGCCATGATGTTGCCCGCCATGCCGGGGTGTCGCAAAGCACCGTCTCTCTTGTTTTAAGTGGTCGGGCGGGGACACGTATCTCCGCCGAGACCCGACAGCGCGTCCTGGAAGCGGCTCAGGAACTGAACTATACAATCAATGTGGCGGCACGTGCGCTGGTTACGGGCCGAACCAATCGCCTTGCCGTGGTGCCGATCCATCCGGGCGGATTGCTGGATCGCGATATGTACTATGGTCAGATCCTGAACGGCATCACGCTGGGGGCGCTCACCGCCAACCATAACCTGCTGCTCCACTCCGCCAACTATCCCGATTGGCAGAGCCTTCAGGGAGATATCCTCAACGGCTCGTCCGACGGTGCGCTCCTCATTGGCCGCCACCACGACGACCCGCTGACGCAGGCGCTGCTGGACGCCGGATTTCCCACCGTCTGCATCTCCTACTACACGTCACATCCCGTCTGCATCGCCGTGGACTGCGACAATGTGTCGGGGGGCTATCTGGCCGTAAAGCATCTCCTCGATTGTGGCCACCGGCATCTGGCGTTCTCAGCTCCTTCCGCGCCAGAAACCTGGGAGAAAGAGCGGCGGCGCGGCGCGGAAGAGGCGCTTCAGGAGGCAGGATTCGATCCGCAGTCGATGCTGACACTGGGGCCGGAATTTTCGGATCAGCACGAAGACTGGATCGAACGACTGGTCGCACGACTCAACGCCACCTCTCCCCGTCCGACCGGGCTGTTTTGCACGGAGGAAAACCAGGCGCGGCTCCTCGTGGAAGGCCTGGAAGCGCACGGGATCTGCGTGCCGGAGGATCTGGCGGTCGTGAGTTTCAACTCCACGGAGCTGAGCGCTCGGGCGCGTCCGCCGATCACCTCCGTGCGTCAGCCGCTCGTCGAAATCGGGAAGGAGGCGGTGCGCCTGCTCCACGCCCTAATCGCCGGGGAAGAGACACCGCCGGGGGTTCGGCGACTGCCTGTTCGGCTGGAGATCCGGAAATCGACCTGTAGTACCATCGTCAATCCATAACGATCGGTCCGGTGAGGAAAGGAAGTTGGACTTCATGCGAAATTGCGCACGCTTCCGCGTCGAACGACGCCTGCGGATGGCGGTATTGGGAATGTGCTTTCTGACCAGTTTGCTCTGTTCCGGACTTGCCCGGGCGCAGGGAAAGACGCCTTATGTCTGGATCGAAGGCGAGGCCACCGGCAACATCAATGTCAAGCCCAACGTTTCGGGCTGGGGACATACGGAATTTCTCTCGGACGGCAAGTGGCTGCAGATTTCGATCGATGCGGACAAGGTAGAGAAGGAACTGCCCACTGGCGGCGCGGTTCTGACTTATCCGTTTCAGATCGATCAGGCCGGCGACTACGAGATCTGGAACCGGATCGGGTACGAATTTGTGCGCTCGCCCTTCGAATGGCGTGTCGATGGCCGCGTCTGGAGCGCCGTGAAGCCGGAAGACCTGACGACCGATCTGATGGAACTCGCGGACTGGAACGAAGTCGCCTGGATCAAGATGGGCGTCTCCTCGCTGCAGTCCGGCGCGCACACTCTAGAGATCCGACTGCCGTTGACGAAGGACGACAAGGGCAAACCCGCCCGAGTTCTGTATGCCTCAGACGCTCTCTGCCTCTCCCGCAATCCTTTTCATCCCAACAGTAAGTTCAAACCGGACGCGGATTATCGTACTTCTGAAGATCGTGAGGCCGCGCAAAAAGTTTTTGAGATGCCAGAGCCGAAAGTGTCGGCCGAGCGCGTGGCATTACCCTTGAAAGGCGTCTGGGAGATCTGCCGCAACGATGAACAGGCTCCCGGAGAAGTCGCAGCGCCGATCCGAGAGTTCCCGCAGGAACCGCACTGGTATGGCATCTCGGTTCCGAGCGACAAGATGGCGCGCCCGGAATGGGTCATGGCGCACCGCGTCTGGTATCGCACGCATGTTCGTGTTCCCGCCGCCTCGGCCGGGCGCGCATTCCATCTCGTTTTCCCGCAGAACAATCTCAACACGACTGTCTATGTCAATGGCGTCTACTGCGGCTTCAACAAGAACCCGTTCTCGCGTTTTTCCATCGATGTGACGAAGGGAGTCAAGCCCGGCCTGAACGAGGTCTGGGTCGGCATCAAGGACGCCTACTACGGCTACTCGGCCAATCCCGATGACCCGATGAAACTGCGCAAGCATTTCAATCTTCCACTCAATTTTACCCATTCCGGATTTCAGGACCTGTCCTATCCGGTCTGGAACGCCTTCCAGTCGGGCCTTCTGGTGACACCCGAGCTCGTCTCGACCGGATCGGTCTATAGCGCGGATGTCTTCTGTAAACCGTCTGTAGCGCGGAAAGAGTTAGCCGTCGAGGTTCGGGTCTCCAATCCGACCACGCAGTCCGCAAAGGGCGAAGTTGTGTGTGCTGCTGTCAACGTGGCGACAGGGCAGGTCGAAAAGACACTGAACGCGCAGCCGTTTACGCTGACCGCAGGCACGGAACAGGCGGTAAAAGTCTCCGGGAGTTGGGACAACCCGAAACTCTGGTGGCCGGACGAACCGCATCTCTATACCCTGCGTACCACCATTCGCGTCGAGGGCAAGCCGGTCGATGTCTCGGAGACCTCGTTCGGATTTCGAGAATGGACCCTCGACGGGATCCATTTCAAACTCAATGGCGTGAACTTTCACGGCTACCACGACGCGCACGGAGAAAGCACGAAAGAGGAGTGGCTTGCGTTCCACCGCAAGACACATCAGGCCATGATGCGATTCTGGGGCACGGAGTGGAAGGGGCTTGCACCTGAGGAGGCGCTCTCCTATTTCGATACCAATGGGGTTGTGGTGCGACGACAGGGAATGCTGGATGGCGAGGCGATCGGCTACAACGCGATCGAAAACGATCCTGTCCTCAAAAAGAAGTATGCTTCCGAAATCAAGATGGATCTAATGCAGAACTGGCGCGATCAAATGGTGGCACAGGTGGAGGGTGAGCGCAACCATCCTTCCGTGATGATCTGGTCCATCGAGAACGAGTGGCTCTACATAAACTGTATCAACCTGTATGGCGGACTTATGGACGCCTTCGAAGTGGAAGTGACCCGCACCTCCGAGGCGGTGCAGAAGGCCGATCCGACGCGGCCCACCATGACCGACGGCGGCGGCGCTGCCAAGGCCCAGACCTTGCCGGTGCATGGCAACCACTATGTCGCGAGCGCTTTCATGCAGTATCCTGCGCTCGCCTATGCTCCCAACCCGGACGGCGGGGGACGTGGACGCTGGACCTGGGACGAGAAGCGGCCGCGCTTCATCGGCGAAGACTACTTCATCGCGGGCAACCATCCCGAACTCTCGTACTTCGGCGGTGAGGCCGTCTTTACTGGCAAAACGGGTTCTTTGCCGGCGGCCAGCCTCATGGCGCGAATCCTGAACGAAGGTTATCGCTGGGCGGATTTCGGTGCGTGGGATCTCTACATGCAGTCGTCGGATGGCGACGATAGCCAGTACAATGCGCTCTCGCCACGTGCTGTATTGTGCCGCCAGTGGGATAGCACCTTTGGCTCCGGCCAGACCGTAAAACGCAGCCTTGCACTCTTTAACGACACGCATTTTGCCGATCCTATTGAACTGACCTGGACGCTTATAATCAATGGGAAAAGAGTCGGCGAGCAGACGACTACGCACCATGTCGCGCCGGGCGGCAATGAAAAGTTCGATGCTACCTTGACCATGCCGCCAGCCACTGCACGGCAAGAGGGGCAGTGGACGCTCCGGCTGGCGGTAGGCGGCAAGGAAGTCTTCCACGACGTCAAGAACGTCTCTGTGCTTCCATCGGCAGGTGCTTCGGTGCGCCCTGCTGCCTTAGGCGCACTGACTGCGGCGACTCTGGCCGTCTACGATCCGAAAGGGCTTGCAATCGCTTTCCTCAAGAGCCGAGGTATCCCCTTTACGCCGCTCGCGTCTCTGGCAGCGCTGCCGGAGGCGGCAAAGGTGCTGCTCATCGGCAAAGACGCCCTCACCTCTGCGGAAAGCGCTTCCTCCCATCTCGCCGCTTATGCCGCTGCCGGACGCACTGTGATCGTGCTGGAACAGACGAACCCGTTGCGCTATCAGGGACTGCCCGGTGAGGCGGAAGCGGCGACCAACGAAGGGCGGACGGCGTTTGCGGAAGATCTGGGCCATCCGGCGTTGCAGGGCTTGCAGCAGAAGGACTTCTTCACGTGGGGCACGGATGAGGTCGTCTATCGCAACGCCTACGTGAAGCCGACGCGCGGCGGCAAGTCGCTGATCGAGTGCGACAATCTACTGCAGAACAGCGCCCTGATCGAGATGGCCGCCGACAAGGGCCTGCTCCTGCTCAGCCAGTTGGCGCTGGAGGAGAAACTGCCGACCAATGCCGTCGCGCAGCAGCTTCTGACCAATTTGCTCGCCTACGGGGCAAACTACCACCTCACCTATCGTACGGTGACGTTTGCTCCGTCCGGGGAAGCGCCGCAGGCCGGTCTCCTGCAGAAAGCGCTCGATGGCGTCGGGCTGACCTACACGAAGGCTCCCGACGCATTGCAAGCCCTCGCAGGGTCAGGCGGCAAAGTGGCCGTTATCTCAGCAACACCTGCCAACCTGAAGTCGCTCGCAGACAACCTGCCGAAGGTCAATGCCTTCACGCAGGCTGGCGGCTGGATCGTGTTGAACGGCCTTACGCCGGAAGGACTGGCGGACTACAACAGACTGGTCGGCTTCGACCATATGATCCGTCCGTTCCGACGCGAGCGGGTCACCTTCTCCCCGGCCCGCAATCCGCTCACGGCCGGTATTCCGACCGGCGATATCGTGATGTACTCGCCCACACGGATCTTCAACTATCAGGACGGCAACTACGTTGTCTCCGATGAGTTTGCCTATGTGGTGGACTACGATGAGGTCGCGCCCTTCGCACATTTCAAGAACACCTTCTATGAAAACATCGTGAACGGCTTCGTCTCTGCGGACGGCTGGCCGCTCATTGTGGATACCGATGTTCCTGCCAATGGTGGCCCGCTCGACATCGTCATGGACTTCCCGAAGCCGCAGACCGTAACCGAACTGACATTCATCGGCAACACGATGTACTATCCAACGACCAAGATCAATCTGCTCTTCGACGACAAAAAGGAAAGTGCGCTTTCGTTCCCGACACGGCCCGACAATCAGCCCCAGACCCTGCCGCTGCCGGGGCCGCGCACCGGGAAACGCATCGATCTCCAACTCGCGGAGTGGAAGACGCTGCCGAATGTACGCCCGGTCATCGGCCTCGACAACATCTACCTGAAAGCCCAGCGCGATCCGGGTTTCTATCAAAAAGTAAAGCCCATGCTCAACATCGGTGGTATGATGGAGTATCCGAGAGGGCAGGGCGGCATCGTTCTCTGCAACCTGCTGTTCAAAGAGACGGAAGAGGTTCCCGAAAACGCGGTCAAGAAGCGCAACATTCTTGCCGCGCTGCTGCGCAACCTGAAAGCGCCCTTCTCCAGCAAGAGTGTCATCGCTGGGGAGAGTTTGAACTACCGCGCTATCGATCTCGCAAAGCAGGCTAATCAGTATCGGGACGAACGCGGCTGGTTCGGCGACAAAAATTTCACATTCAAAGACCTGCCGACGGGCAAGCATGTCTTCGCGGGCGTACCCTACACCGTCTACGACTTCCCGACTTCTCCTGTCCCGACCGCGATCATGCTCGGTGGCAACGGCGTCCCCAACAGTCTGCCGCAGCAGGTGCTCGGCATTCCGGTCAACCAGAAGGCGGACGCGCTGTTCTTCCTTCAGACTGCGCGCATCGATCAGCGCCGCAACCGCGACGAGATCAAACAGAACCGCAGATTTGAGATGGCGCGATACATCGTCCACTATGCGGACGGCCAGACGGCTACCATCCCGCTCTATTCGGAACTTGACCTGGACGACTACCGGCAGAAGTCGCCGACCCCACTTTCCGGTGCGCAGATCGCCTGGACTCACAAATACGAAGGCGCCGATTTCGAAGCAGTCGCCTACTCAAAGCAGTGGAACAATCCGCGCCCAAACGTCGCTATCCAGAGCGTCGATTTCGTATACGGACCCGACCGACGCGGCATTCCCGTCCTGCTTGCACTCACGGCCGCAACCTCCCACTAATTTGAGGCAAATATCGACTTAGGCGCTTTAGATTGGTTCTTGCCTGTCACTTACGCCTGGCTAAAGCTCTCCGCTAGAGGCGCTTCGCGCCCAAGGCCCGCTGATGATCTTTGCTTGCCTAATTCGGTAATAGTCTCCGTCGGTGCCAGTTCGGCGATGCCATGAGAGTTACCGAAATAGATTGTCAAAGATCATAAGCGGGCACCAGGCGAAACCCGGTAGTAAACAGGTCCTACGTCACCGATTACGTGTCGTGGCTTACATTCAGAACCCGGAGGAGCATCCCGGAAATGGCTCTCTGATTAAGAGCAAAACCTGATGAAGAGGATGCGACTGACTCACAATTAAGTGTGCCCGCAGAAGCGGGCCTTGGGCACTCCGTGCCTCTAGCGTAGGGCTTTAGCCCGGCGGCTATCCCATACACCGAAGTCAGCGGTGAACGACGACTAACTGCTCAGACGGGCCTTATACACAAGGTCTTGAGGCTAAATCGCCGTGTAGTGCCAATAACTGAATCTTGTATTTAGGAGAAAAGAGCGAGTGAACAAAATAGTCGCAATCGCACTCTTGGTTTTGAGCGCGGCGTTGCCCGCAGTTGCTCAGACGCCCTCCGGGGGGAAACTGCCTACGCGTTGGGATAAAGACGTCTCCGCGACGAATCCGTTGCCAGAATATCCGCGCCCTCAAATGGTGCGGAAGGCGTGGATGAGTCTGAACGGGCCGTGGACCTACGGCCTGACCAACAAGACGTCGGTCGATCCTCCAAGTCTTATGGGCCAGATACTGGTGCCGTATCCGATGGAGTCGGCGCTCTCGGGCGTTCAAAAGGCGAGCGTGCCCGATCAGCAAATCTGGTATCGCCGTACGTTTACCGTTCCGGCAGCCTGGCAGGGGCAGCACGTTCTGCTGCACTTCGGGGCGGTCAACTGGGAATCGAGGGTGCTTGTGAATGGCAAGCAGGTCGGCGCACATCGGGGGGGATACGATGGATTTGAGTTCGACATCACGTCCGCTCTCAAACCGGGCGCGAACGATCTGACAGTCTCTGCATGGAACCCCCTGCTTTCGGACAATCCAGCGGATCAGGTTCTCGGCAAACAGCGGCTGCGTCCCGGCGGTATCTTCTATACGGCGGCGACCGGGATCTGGCAGACGGTTTGGTTGGAACCGGTACCCGAGACGCACGTTGCCTCCCTCAAAATCACTCCTGATGTTGATGCCGGTATGCTGCACCTTACCGTGAATACTGCGGAGCCAGCGTCGGATACGACGGTCCAGATCACGGCGGCAGATGGGAAGACGATCTCGACATTGCGCGGCAACACGGGAACCGAGCTGAAATTGTCGCTTCCTTCTCCACATCTCTGGACACCCAACGACCCGCATCTCTATACGCTGCATATCTCGCTGCTCCAGAAGGGCAAGCTCGTTGACCACCTGGACAGCTACTTTGCGATGCGTAAGATCAGTTTGGGGAAGGATGAGAAGGGGCAGACGCGTATTCTGCTCAACAATAAGTTCCTGTTTCAGGTCGGTGCGCTGGATCAGGGCTACTGGCCGGACGGCATCTACACTGCTCCCACGGATGCCGCCTTGCGCTATGACATCGAGGCGGCGAAGAAGTTTGGCCTCAATCTGCTGCGCAAACATGCCAAAGTGGAGCCCGATCGCTGGTACTACTGGACCGACAAATTGGGAATGCTGGTCTGGCAGGACATGCCACAGGGATTCAGCGGCAAGGGAGGCGCAATTTCCGACGAAGGCAAAGCGCAGTTCGAGGTGGAACTCCGCCGCTTGATTACGGGCTTCTACAACCATCCCAGCATAATCGTCTGGACGACCTTCAATGAAGGTTGGGGGCAGCACGACACCCCGGAGATCGTGAGCCTGGTCAAGCGACTCGACCCAACCCGTTTGGTAAACCATGCCAGCGGCTGGAACGATGAGAAGGTCGGGGATCTCGCGGACACGCATGACTATCCGGGACCTGGAGCGGGCAAACCGGAGGCCACCCGCGCTGCGGTCAACGGCGAGTTCGGCGGCATCACCATGCGAGTGCCAGGCCACATGTGGACGGAGGACGTCTTCGGCTATGGAACCACTCTCCGCGATCCTCGCCTCGTCACCAAGCGGTATCAGCAGTTGCTCCAAAAGGCGTATCAACTGCGCGACACGCAGGGCACCAGCGCCGTCGTCTACACGCAGTTGACCGATGTAGAACAGGAAAGCAACGGCCTGTTGACGTATGATCGCGCCATCACCAAAGCCGATGCACGCATCGTGACTGCCGCAAACGAGGGCAGGTTCCCGCCGCTGCCGCCCAATCCGAACCCGGACATCCTGGCCACCTCTGCGGACGATCCCGCCATCTGGAGTTATACGACCACCAAACCGACCAACGACTGGATGCAATCGGGGTTCAGCGTTTCAAGCTGGAAGACAGGGCCAGGAGCCTTCGGGCAGGGTGTCGGTAATCCGCACACCTCCTGGACGACAGACGACATCTGGCTGAGGCGCGAGGTCACGCTCAACGCAAACCTGCCCTCCAAACTCTCGTTTCTGGTGTTTCATGATGAAGATGTCGAGATCTACATCAACGGTGTTCTGGCTGCGTCCGCAAAAGGCTACGTCGGCGACTATGTCGAACTGCCGATGAACGCTGCAGGAAGGGCGGCGCTCAAGTCCGGTAAGAACGTCCTAGCGGTCCACTGCCATCAGACCATCGGCGGACAGTACATCGACGTGGGGATGGTGAAGTCCAGCGGAGTTAAGGAGTAAGGTCCACGTCGATACGCACGGGGGCGGAGAGATGCGGATCAGCGGTCGTTTCCAGACCGACACAGTACGTTTCGAGGCTGGGTTTAAGGTGGAATGTCTGCGTCTTCCCGCCTTCGACAGCGACCGTAACCGGCTTCTTCAGGTTTACCAGCTTCGCGTCGAGCCAGAGGGCGATCCTGGTCTGCTGCTGGGCTTTGAGAGTGATATTGTTGCCGACAATTTTCGCCTCGATATGGCCCTGGTTGACCGGGGACGGCGCTTCAATCCAGTAGCAGCGTTTCAGGACATTGTCCGACTGGGTCCAGATGACGAAGTCGGGGTGGGTATCGCGCGTGCTTTTCAGCCTACCGATCGCCGCTGCTCGATCCTGGTAAGTGGTGTCTCGTGTCGCTTCAAACGCTTCGGTGAGCGCGACCGTCATCCAGCCGTTGTCGTCGAAGTATTTGTCGTTGTTACCGGGAAACTGCCTCCAGGCGTTGTAGGCGCTTGCAGCAGGGTCGTCGTAGGCTTCCAGGCCATCAAAGACAGCGCGCATCTGCGCTACGTACTTCCCTGCTCCTGTGCTCCTGCCAAGTGAAAATCGCTTTCTCTTCAGTATACATCATTCACTGATTCAAGCAAGGGCAAGGACAAGTCGGCACTCCCGGCGAATAGGCAACTACGTAAGGTTTCTGCGTGGACTTCCTCAAGAACTCCGGTGGAAGTGTGTTCGGCAGGAGTAGATTCGATGATGATCGCTCGCAATCCGCTTTCGTTTGCACTCGTGCTCTCGGTTTTGACGTCTGCGGTGTGGGGGCAGACGCGACCACCGAGAGCCGCGCCGACTCTGTGGGGGAAAACGCTTCCGGCACAGCCGTTTGATACGCAGCCCTTTCGGGAAGTCGCACTCCCCGACTGGCTGGAAGAGACGACGCGTGTGACCTACTGCTTCTCCGTGATGAGCGCGGCGATGCGGGACCGCGCGACGCAGGCGGGAAGTCAGGTGAGCGAAATGGGCTTTGTGAGCCCGTTTTACGCCAACTATCCCAGCGACATTCTCAAGAAGCGCGACCCCAATCTGCCTGCGGACTACATCGACAAAGAGATCGCGGACTATAAACGGCGACATGTGCGCATTCTCGCCGTGGTTCCACCCGGACTGCAAGGCGAGATCTACGCGGCCCATCCCGACTGGCGGCGGATTTACACCGATACGCATACGGTTCCCCAGGTAGATTTGAAGGCCAGTCCGATTGGCGGGCCGCTCTGCCTGCTTGGGCCGTGGGGCGATCGGCTGATCGACATTATGGCGGAGATCCTGACGAAGTACCCCGATGTCGATGCCTTCAGTTTCGACGGCCTGCACCATTCCGGCTACTGCTACTGTGAGCACTGCCGAGAGAACTATTGGAAGGAGACCGGTCAGGAGATACCGGCGGTCAATCTGAACGATGCGGCGTTTCGGCGCTATCAGCTCTGGGAGGACCGACGGCTGGAAGCGATGGTCGAGCGCATGCAGACGCGTTTGAAAGCGATCAAACCGACCGTCGCGCTCATCACGTGGACCACCAATGCCGGGCGTTTTGGACATTTTCGCGACATTCCTCGCAACATGTCTGCACGGATGAATACGCTGCTGGACGCGCCGGACCAGGAGTTCTGGATGGACGAGAGCAACCGGGGCAATACGCTGGTGCCGGCGTTTGCGAACGCCGTGATCTGGGCGATGAGCAATCACCGCGTTGCCTTCAGTTCGCCCTACCTCTTCTCCCACGGCAATCCCTATGGTCCCGATAGCTTTCCACCTCAGGAGGTGCTGCGGAGAATGCTGCTTGCCATGACCTATGGAGCGCGCCCGAGCATGGCGCTCGCGCAGCCAGCCGCCCTGCAGGAGGCGACCTACGAGAGCCTGCACGAGATCGCAAAGCGCGAACCCTGGGTCACGCACGTGCAGCCCGAGCCGTGGGCGGCGCTGCTGCTGAGCGACACCACGCGCGTCTTCTATGGGCGAGAATCCGGCCAGGTAGAGGAGCGGTATCTTGCGAATGTACTGGGGGCATTTCGCACCGGGGTCGAGGAGCATCTGCCCGTCACCGTCATCAACGAGTGGAACCTGAACGCGGAGGATCTGGCGCGCTATAAAGCGCTGATCCTTCCGAACACGGCCTGCCTCAGCGATACGCAGGCGAAAGCTATCGCGGAATACGTCAAGGGCGGCGGCGGTCTGGTCGCGACACTGGATGCCTCGCTGTGCGACGAGATGGGCAATCCTCGGAAGGATTTTGCGCTGGCTGACGTCTTCGGGGCACACTATAAGGGGGTGCCGAAGGGCGAAGGGGGCAAGACGGAGGCGCTGGACGCCAACTTCCTCAAAGGGCTGGAGGCGAGCTATTGGGAGAAGCGCAAGAACATTTACGATTTCCGCATGGCCCCGAACTCTCTGAAAGAGCCGCAATGGTCGGATCCGCGTCTGCGCGCATACATCGGGGAGGAGACCGTGACCTTTAAAGGGCAGGCAGTCGCCGTCGGAGATGTGGCTGCCGATGCCCGCACGATGGGCACCTTCAGCGTCCGTTCGGATCCCGGAACCACCGTGCTGCCTGCCATCGTCACGCACCCTTATGGGAAAGGCCATGTGGTCTATATGGCAACAGGCTTCGATGCGGCGTACTATCTCTACGCCTATCCCTACCACCGGCTCCTGTTAGCGCAGGCGATTCGGCAGGTGGCATCGGCTCCGTTTGGGATCACGGTGGAAGCGCCGATGTGTGTTCATGCGACCTATTTTCGTCAGGAGAAGCCCGCTCCAGCTTCGCATACCCGCCTGGTCGTTCACCTCTATAACGATCTGAACAGCACCGCAGGACACGCCAAACCGGACGACGATGTGCCGCTTCGCGAAGAGATCATTCCCATCCATGATATCCGAGTTCGCTTCACAGGCTACAACATCACGAAGGTCCATCTGGAGCCGGAGGGGCGCGTGCTGCCCCTCCAACGCACAAAAAATGGCTTGGAGGTCGTGGTGCCCGCGTTGCGTATCCACAGTATGGTGGTTGCAGAAATCGCGCCGTAAACTCCAGACGAGCCGCAGAGAGGAAGAAAAGTACGATATGGAGATGCAGTTGAGCGGGGAGGTTGTAGCGGTGGTGGGGGGCGCGCAGGGTATCGGGCATGCCATCGCAACTGCGTTTGCGCAGGAAGGGGCGCGGATCGCACTCTTGGACATTGCGCCGAATATCGCGACCATCGCCGCCACGATGGCACAGGAGTATGGAATTCAGACACTGGGATTGCAGGTGGATGCAACGCAGTACGACCAGGTTCAGGCGGCGGCCAGGAGCATAGGATCGGAACTAGGCCCAGTCGCGCACGTGATCTATGCGGCGGGAATGGGTTCCGGAAAATTCGGGTTTCCGTTCTGGAATCTCGACCCTTCAGACTGGGAAAGAGTGTGGAGAGTAAATATGATGGGAGCGGTGCATATCGCACACGCTTTCGCGCCTGCCCTGGCGGAAGCGCGTCGAGGCACCCTGCTGTTTCTCGCCTCGATTGCCGGGCAGATCGGCTCCCAGACCGATCCGCCCTATAGCGCCGCGAAAGCGGGAGTCATCAACTTCGCGCAGTGCGCCGCCAAAGATTTAGCGCCGTATGGAGTGCGCGTCAATTCGATCTGTCCGGGCATGGTGCAGACCGCCCTCAACCGTTCGGTCTGGCAGGCCTGGAATACACGCCAACCGGAGGCGGAACAACTGGACTATGAAGCTTGGGGCAAAGCGAAGGTCCGCCAAGTCGCACCGATGGGACAGTGGCAGGAGCCTGCGGAGATCGCAGCAATGGCCGTCTACCTTTCCTCGCCTCATGCGCGCAACGTCACCGGCCAGACCCTCAATGTGGATGGCGGGCAGGTGATGCATTCGTAGAGACGAGAGACTGTGATGTGAGAGCCCTATAGCTGAACGGAACAAGAGAGACAAGCACGAAGGAGAGTCGATGCAAGGAGTCGTTTGCAAGAGCAATTATAGTCAGATCGGCAGGGCGAATCGGGGCGTCCGCCTGCTGTTGAGCGTGTGCCTGTTGGCAAGTCTGGCTGCGTCGCGTGGAGCACGGGGGCAAGCTCCTGGACCTCTCACGATCCATGTCAACCCTGGGCATGTCTTGAACCACCTCACCCCCTGGATGACGGGATCGTGCATCGAGGACGTCAACCATGAGATCTATGGCGGGCTCTATGCGCAGAAACTGTACGGAGAGAGTTTCGAAGAACCCGCTCCCTCCCCGAAATTCGAGGGCTGGACCGTTTACAGTGGAAACTGGAGACTCGACGCACAGACACTCTCGGTGGACGCGATGTCGGGCGCGAAGATCGTCCGCAACGGCCCCGATTTCACGGACGGGGTGGTGGAGACAGACGTTCGACTGCAAGAGCGGAATGAGAACGCCGGACTGATCGTGCACACACGCAACGCCGGGGTAGGAATCGACAGCTTCGATGGCTACGAGGTGAGCATCAGCGCCCGCGACCAGAACGTGATTCTGGGCAGACATCACCACGATTGGCGACTGTTGGCGGCGGCCAAAGCGGTGATCGGGACCGGTCAGTGGCATCATCTGCGCACGGTACTGGAAGGTCCCCGGATCCGCGTCTATCTGGATCGTGAAACGACTCCCCGTATCGACTTCATCGACCAGCCTGCCCCCATGCTGTCCGGCGCTGTCGCGCTCCGTACCTGGAACTCCGACGCCTCGTTTCGCAATGTACGCATTCAGACCCCGCAGGGCGTGATCGACAACGCGTTCAAAAGTGGGCCGATCGTCGCCGTGAGCGGTATGTGGGACCCTGTGGCGACGGGCGAAGCGACGGCCACTTTCGCGCACGAGAGCGAAGGAGCCTTCAACGGAGTCTGGCGCCAGAAGATCGAACATGGGCCAGGAACGGGGCAGGTCGGAGTCGCGAATCGGGGTTTGAACCGTTGGGGAATCGCGGTAAAGGCAGGCGAGCCTCTCACCGGGCGTGTCTATTTGAAGTCCAATCAGACGATCGGCCCGGTGACCATCGCTCTGCAGAGCGCAGACGGCAAATCGACCTATGCTTCGCGCCATATTCCTCATGTCACGGCAAGTTGGGCCAAATACCGGTTCGATCTCACCCCAACTATCACCGACCCCAACGCGCGATTTGCGATCTGGATCGACAAGCCCGGTGCCTTGTGGATCGATCAGGCGGTTTTGACGGGGACAGGCCGCGCCCTTTTCCATGGACTTCCCATTCGTGCCGACATCGCCCAGGGACTGGTCGCCGAAGGGGTGACCTTCCTGCGCTATGCAGGCACCATGGTCAACGTTCCCGGCTACCGCTGGAAGAGCATGATCGGGGATCCGGATCGTCGCCCGCCCTACGCAGGCAACTGGTACCCTTATGCCACCAACGGTTTCGGCATCTTCGACTTCCTGAAATTTTGCGAATCGGCGAAGATAGAGTCGGCGTTCGCCATCAATATCGAGGAGACTCCGCAGGATGCCGTCGATCTGGTCGACTATCTGACGGCACCGGTCTCGAACGCGTGGGGCGCCAAGCGGGCGGCAGACGGACATCCTGCTCCTTATCGCTTCCGTTACATCGAGATCGGGAATGAAGAGGCCATCGGGACCGATACGCCTGCCGCTTACGCGCACTACGCGGAGCGATTTCGACTGCTTGCCCATGCGATCCACGGTCGCAATCCCACGCTAAAGCTTGTCTGTGCGGCGTGGTGGCTGCCGAATTCGCCGAGTATGAAAACGGTATTCGACGCCGTGGACGGCGATGGCGCGGCCTGGGATCTGCACGTCGATTCCGACGGGGCTCGCGCCGGAACCGGCATTGACCGCCAGATCACGCAGATGCAGGCTCTGTTCCATCAGTGGAACTCGAAGACCACTCTGCGAGCGGTCATCTTCGAAGAGAACGGCAATCTGCACAACATGCAGCGTGCTCTCGGCCATGCCACCACACTCAATACGACCCGCCGACACGGCGATTTCGTCCTGGTAGACTGTCCCGCCAACTGCCTGCAACCCTGGCTGCAGAACGACAACGGCTGGGATCAGGGGCAGTTATTCTTCACTTCCGATCACGTCTGGGCCATGCCACCCTACTATGCCCAACAGATGGCCTCACGAACCTATTTGCCTGATCGGATCGAGAGCGTTGTCGCAGGAGACAGTCCCGATCTCGATGTGACGGCGACAGCCAGTGCAGATGGCAAGACCCTCTGCCTGAGCGTAGCCAATGTCAGCAGCAAGCCACAACTGGCCCAAATTCGCCTGGACAATCGATTTACCGGCATTTCTCAAGCAGACGTGTGGACGCTGGCTGCGGAACCCAATGCAGTCAATGCTCCTCAAGGGCCAGAGCGCATTCACCCAACGGAAAGCCGTATGAGGATGACGGATCTGATAGCGGGATACACGTTTCCGGCCAATTCCTATACCATAATCCGGTGGAAGCCATTGGCGAAGTAGCGGACCAGAATCGTGTTAATCCCTAAATCGCGAAAATCGTGGTTCAGACATAATACGTTATGCTAGGAGAGGAGCGAGGTATGAAGTGGCAGGGGCAAGTGGCTATTGTGACCGGTGGCGCGAGCGGAATCGGTGCGGCGACAGTACGGGAGTTTGCGGAGTCAGGAGTCGCGGTCGCGATTTTCGACATCAATGTGGCGTTGGGCGAGGAGTTGGCGGAGGCTCTGCGTGCGGCTGGCCACTCGGTCGAGTTCTTCGCGGTCGATGTCTCGGATGCGGAGGCGTGTCTGCGGGCCGTGGAAGAATTTTCGACCCGTCAGGGCCGACTGGACTGCCTGGTCAATAGCGCTGTGAGTTTTATTGGGAAGGGTTTGACCAGCACCACGGAAGATTGGGACCGGTCGCTCGGTGTCAATGTGCGGGGTTGCGCGAATATGGCAAAGGCTTGCTATCCTGCTATGAAGGCGAGTGGAGGCGGCGCAATCGTCAATATCAGCAGTATCTCCGGTCATATCGCGCAGCCCGACCGCTGGACGTACAATGCGACCAAGGGCGCGATCCTCGCACTGACGCGCTGTCAGGCGCTGGATATGGCGCCCGCTCGGATCCGAGTCAATGTGGTCAGCCCCGGCTGGACCTGGACGCCGGAAGTCGCGAAGGCTGCCGATGGAGATCGTGAGAAATGGGAGCCGATCTGGGGGCGATTCTCCATGATGCGGCGACTGGGCGAGGCCCGCGAGGTCGCTCGCGCCATCCTGTTTCTGTGCAGCGAGGACGCGAGCTTTATCACGGGAGCGGAACTGCCCGTCGATGGCGGCTACATGGCGCTGGGCAGCGAGGGCCTGGGCGACCAGTCCAATTTCGCTGGCACGGCCTAAGCGCAATTTCCTAACGTGCAGGGCTTACCGTATCGCCGAGGCGAGCGAGGAGCGGAGAGTCTTCGATGGTGAGGGGAAGCTTGACCCTGCCTCCGATGCGCGACGATTCGTAGGTCGCGAAGATGAGTTCTGTGGCTTGCAGGGCGTGGTGGCTGGATAGGGTAGGCTTACGTCCGGTCTGAAGGCAATCGATGGCATCTAGGACGGAGAGGACGGTGTCACCCTTCGGTGGCACAACGTCTTTGAGATCCGGTATTTCCCAGCCGGAGGTGGCGGAGTTCAGCATCCGCAGGCGAGGTCCCTTCCAGACGTTAACCTCGATGATGCCGTCGGTTCCCACGATGCGGTTGTCGCACCCTCCCCCGTTCGCGCCGCCGGTCATTAAAAGACCCTGGACCCCATTCGCGTACTGGATATAGGATAGGCCGCTGCCTTCGACCGGCACGTCGAACACCGACTTGTGGCCTTCGATCTCGATCTGGCCCAGAACCCACTCTGCCGGAGTTTCGTCGTTGTAGAAGAAGAACATATCGAACCAGTGTGTGCCCCAGTCGAACAGGTTGTCGCAAG
>JAYUMV010000031.1:0-3604 GCA_043762265.1 Chthonomonadaceae bacterium | reverse complement strand
GCGGCGCCGGTGAGGCCACCGGTGACGAGCAAGGCGACGCTGCCGGGCTCGGGAGTTTCGGCAGACGCCACCGTGTATACAAAATTTGGACCGATGAATTTAGAGGAGTTCGTGCTACTGCCAAACGTGGGTTGCCCTGCCGGAGAATTCGGATCGAATCCGGTGCTGGGATTGTAGTAGAGAAACTGATCATCAAACGTGAGATCCGGCCCCATGGTGACCGGGCCGCCGCCAGCCAGAACAGGAGCGTCCCAGAGGTCGTATAGAGAGAGAGTTGGTGCGATTGTGCCAAACTCGCGCTCTGTGTGTAAAGGCCGATCGAGGTAATCAGAAGAGGGTTGGAGTTCGTAAAGATGTATCCCGCATCGTCATAATTGGAGTGACTGAGGTACTGGCTTGTGTCGAAGGATACCAGAGCCGTGTTGTCCGCGAAGGCGCGGGAGATTAGAGAGAGCGGTGCAGTCATGCAGACTGTCAGCAAGAGGGCGGATTTGCAGAATTGTTTGAGTGGACGCATAGCGAGTTTTCTCCTGTTAAGAAATGGTCATGGGCATATTTACAACAGTTAAGCCAAGGCTTTCTGGGAACGAAGTCAGTATGAATCGTTTTGCGTGACTGCTTCGTGACAGGGTTGCCATTTGCGTGACTGCGTTTGCATAGCGTCCCGGAAAGCGCCCTGCAGAGAAAGTTCATGCTTGTTGCGATCCGCGAAGAGTCAACGCTTGACAGAGTTTGCGAATTATGCGAAAATGGGCCAGAGGAGGAGAAGCGATCATGACTCACGCGGCCCGTCTCCGCGCCGCCGTCCGACGCCTGACCGAGGCGCTTCATAAGGGCATCCCTGCCAGCGATGTGCTGCAAAGTGTCGTCGAAGAGGCGCGTCGTCTCACCGACGCCGCCAGCGCCGCGCTCTGCCTCCTGACGGACTCAAGGGATATGCTCGATTTTGTGGCGGCCGCCGGGGAGAACGCGGACGATATTCTCGGCCTGCGGATTCGTGTCGCCGACTCTCTCTCCGAAACCGTCGTAGAGACAGGCGAGCCTTTTCTGCTCGACCAGCGCAGTTCCGCCTCGACCGGCGATCTCTTCTCCGCCACGTCTCCCACCGAGTCGCTCACCTCCAAAGTGCCGATCCAGAATCTTACCGCCGCCGTCATTCCACTACGCGCGGACGGTCGTTTGATCGGGACGCTTGCTGCCCTCAACAAGACCGGGGATGCGGCAAACGGTTCTCCGATCCAGGCGTTTGTCAGCGATGACCTAGAGACCCTGGCTCTGCTGGCAGAGTTCGCCACTCTCGCGCGGAAGGTGGAGCGCACCAATCGCACCGCAGGGGACCAGAGCCGGGAGTTGGCGGTCCTCTACGACGCCGCCCGCACCGTCGCCGGCAGCCTGAATGTGCAGCAGGTCATGGACAGTGTGCTCACCGCGCTTTGCTCTCATGTCGAATACCATGCCGCCGTGCTGTTTCTGCTCAACGACGAGCGCACCCACCTTTTTATCGCGGCGGAGCGCGGCCTGAGCGATGAGGAGCGCGAAATCCAACTTTCGGTCGAGAGTGGCGAACACGCTCGGGTGCTCATCAGCGGCACGCCGCGCCGCATTAAAGATACCGACCTCACCACCGACTTCGTCGATATTACCCTCCGCTCCCGCGCCCTCTCCGCCATGATCGCCCCGGTCCGCAGTCGCGATGAGATCCATGGCATCATCGTCGTCACCAGTCTGCAGCGCCGCGCCTATCATAACGGCGATCTGAACCTGGTCGCCGCCGTCGCGATGCAGGCGGGCATCGCCATCGAAAACGCCTGGCTCTACGAAGACGCCCAGCGGCAGGCCGAAGAGGCGACCGCTCTCTACGATCTCTCGCAGCATGTGAACGCCACCCTGCACGAAGACCATGTCCTCAACTTCGTCGCAGACAGCGTCCTGAATCTACTCAAAGTAGACCGTTTCGCCCTGATGCTCTACGACACGCGTGAAGAGCGCCTGAAGACCAAACTCTCACGCAATATGGATGCGGCGGCGTTTCACGCCATCACTCCCCGCGCCGGAGAGGGGATCGCGGGCTGGGTGTTTGAATGGCAGACCCCGCAGGCCGTGGCCGATGTCGCTGCCGATGCCCGCAACCGCACCGCGCCGCTCGATCCGTTCGGCGTCGCCTCCACCCTCTGCGTGCCCATGCATGTCGGCGAAGAGGTGATCGGCGTGATCCATGCTATGAGCAGCAAACGCCGCCTGTTTACGGTCGCGGAGATGGAGCTGCTCTATACGATCGCGAATCAGGCCGCCGTCGCCATCGTCAACGCCCACCTGTATAAAGAGGCGCGCACCAAATCGCACGAGATGCGCCGCTACTTCCGGCGGGTCGCGCATGCCATCGGCTCCGCATTGGAAGAGCAGGATCTGCCGCGCCTGCTCGCAGACCTCTCGGTGGAGATCATGCGGGCAGACCGCTGCGCGATCTATCGCCTCGATGGCGATATGCTGCACCTTCAGGCAGCCAGCGGATTCCGCTCCGCCGTGCCGCCGGATGCCACAGTGCCGCTAGGCCAGGGCCTCTGCGGCCATGTGGCCCGACGGGGCCAGGCGCTCAATCTGCCCGACCTGACCGACGATCCGCGCAGCCAGACCCACCACTGGCTGCAGCGCGACAAACTCCACTCGTATCTCGGTGTCCCGCTGCGCTCCGCACGGCGCGTCGTGGGGGTCGTGGAGATCTACACGCAGGAGCGGCGCGAGTTCAGTCGAGAAGAGATGCAACTGCTCTCCACCTTCGTCCGCCGCGCACGCGTCGCCGACAAGATCGCTCAGGAATCCGTGTAACAAGGGACGTTGTCCATCGCAGAGGAATTTTTACGCAGGCAGGCGAGTCCATTACTTTAGAACAGGAGGGACGTATCATGATGACTGCACAGGAGTTTGCCGAAGCACGCAGTCGCGCGCTGGACTTTCTGGCGCGCGCCGGAATCGTGCTCACACTTGAAGAAGAGTCCAACGTCGAGGTCGCCGATTTCGGTCTGGGAGAGTTGACACAGACTGGTCTGGAGCTCATCACCTACATCAACACCACGCGTTATTGCGCGAAAGATCTCGTTCTGTTTCCGCGCCAGACCTGCCCCGAGCATATCCATCCGCCGGTCGACGGCGAGCCCGGAAAAGAGGAGACCTTTCGCTGCCGCTGGGGCGAAGTCTATCTCTATGTCGAAGGCGAACCGACGCCCAACCCACGCGCGATGCCGCCCGCACACCGACAGTCCACCTACTCAGTATGGCATGAGGTTCGCCTGCGTCCGGGCGACCAGTATACGATCGCACCGAATACCGCCCATTGGTTCCAGGGGGGAGAAAACGGCGCGGTCGTCAGCGAGTTTTCGAGCCGTAGCCGCGACGAATGTGACCTCTTTCGTGACCCGGAAATAACACGAATGCCCCTTGTCGGCGATTAGGCTTGTGCTCTCCGACAAAATTCTGTATAATGGGTTAGGAATACACAGCGAGGAGTCTATCGGGTCACCTTATGGAGACACACTGGGCCATCGATCTAGGCACAACCAATACGCTCATCGCAAAATGGGTAGGAACGCACGCTACCACGGTCGCT
>JAYUMV010000030.1:0-45377 GCA_043762265.1 Chthonomonadaceae bacterium | reverse complement strand
TGGATCATGAGCCGGGAACTCATTATGCTTACAGCGACCTGGGCTACATTCTGTTGGGCGAGATCGTCGCAAGGGTGGGTGGCAAGCCGCTCAATGTGCTCGCGCAGGAACGGATCTTCACGCCGCTCGGCATGACCCGTACCGCCTACTGTCCTCCGGCGGACTGGCATCCGCAGATCGCCGCTACCGCGAATTGCGGCTGGCGCAAAGACCAGATCCTGGTCGGCGAGGTCCACGATGCCAATGCGCACAGCCTGGGCGGCGTCTCCGGTCACGCCGGTCTCTTCTCCTGTATGCCCGACCTGACACGCTTCGCCCTCTCCTTCCAATATCCGGACATCGCGGCGGCGCATGGCATTCCGCCGGTTCTCGGCCCTCTGGCCCGTCGTCTGGCCGAGGAGCGGCAGATCGCTCCGGAGATCGGCGGACACTCCATCGGATGGTTTACGCCGCCCAATGGCATGCTGCCTTTTGGGGATCTGCTCTCACCGCGCACTTTCGGGCATACCGGTTTTACCGGTACCCTCCTCGTGTTCGACCCGCAATACGCTCTCACGCTGATGCTGCTCACCAACAGTGTCTATACCCCTCAAGCCGGTCTGCTCACCCTCCGCCGCCACTTCACCAATGCCGTCGCGGGCGCTTTGCTCTGATCCCAACAGAGCTTTGCACGGAACCGGGTTTCCTGACTCGGTTCCGGGCCAAAATCTCCACAACATAAGAAAAACTTAACCTAACCTCAGAAAAACTAAATATTATTCCCGAAACGATTGACTTTTCATTTCCGTAAGCTTATTATAGCGGCAGGAGGTGAAACGATGGCGAAAACTTTGACGCGTTGTCCTGTGTGTGAGGCGGGCCTGCATGTGTCGGAATTGACCTGTGGGCGCTGCCGCACCCGCATCGCCGGACAGTTCGATCCGTGCCGGTTTTGCAGCCTTCCCAACGAGCACCTGGCGTTTCTGGAGACGTTTCTGCGATGTGAGGGCAACCTGAGTCGGGTGGAAAAAGATTTGGGAGTCTCTTATCCAACGGTACGCAACCGCTTTACTGCGATGCTGACGGCACTCGGCTATGGCGATGCCCCGGCGGCTTCGGAGCACAAAGCCGAGAACAGCTTTGCGTTTGCCTATACTACTGGAACGCCTGCCGCGCCGCTTACTCCTCCCGCTTCCCCCTCCAGTCCGGAAACGGTGGCTCGTCGGCTCGCTATTCTGGATGCGCTGGGACGTGGGGAGATGGATGCTGTGGAGGCCGCAACGGCGCTCCGAGAACTGTGACTCTGACTTGTAGGCGATACGCCTGAAACCGGGATATGCACACAAGATGTGCAATCGAAAGGATGAAAAAACAGATGGACGATAATGTACTGCGTGTCCTGCAGATGCTGCAGGAGGGAAAAATCACTGCCAAAGAGGCGGAGAGCCTGATCGCCGCGCTGCGCGGAGAGACCACGACGCCTCCTTCCCCGCCCGAGCCCCCGGAGCCGCCTGCTCCGCCGGAATCGCCAAAGGGCTTCCCGAAGTTCGACTTTGTCTCCGGCATCAAACCGCCGAAGATCGATATGAGCGACCTCGGCGACCGCATCTCTAAGGCCGTCGCGAAAGTGCAGCCGGAAAAAATCGTCCGCAAGATTCAAGCGGAACTGCGCACGGCCTCGGCCGCAGGCGCGCAGTGGGGCGCGAGTTTCAGCGCCAAGGTGCGCACCTGGACGGATGGCAGCGATGCCCGCCCTTCTAATGTCGGTGGCCTGCCGGAACTCACGGATACGCATGAGCAGGAGGTTCACCTGGATGCCAGCGCGGGCATCTTTGTGGAGAACCCGCTTGGCAATGTGCTGATCACAGGAATCGCGGAAGGCGCGGCGAGGGTCACTATTCGCAAAACCGTCTGGGGACCGCAGCAGGACGACTTGAAGGCGCTCGCTAACCAGATGGAGGTCGATCTGCAAGGGACCGACGGCAAGTTGGAGATCAAAGTCAGTGTGCCGGACGCCTTCCACGAAGGCACGGTCGATATCGAACTGTTCGTTCCACGCTCTGCGCTGGCACGGGTCAGCACGACCTTTGGGGATGTCGAGATCAGCGGTGTCGAAGGACGGGTCGAGGCGGTGACGCGCACCGGTGCGCTGCGCCTGCACGATCTGGGCGGCGACGTACGCGGAGAGACGGTGACCGGGGAACTGCGCTTGGAGCGAATTCTGGGCTCCGTGACAGTCGCGACGCAGAGCGGCAGCATCTTTGCAGACAGTATTCAGCGGGGCCTCTCGGCGAACACTGCCAGTGGGGAAGTGACGGCGGTCGGTATCGAGGGCGGACGCGTGGAGTGTAAGTCGGTGTCGGGCGATGTGAAGGCGGAACGGATCGGCCTGGAAGCGCCGCTCGACATCACGGTAGAGTCGGTAAGCGGGGATGTCAGCCTGATTCAGGCGAGCGGTATTATCGCGCTCAAGGCCGTCTCTGGCGATATCACGACCTCCGGTATCAAGACCACGCGCTTGCAGGCGCAGACGGTGAGCGGCGATGTCGGGCTGCATCTGATCGAGGCTTTCTCCGGCAGCATGCAGGTCAACACCGTCTCCGGGGATGTCGAGATCGCTCTGGTGGAGGGCAGCAACGTGCGCGCCTCGCTGAGCACGACATCGGGAGAGATCCGGTGCGACCACGATGCTCATGAGGTTGTCGCCTCGGAACGGCTCTGGACCGGCCAGATCGGAACCGGCGCGGGCACGCTCAATGTGCAGACGATTTCCGGCGACGCGCACATTCATCGCGTCTGATGCGAGCTTCGGAGGAGTGAGGAGTAAGCATGAACGAGATAGAGAAGGATCGCATTCTGCAGATGGTAGCGGAAGGCCGCATCCATCCTTCGGAAGGAGCCACTCTGCTGGCGGCACTGTCGGAAGCGGCGTCGCCGTCGCCGGTCGCACCGGTTGCGCCGAAAGCGGGAGGAGGCAAACCGACAGCGGCCCCGGCCTCCAAGCCGACCGTAGTGGAGGTGGATATGAAGCGGCCGGACGGTTCGCATCATAAGATCGAAGTGCCCTCGAACCTGTTTCCGATGTTCTGGACTATCGCGAGCGAATCGATCAAAGAGTCCACGAAACTGGCGGCGCAGGAGAGTTGGCAAGGCCTCAAGAATATCGTCCGTAACAAGACGGTCGAGGTCAAAGACGGGGTCAAGACACGGGTCGCCGCCATGGGAACTCCGAAGAAGGTGGAGGTGGTGGTAGTCGGGCCGTCTGCCGCCGAGGAGCGACGCGACGAAGCTCGGCGGCAGATCTTACAGATGGTACAGAACGGCCGTCTGACCGCCGAGGACGCCAGTGGGCTGATTCAGCAACTGGACGCGCTGCATACTTATGAGCAGCAAACTTCCTAGCCTTATGAAACCGTCAAGGGAGTGAAAGCGTCGTGAACACCTGAGACCAACGGCAGGGAGAAACATGTGGAACTTAATCCGGTATTCATCAATGAGTTGCGCCAGAGCCCCTTTCGGAGACGACCTGCTCAGGCGATCCTTGTGTGGGGCGCGGTAGCCTTCTTTCTGATGTGGATGGCTCATTCGCTGGATGCGCCCACGCCGATGTTCTGGATTCCCATTCTCGCCCTGCCGTTTCTGGTGCCGAGCTTCGCCGCTGGCACTTTCGCGAAAGAGTACGAGCAACAGACCTGGCAGGATCTCTTCCTGACCAACCTGACGAACTTCCAGGTCGTCATGGGCAAGTTCTGGGCGGCCATGCTGCAGACTGCCTTTCCCCTGCTGGCGCTGTTACCGGCTCTGGGCCTGATCTTCGCACGGGCCGTCACCCAACAACCTGTCCGTAATCCAGACGAGACGCTCAGTCTGGTCTCCACCAGCCTGCCTGCCGTCTGCTTCTTTATGGTGCTCTTTGCGGTAAAACTGGTGCTTCTGTCGGGGCTTTATGTGCTGATCGGCATGGTCTGCTCGCGCTACAACTCCAATCGACGGGGAGCGCTCATCTGGAACTACGTCGTGATGTTCGCCTTTACCTTCCTGGGTTCGATGGTCTGGCAGTTGTATGCCAATGGCTACAACTCGGTAGCCGTCAATACTAACCGCATGATGAACGGCAGTTTTCTGCCGCTCGGGTTCATGGAGGGTCCGCACCTGTTGTTTTGCCTGGTGGCGGGAGGCGGCAGTTGTTTTCTGCTCTGGGTCAGCCTGAGCGAGCAGCGTGGTTATCAGGAGCGCCAGGAAGGCACCGTCGGTCAAGGCTGGAAAACGGTCGACGAGCGCGCTACCGACACAGTCTAACCGCCAATTCCTCCTCTCAAACTTGCCTTTTACCGGAAATCGCGCTATCATATAGGGACAATAGAGGTTTTTCGATAGTTGAGAACAGGTGGGCGCAATGTTTGTAGATGAAGTAGAGATCGAATTAGAGGCCGGTAACGGCGGCAACGGGATGGTACAGTTTCGCAAAGAGAAGTATGTGCCGCGTGGCGGGCCGAACGGCGGCGACGGTGGACACGGCGGCAGCATCCGCGTGAAGGTGGACCTCAATATCACCACGCTGCTGGACTATCGGTTCCGGCATAAATACAAAGCGGAGCGCGGCGGCGACGGCGCGAGCAAAGATATGTTCGGCAAGAACTCGCTCGATGTCACCCTGAAAGTGCCTCTCGGCACGGTCGTCACCGATCTGACGACGGGACAGATCATCGCCGATCTGAACACACCGGACGCCACAGCCGTTTTGGCGCGCGGTGGGGTGGGCGGGCGCGGCAACGCGCACTTCGCGACCTCCATTCACCAGGCTCCCAAATATGCCGAGCGCGGCGAGCCGGGCGAGTACAAACAGCTCCGCCTGGAACTGAAACTGCTCGCCGATGTCGGCCTGCTCGGTTTCCCCAACGTCGGCAAATCGACCCTGATCGCGGCCGTCTCCGCCGCCAAGCCCAAGATCGCCAACTATCCCTTTACGACTCTCGTCCCGAATCTTGGCGTGGTCTATGTCGAGGCGGAGCGCAACTTCGTCATGGCGGATATTCCGGGCATCATCGAGGGCGCGAGCGAAGGCGTGGGGCTGGGACATCAGTTTCTGCGCCATGTCTCCCGCTCCCGACTGCTGCTCCATATTCTGGATGTCAGCGGCATGAGCGGACGCGATCCGCTGAACGACTACGAAGTGCTGAATCGCGAACTGGAACTGTACGATGAGAAACTGGCCAAACTGCCGCAGTTGCTCGTGCTCAACAAGACCGATGTCTCCGCCGACCCGGAAGCGGTCGATGCCCTGGAAGCGACCCTGCGCGAGCGCGGCTGCACGGTCTATCGCATCTCTGCCGTCACCCGACAGGGCCTGAAGCCGCTGATCTTTGACTGTATGGGGCATCTGGAACGGCTGCGTGCGGAAGAGGCCGAGCGACTGCTGCTGGAGCCGGAGACGGTGCGCTATGTCGCGACACCGGCCGAGGACGACCGGCGCTGGGAAGCCCGTCAGGTGGATGCCCACACGTATGAGGTCGTCGGGCGCGGCATCGAGCGCATGGTCGCCATGACCGACCTGACCAACGAGTACGCTCTGCGCCGCCTCCAGAAGAGCCTGGACAAGATCGGCATCACGCGTAAGCTCAAAACCCTGGGCGCGAAGGATGGTGACACGGTCAAGATTCGCGACATCGAGTTCGACTACGACGACGAAGACAAGTTTGACGAAGAGGACGAGTCTGCCACTCAGGGCAAGGCCCGTCGGCAGTAACCTACGAACTCCCCAGCCCCCTCCTGTATAAGGCTTATCTTGTCCCTTAAGGATAATCGGGGTCGGTCGATCTGTCGGAATCACGGCGATACCGTAGGATCAAGGGATGTTATCCCTCGCTACGCGTAGAGAAGGAAGCCCTTCGGGCACCCCAAATCCTTCGCTTCCGCGCAAAGGATTTCGGCGGACAGTCCTTCGGACTGAGGAAGTATCCTTTCCCTGCGTTTGGATGGATGAACAACGATGGCTGTTGAGCGGTTGGTGGTGAAGGTCGGGACGAGTACGCTGACGGACTCGCACGGCAGGATAGACCGTGCTTTTATCGCGGATCTGACGATACAGCTTGCGGCGTTGCGGGCGAAGGGGTGTGAAGTGATCCTGGTCACGTCTGGAGCGATCCGGGCGGGGCGGGAGGCGCTGGCGGCACGCGGCGCGACCGAAACCCTCTCTGTCAGGACGGTCGAGACCCTGCCGTTCAAACAGGCGGCAGCGGCGATCGGGCAGGGTCGTCTGATGCACACCTATACCGAAGCTTTCGCCTGGCGCAATGTGGACTGCGCGCAGGTGCTGCTGACTCGCGATGACCTCGACGACCGGCGGCGCTTCCTGAACGCCCGCAACACGCTGCTGGCGCTGCTGGAAATGGGCATCGTTCCGGTCATCAACGAGAACGACACTGTGGCCGTAGACGAGATCAAGTTCGGCGACAACGATGCACTGGCTGCTTTGGTCGCCACTCTGGTTGAAGCCGACCTGCTGCTGATCCTCTCCGATGTCGAAGGGCTCTACGCCCATCCTCCTCTGCCTGGCGCGCCTCCTCCCGAACTGATTACCACCGTGACCCGTGTCGATGAAACCTTGACGGCGCTCGCCGGAACCTCGACTAGCGGCGTCGGCACCGGCGGCATGCGTACCAAGCTGGAGGCCGCCCGCATCGCCACTGCCGCTGGTATCCGCACGGTGATCGCCCGTGGACGCCGGGAGCGCGTCGTTACTGAAGTTGTCGCAGGCGAAGCCATCGGCACCACCTTCCTGCCTCTCCCCGACTCCACCCGCCTGCCCGCCCGCAAGCGTTGGATCGCTCACGGCGCCCGCGCACGCGGCTCCGTCACCGTCAACATCCGTGCCAAAGAGCGCCTGCTAAGTCACGGCGTCAGCCTACTGGCCGCAGGAATCGTAGACGTTGCCGGAACCTTTAATGTCGGGGATTTGATCCAGATCTGCGTGGAGGGCGGCGGCGTCTTCGGGCGCGGCCTCACCAATTATGCTTCCTCTGAAGTACGTCGCGTCGTCGGCCTGCACAGTGAGCAGTTCGAAGCCGTCCTCGGCTATCGCGGCTCCGAAGAGATCATCCACCGCGACAACCTCGTCCTCGATTCCGCTTAACTCCTCTTCCTCCGAAATGAAATCCTGTTGAAAGAATCGGCCCTGCTGGCAGACGCAGATATTCGTGTTTGCCAGCAGGACCGATTTTGCGATCTGCGGTTGAAAAGCACGCGGTTATTGGGGTGGCTATTTGTGTTGATAGTCCGGGAAGGCCGGACGTACGGGCTTGGGAAGTGGATGTTTCTTCAACTCCTCCAGCACGACCTCCACGGCTTTTTCCAGTTGCGGATCGTGCCCTGCGCGCCACAATGCCGGATCCCACTCCACCTCGATGTCCGGATCGACACCGTGGTTCTCCACATCCCAGGTGCCGTTGGGGTTCCAAAAGGCGAAGTGAGGAGCCGTCACCGAGCCGCCATCCATGAGGGGCGGATAGCCCCCTATGCCGACCAGTCCTCCCCAGGTCCGTTTGCCGATCAGGGGACCCAGTTTGGATTTGCGGAACATCCAGGGCATCAGATCGCCGCCGGAACCGGCATACTCGTTGATGAGCATTGCCTTCGGGCCAAAGATCGCTCCCTGCGGCACTGTCAGATCCCCGCCATCTCTGGAGGAGAAATAGCTCATAAGCGGTCGTCGCAGGTAGTCGATGATGTAGTCGGCGGCGGAACCGCCGTGGTTGAAGCGTTCGTCTACCACCAGGCCTTCGTGCCCCACCTGGGCAAAGAAATAGCGGTTGAAATTCGTATAACCTTCTTCTCCTGTATCGGGAACATGCACATAGGCGATCCTGCCGCCGCTGAGTTGATCCACTTTCCGCCGATTGTCCTCGATCCAGGCTAGATAGCGCAGACCGTTCTCGCTCCCGACCGGCACGACGGTCACCTCGCGCGAGCCGATGCCGTCCGGCGTGGGGCCGACCTGCAGCAGAGTCTGCTTGCCAGCCGTGGCCTCGAAGTAGCTATAGACCTCCCGAGACGGCAGGACGTCCTGTCCGTTGACCTTGAGCAGATATTCTCCTGTCTTCACCTGCACGCCGGGTTGGGTAAGCGGAGCATGGGCGTTCGGGTTCCAGTTCTCGCCGTCGTAGATGCGAGCAAAACGGTAGCGACCGTTGACCACGGTATAGTCTGCGCCGAGCAGCCCACCCGGCACACGCTTCGTTGTCGGCGCGTCGCCGCCGCCGATAAACATGTGGCCGACAGTCAACTCCCCGAGCATCTCTTCGAACAGATAGTTCAGATCAGCGCGACTCTCCAGACTCTGCAAATAAGGCTCGTACTTCGTAGTCGTCGCCTTCAGGTCGAGGCCATGATAGTTGGTGGCGTAGAACCAGTCCCGTTCAATGCGCCACACCTCGTGATACATCTGATTCCACTCCGCCTTAGGATCGGAGAGGACCTGCATGTCCGCCAGGTTCAGTGTGCCTGCACCCGGCGCGGCGGTAGCGGTGGGAGTGATCGCCCAGCGCGGTCCCTGCTGATAGAGGAGCTTCTCCCCATTGGCCGAAACGGCGTAGCTCGAGACGCCGGTCAGGAACGGCACGACCTTGCGCGTGCTGAGCTCGAACTTGTGCAGGATCGGCGTTTCCGTGCTGCCGTGCAGACGCATTTGAGGGGTTTCGAGGAGGAACAGAATGCCCTCTTTGCCTGCCGTGATGCCGGAGAAGTGACGGGGCGGGATCGGGAGTGCGAGGGTGCGCTGCAGAATGCCATCAAAGTCGATCCGAAACAGTTTGTCTTCTTTGCTTTTGTCCGCTTTCTCTTCCGGTTTGGCTTTCTCGACGGGTTTCTCGGTGGCGGCAGGAGTTTCCTCCGGCTTTAGCTTCTCGTCGTCGCTTTCAGGAGCGAGCGGCGATGGCAGGTCGTTGCGCAGGACGATGAGGTAGGCGTTGTGCGTCACGGGGCGCTCGTAACCGGACATATCGAATCCACCGGCAGTCGGCCCCACATCGACGCTGGCCGTCAGATAGAGATACTTGCCGCTCTTATCGAAATCGACGGCATTCACATCGCTTAAGCCATCCGTGATGGGATGAGACTTACCGCTCGCGAGTTCGTAGACGATCGCCTGACTCAGGCGGCTGGGCAGCGCTTTGGTGAAGGCGAGCCACTGACTATTGGGCGACCAGACCGCCGTGCTGGGGCCTCCGTAGGGGTTGTAGGAGACTTTGATCGGGGTTCCTATGGCCAGATCGACAAACCAGGTATTGTTGCGCTTGTCTATAAACGCGATCTTTTTGCTGTCGGGAGACCAGACCGGATTGTAAAAGAAGGAAGAGGGGGTGCCGAGGCCGATCTTTTTCGTCGCTCCTTTGCCATCCTGGCTGCGAACATGCAGGGCGTATTCACCGCTCTCGTCGGAAAAATAGGCGATCGATTTGCCGTCCGGTGACCAGGACGGGGAGCGTTCCGCCGCACCGGGGGTCATGGTCAGGTTGCGAATGTCGCCCTTTTCCGCCGGTACAGTGAAGATGTCGCCGTGCGATTCGAAAACGGCTCGGGCGCCGTTGGGCGAGATATCCGCATTCTGGATGCGATCGCCGACCCTGATATAGTGGGGGCGCACCTCTGGGAAGTCGCTCACGATCTGCACGTGCACCAGGTGGGACTTGCCATCCGCGAGGGTGTAGAGAAAGAGACTGCCGAACTGCTCATAGACGACTGCGCCGGGTCCGAGAGAAGCCGATTTTATGTCCAGGCCGGTATTGTGGACTGCTTCCGCCACCTTCTTCGATTTCAGATCGTAGTCGAACAGCGACACAGGGCCATTGCGATCCGAAAGGAAGTAGATCTTATCTCCGGCCCACATCGGGCTGCTGTCGTTAGCGTTCGTGCGTGGGATCTTTTCCAGCACCTTCGAGGTGTCTAGATCCGCGATCCAGATGGGGGTCGCCTGTCCGCCCCGATAGCGTTTCCAGGCGTTCTGCCATTTCGCGTTCGGGATGTATGCCAATCGTTTCCCCTCCGGTGAGAACGCCCCGGCTGTTCCGGCTGGCAGCGGCAATGGCTCTGCGACTCCCCCCGTTTTCGGAATGGTAAACAGTTTCGGAGCATCGACCTCGCTGGTGCGGCCGGAGGCAAAGAGGATCTTCTGGCCGTCTGGAGTCCAACCGCGCACGGCGCTTCCCACCGGGTGCCAGGTAAGGCGCTGTGGCGTTCCGCCCGCAGCGGGCATGACATAGACATCGGTGTTGCCATCGTACTGCCCGGTGAAGGCAATCTCCTTACCATCCGGTGAGAAGGAGGGCATATCTTCGGTCCCGATACTGCTGGTCAGCCGGACGGCTTCGCCTCCCTCTCTTGAAACCCTCCACAGATCCCCTGCATAGGAGAAGACGATGTGCGTCGCATTGACGGTTGGGTTGCGCATCAACAGCGGTTTTTCGCCCTGAGCCCGTCCTCCAACCGCCATGCACATCAGTGCCACCGTCGCCAGTGCCATTCGTTTAAAACTGTTCACGAGAACCCCTTTCCTATTGTTCTACGACCACTGATCTAGAACCCGAACTGCCTGACGCCTCGGATATTCAGTTAAGACGCGTTTAATCCCTCCGCGTAATACTACCCTAACAATTCGAGAGATTCGCGGGTGCAATGCATCTGCGAGGACCGTCCCGCATGCATTACGTTTAAGAAATGAGTTCGCTTGGCCTTCCAGTTTGGGCATAAGATGAAAATGTACCCCTATTTTAGTGTCACCACTATCTTTGCACTTTTTGCAAAATGAGATCAGAAATAAGTATTGCCTGTCCGCTTTTTTTGATCTCAAAAATCGGAAAAGTGCAAAGATAGTGGTGTTACCGTGAGATGGTAACACACTCAGAAATCGCCGAGGATAAACCCCATGATGACCCGGACTCGCATTGCAGATCAGGACTTCAATCAACAGAAATTCGTGAGAGTACAGATCGCCATTCTGATATTCCTCGGTCTGCTGCTAGGCGGTGTATGCACCCCGGTACAGGCGCAAGTCGTCGCTAACTTGGCCAACGGCCACTATTACGAGGCCATCAGCGTTGCACAGGGAATCGACTGGGTCGATGCACGCGATGAGGCAGCAAATCGCAGCTATCTGGGGCGTAGAGGCCACCTTGCCACCCTCACCTCGGCAGCAGAAGTGCAGTTTGTTCTGAACAACTTCCCTACGGCGGATAGCGATCAATATTGGTTGGGAGGCTACCAGGATCGTAGCGCGTCGGACTATTCGGAACCCGCCGGCGGTTGGCGCTGGGTGACCGGGGAGCCCTGGAGTTATACGAACTGGTCTGTCAATCAGCCGGACAACTACCTGGGTGTAGAGGACTCTCTACAACTCTTCAATCATTCAGGCGCATGGAACGACGGGAAAGGCACCGGCCTGGTGGCGGGTTATGTGGTCGAGTATGAGTTCTCCACGTTGCCTTTCGACCTCAATGGGGACGGCCATTCCGATCTCCTCCTCCAGAATGCCTCGATCGGCCAGATCATCAGTTGGTTCATGAACGGCTCGACCTTTCTCGGAGGAGCCTATTTCTCTCTGAACCCGCCGACCGATTACACGCTGGTCGGAGCCGGAGACTTCGGCGGAGCCGGTCGCGGCATTCCCACCCTCGTCTTCCAGAGCCAGACCACCAATCAGATCATCTACTGGTACACCGGAGGCATCAATGCCGCCACGATCACCGGCGGTGACTATGCCAATGTTCAGGTGCCTGCCGGATGGAAGGTTGTCGGAATCAGCGATTTTAACGGCGACGGCAAGTCGGACCTCGTCGTCCAGAATCAGACCACCTACCAGATCGCCATCTACTTCATGAGCGGCGCCTACTACCAGGGAGGCGTGCTGCTGCCCTACAATCCGCCTGTCGGTTGGAAGGTAGTCGGTGTGGGAGACTTCAACGGAGACGGCTTTCCCGACATCGCCTTTCAGATCCAGAGCACCGGACAGATCGCGCTCTGGTATATGAACGGCACGACCTACTTCAACGGGTTGGTGATGCCCTCCGTTCCCCCGGTAGGCTGGAAAGTGGTGGCCGTAGGGGATTACAACGGAGACGGTATTGCCGACCTGGTGTTCCAGAGCCCGACGAGCAATCAGGGTATGCTCTGGTACCTCACCCCCACCGGAGGTCTTCTGGGTTCCGCGCTGCTCTCCACCAAAGCCCCGGCAGGCTGGAACTTTGCCGGACCGCACTAAACGGGGCGAAGTATCACAAGGAGTTGTCAATTCGGCAGGGATTAGGGGAGAAGACGAATAGTTTCCATGCCTACTTGTGCCGTAACGCCACATCGAAAGCCTGCAAAAATCGTTCTTTGCCTGCAAAAGCCTGCATTACAAAGTGACATCTACGTTAATAGGCAGGGAGCATATAGCGCGTTGCACGACTTTGCCCGGTTCGCACGAGACGGTTCTTCTCTACCATATCATTTAAATCGTAGCGTGCTTGCCTCTCAGACACGCTTGTCAGGCTTTTGTACTCCCCAAAACTTATGCTTCCCTTCTCCAATACATATTCAATAGCGTTGCTCTGTCGCTCATTGAGGTTGGTCAGGTCAAGCGCGGGGGCGACCGCAAGCGGCACAGGCTGCATACGAACAATAAAGCTGCCTGCCTGGTAGAGGAACTCCGGCGGCGGCAAGTTCTGCGCAGTATAGGCTTCCGCCATACGGAGCGTGCCAGTTCCCCAACGTTCAATCAGTCGTGCCCGGTGAAAGACATCGGCGATACGTTTATTGCGAGGGTGTGAGGCGTGTTCTTGATAGAGCGCTTCAAAGCTGAGGGAAGGAGGCAGAGCGCCAGGGTTCCAGATTTCCAGACGGTCGTCGTAGATCCGAATCTGCACGGTTCCCAACGCCGCATAGTCCCGGTGGCAGACGGCGTTGATGACAGCCTCGCGCACGGCGCTGGCGGGATATTCAGAGATAATGTCTCGTTGCGGTCGCCCGGTTATATGAGGAGTCTGACGTGTGTTACGCGTTATAAATGCGACTGCCTCGTCAATCTGGGAAATAACATCTCCATAGAGCGTCTGTTCGTCCAGAAAACGTACCGAGTTTTTGCCATGGAATCGGGCGCATTGAACCTGCGATCCGCTAATCCAACGTTGTGGTTCGGACGCAAATAAGAGTGCGGCTGCATTGGTAAGCAGTTCTCCCTGCTGCAAATCCAAATTTTCCAACACCGTTTCGGCCAACGTGGTTTTGTCTTGTCCGGCAAGGCGCAGGTAGTTCTCTAGTTTGGTGCGTTCAAGGTGTTCCAATGCAAGCCTGACACAAGGCAACGCGTCCCAGGTTCTGCCGCGTGTCGTCTCGGCGAGTCGTTGTGTCTCCTCCCGCGTAAGCCCCTGGTTGGTACGCCCAACTCGCTTATACGGTCTTCCAAACGCCCAGACGGGCTTGATGGGGCTTTCCTCTACACGAACCACAATGACGGCGGAAGCTTCTTCGCCTTCTACGAGAATATCAGGAAACAGCGGCGGGTCGGTGTTCTGCTTGATGTAGTTTGCCAACTCTTCGAGCGAGTTCTTGCCGACCTGCACGCCAATATGCCGACCGTCCGGCATGATGCCAAAACGCACTTCGCCTCCACAGGCTGTGGCAAAAGCAGCCAATGCAACTGTGGCCTCGTGCTTCTCACCTAAAGACTGTTTGTATTCGATGTGCTGGTATTCAGCCATGTTGCTACTGTCCCTTACAGCAGATTATTATGCTGATTATAATTTTCGTGGCACTCATACAGACATTATACATCAATGTATGTCTGCTTGAAGGTATCTAAGAAATCGGTGAAGGCGCTTGAAGCGATAGGGGATGGAGGCGCGGCGGTACGCATTATGAAAGGCACGCATAAGGGAGAAAAAGTCTACACCTATGCTGAGTTCGTGAAATAATCCTGCGGTCCAGTCTCACAGGGCGCTATTTTGACGCCTGGTTACCGGCAAAAACAGGCACCCCGAAGTTTAGGTCAATGGAATGTCTGTGCAATCATCTGGGATGGACGCTGTAGAATACCGGGAGATATTGTCAATTCGGCAGGGATTAGAGGGGAAGAAGACGAATAGTTTCCATGCCTACTCGCGCTGTGACGCCACACCAGGGCGGGCGGGTGGAAAATTTTCAAAGGAGACTTCCTTGGCACATAATGTGACCCTCATTCGAGGCGATGGGACGGGACCTGAACTGGTCGCCGCCGCCAAAAAAGTATTGGACGCGACCGGAGTTGACTTCAACTGGGATATCGTTGAAGCAGGCGTGGATATCTTCGAGACTGCGGGAACACCGCTGCCGCAGAACGTTCTGGATAGCATCCGCAAGAACAAGGTCGCGCTGAAAGGCCCGATCACCACTCCGATCGGCACCGGCTTCCGCTCGGTGAACGTCGCGCTCCGCAAGGAACTCGACCTGTACGCCTGTATCCGACCCTGCAAATACTATGCGGGCATCCGCTCCAAGTACCAGGATGTCGATCTCGTCATCGTGCGCGAGAACACTGAAGACCTCTACGCGGGCGTCGAGTACGATGTCCACACGCCGGAGGCGAAGCAGATCATCGACATGGCGGGCGGCAAAATTCGCGAGGACTCCGCGATTTCGATCAAGCCGATCTCCATTACCGGATCGCGCCGGATCATCAAAGCGGCGTTCGAGTATGCGCGCGCCAATGGCCGCAAAAAGATCAGCGCCGTGGCGAAAGCCAACATCATGAAGTACACCGACGGCCTGTTCTTCAAGGTCGGACAGGAAGTCGCGAAAGAGTACCCTGACATCGAGTATCAGGAAGTCCTCGTGGACAACATGTGCATGCAGTTGGTTCAGAAGCCGGAACTCTACGATATGCTCGTCATGGAGAACCTCTATGGCGATATTCTCTCCGACCTCTGCGCCGGTCTGGTCGGTGGCCTGGGCGTCGCGCCCGGTGCGAATATCGGTGACGGCATCGCCCTGTTCGAACCGACGCACGGCTCCGCGCCCAAGTACAAGGGCATGAACAAGGTCAACCCGGTGGCGCTCATCCTCTCCGGAATGCTGATGCTCCGCTACCTGAACGAGACGGACGCCGCCAATCGCCTGGAGAAGGCGATCGAGGGTGTTATCCTCGAAGGCAAGGATGTCACGTACGACATGAAGCCCGACCGCAACGACCCGACCGCCGTCGGAACTTCCGAAATGGCCGACGCCATCATCGCGAAGCTGTAGTCAGGAATAAAGGGTAAGAAGCCGGACAAGCTGAGAGAACGCACCGCTTGTCCGGCCTCTTACTAACCGTTCGATCCACCAGGAACTGTTCCTATGCCCCAGAACTCTTTTGGTCCGCTCCTTTTTGCCGGTTTGATGCTGCCGCTCCTGGCGGCGCTGCCGAATCGGGCCGCCCCGCCGCAGACAGATCTTGCTGTCAGCGCCTACGCGGTGATGGAAAAACACTGCGCCAAATGTCATGGGAAAGACAAGACCGGCGAGTTCACCTTTCGTGATTACAAAGCGATGGTGAACAACGGGCATATCGTACCGGGCAAACCGGATCAGAGCCGTCTTTTCATTCGCTCCGCCCAGTCCCCCGGCGACCCGATGCCGCCGCGCAGCGCCAACGATCCTTTAAACGCCGAAGACACGGCGACACTGAAAGCCTGGATCGAAGCCGGCGCTCCGCAGCTCAAAGTCGTCAAGCCCAATGCTCCCCACAAGTTTCTGACCGATGCGGCGGTGCTGGCGGAGATCCAGGGCGATCTGGAACGTTCCAATGAGCGTGATCGCCCGTATCTGCGCTATTTTACCCTGACGCATCTCGCCAATGCAGGCGTCGGTGAGGAGGAGATACAGGCGTATCGCGTCGGCCTCTCAAAGCTCATCAACAGCCTTTCCTGGCAGAAGAATATCTTTGTTCCGCAGCCGATCGACGCCGGTCAGACCATTCTGCGCATCGATCTGCGGAAGTTCTCCTGGACCGAGCAGACGTGGCAGAAAATGCTCGGCTCTTATCCGTATGCGGTCGCCTCCGAGACGAATGCGGCGCAGGCGGTCTATACGGCGACGGCATGCCCCCTGCCTTATGTTCGCGCCGACTGGTTTATCTCTCGCGCCGCGCAGCCTCCGCTCTACCATGATCTGCTGGGCCTTCCGACAACCGCCCGTGCGCTCGAAGCGAAACTCGGTCTGGATATCGAGAAAAACCAGAAAGAGGAGACGGCGATGCGGGCCGGCCTCCAGGAGAGCGGCGTTTCACGCAACAATCGCGTCGTCGAACGGCACGATTCCCCCTATGGAGCCTACTGGCGCTCCTACGACTTCCGCAGCAATGCAGGCAAGCAAAACATCTTCAAGAATCCGTTGGATTTCGATGCGGCAGGCGGTGAGATCATCTTCAATCTGCCGAACGGACTGCAAGCCTATCTCCTGGTAGACGCCAAAGGCAATCGTATCGACAGCGGCCCCATCGATATCGTCAGCAACAAGGAGAACGCCAACGATCCGGTCGTACGCAACGGCCTCACCTGCATGAGCTGCCACGCGCAGGGTATCAAGCGATTCTCGGATACGATGCGCGCCGTCATCGCCGCGACCCCGGCGGCGCAGAGCAGTTACGATCGTGCCCATGCGATGGCGCTCTATATCGAGAAGCCGAAGATGGACGCCACGTTGGTTGAGGATACGGAGCGGTTCGCCGAAGCGGTGCGCAGGACGGGCGCGGAAGTCACCGCGCGTGAGCCGATCTATGCGCTGCAAGGACGTTACGATGCCACGTTAGACGTCAACCAGGCGGCGGCGGATGCAGGACTGACGACCGCAACCTTTCAGAGCAGGCTGCAAACCAATGTGCGCCTGGGGGCGCTGCTCGGGCCGCTGAAAACGCCGGGCGGACGCATGAAACGCGACGCCTGGGAAGAGTATTATGGCGATGTGGTGCAGGAGATGCATCTTGGAAACTATCTGAAATCGAATGGACGTTCGCTGTCGAGTACCGTCGTAAGGATCACGAAAAATGTTAAAGACGGCGCGGATATGGTCTACGTGCCTGCAGGTGAGTTCACGATGGGCAGTAACGAGGGCGATGCAACGGAAAAACCCGTTCATAAAGTGGTGCTGGACGGCTACTACCTCTATCGCACGCCTGTCACGGTGGCGCAATACATGACGTTCTGCGCGGAGACGGGGTATTCCAGGCCACACTCGCCTGCTTTCAATCCGAACTGGATTCGCTTCGACCATCCGGTCGTCAACGTCAGTTATGAAGATGCGCTGGCTTACTGCAAATGGGCAGGGGCGACGCTGCCGACGGAAGCGCAGTGGGAGAAGGCGGCGCGCGGCACGGATGAACGTAGATTTCCCTGGGGAGACGATTTCGACCACAGCAAACTCTGGTGTTCGACCAACAAGGTCTTCGATGCCGGTGGCACAAAGCCGGTCGGCAGCTTTCCGAGTGGAATGAGTCCGTTCGGTGCGCTGGATATGGCGGGCAATGTCTGCCAGTGGTGTCGCGACTGGTTCGATGAGGGGTTCTATAACTCGGCGTTGGCAAACGAGCGTAATCCAGAGAATCAGTTGGTCGGCGCAAGGCGCTTCCGCGTCCTGCGGGGCGGCTCCTGGTACAACATCTACCCGGGACAACTTCGCTCCTCCCACCGCTTTATCCTGGCAGCGCCCGATATTCGGAATGAACTTACCGGCTTTCGCTGCGTGGTCGGAATACAGAAGTAAAGTTTCCGTGCTCGTAGGGGGACGCACTTGCCCTACGAATAGACTTTCTCTGGCGTATCCGGTACAATCCAACACGAAAGACAGATTTTGCGGCAGGCCCGCAGAAACAAACAAAACAGAACACTGAGGAAAAAGAGTATGCGTAAAAAAGTGACCATCGTCGGGGCGGGACAGACCGGGGCAACGCTGGCCCACTGGCTGGCGGAGCGCGGCGATGTCGATATCGTTCTTTTTGATATTGTGGAGGGGATGCCGCAGGGCAAAGCTCTCGATCTGCTGGAAGCCATGCCGATCATCGGGTCGGATGCCAAGATCGTCGGGACGAACAGTTGGGACGCGACCGCAGGCAGCGACATCGTCGTCATTACGAGCGGTCTGCCGCGCAAGCCCGGCATGAGCCGTGACGACCTGCTGAAAGTGAATGCGGGCATCGTGCGGGACGTCACCCGCGCGGTGGTCAAGGAGTCGCCGAACTCTATTCTGATCCTGCTCACCAACCCCCTCGACGCGATGTGCCACATCGCCTTGCAGGAGAGCGGTTTCCCGGCGCATCGTGTCTTCGGGCAGGCCGGTATCCTCGATACCGCCCGCTTCCGCACCTTCCTGGCCATGGAGACCGGCGCGAGTGTGGCCGATGTCAACGCCTACGTCCTGGGCGGGCATGGCGACGACATGGTGCCGCTGGTCGGCAGCACCAATATCGCCGGTATCCCCATCGCCAGCCTGATTGCGCCCGAGCGTCTGGAAGAGATCGTGACCCGCGCCCGCAAAGGCGGCGGCGAGATCGTTGCGCTTCTGAAGACCGGCAGCGCCTTCTATGCCCCCTCCGCCGCACTGGCGCAGATGATCGACTCCGTCATCAACGACCGCAAGCGCGTACTGCCCTGCGCCGTCTATACCGGCGATAATGACGGTGGCTACAACGTCCGCAATCTCTACCTTGGCCTGCCCGCCCGTCTGGGCGCGAACGGCGTCGAGGAGATCGTCAGCATCGCCCTGACCGACGATGAGAACGTCGCGCTCCAGAAGTCCGCCGCCTCGGTCCAGGAACTTGTCGATGCGCTCAAGAGCTTCGACCCGCCGCTGCTGTCGTAAGGTCGCTCCGAAGCGCACTGCAGTAGACAACCCGGAAGAATCCGCCCTGGGAAAGGGCTTTGCGTTACGACGCGAAACCTTCCTCTGGGCGGATTCGTCATGGTAGCAAGGTGGCGAAACGTCCGTCTCGTTGACTCCGTGTCCGCCTGTTTGGCGGATAATTCCTCGCTCTGTTAGGAGAGACAATGACGACCCAGGACAAGGATATGTCGAAACCCGCCCGTCCCCTTCTTATCCTGCTGCCGGTGTTGATACTGGCCGTACTGTTGCTCGCGCCTCCACTCCGACCGCTGCTAAAGACGCAGTGCCGCCTGCTTTTCGATTCCCGTGCTTTTGCCGACCGCCTGCGCGATATGGGCGTGAAGACGGGGCCGATTCCGACCGAGAAAAAGTGGGAGCAGAGCGCGTCCGCGAAACTGGTCGCCGAGCATCCTCAGGACTACACGCTTCAGGTTGCAGGGGCGTTGCTGACGGGTACAAGCCGCCTCGCCCGCTTTGGATCGATGCCACAGCAGCGTTTTGCCGCTTTTCAGTACGAGTATGGGGACAGTCTGACGGCGCTCTCTCTGCGTTTTCCGAATCGTCCCGGCCTCTACGCCCACTATCTGCGGTATATGACCTCGCTCTCGATCCGCCTGAGTCGCGAAGCCACGGCCACAAAATTCCAGACGGGGCCGCACCGTTATCCGGACCTTTCGTCCGGCTGCGCGGAGTCGTGGGCCGCGTATGATAACGCGGCGGCGCTGGGCGAAAAGGCAGACCCTGACAATGCCTATTTTCCTCTCATGCGGGCCATTGGTCTCTTCGACGCGAAGCGGGATACGGAGGGCGTCGCTGCGGTGCTGCGTGCCGGTCAGAAGTCGCGTTACGAAGACTACTGCCTGGAAGAGCCGGAAGCGGAATGGACGCTCTATCGGCGCACCTATCGCGTGGAATCCGCTCTCCTGCGAGCGAGCTACTATTCCGCCCTGGTGTATCCTCATGTCTCTCAACTGCGCACGGTGGGGCGCGTGGCGGCGGTGAAAGCGGCGCAGGCGGAACAGGAAGGTCGGACTCAAGAGGGTCTGGCCCTGCGCCACGCTATGATGCAGACCGCCGTACGGATACGCGAACAGGGCAATCCCATCACTGCTCTGGTGGGCGTTGCGATCTTCTCGGCGAATATGCACTCGTCCGGCGGCGTGCTAGAAGCGCCTCTTGCGCAGGATGCTACGGAAGCTCAGAGATATACTGCGCCGTGTGAAGCCTATCTCGCCTACCTGCACGGTCTGGGACAGCCGGGCGAGGCTGCCTGGGTGGAGCGGGAAGCCGCCACCAATAAAGAGGTGCGGGATCTTATCCGTAACTCGTACCAGCACGACGGGCCATACGACCCTCTGGTGGCTCTGCCAGGCCTGTGGATCGCCGATATGCTGTTGCTGGCGAGCCTTCTGGGTATCCTGGGGATGTGTGGCATGGGAGTTCTGCTGGGAAGACCCAATTTGCGGGGCGGTGAGAAGCTCATGCCATGGGCGGCGCTGGGCGTGCTGGTCTGCTGCATGTTGGTGGCGTTTCCGATGCAGTGGGCGGAATCGCTGACGCAGATGCGCATGGCCCTGAGCAATCTAAGCGCCTCCAACGCCTCTAAAAGCGATCCGACGGACCTGGGAGTGCGGATGTCGGAGGTTATTACGAACTATCCGGGCGTCGTTCATGTAGGAGAAGTAGTGCTCTCGTTGGCAGCGCCGGTGTTGGTATTGATGGTCGCCGGTGTCGTCGGGCTGTGCCGCAAAGAGCCGTTTTCGACCGCGTTATTGCGCAGCCTGCAACGCGGTGCGCTGATATTCGCGGCAATACTTGCCATCGGGTACGCACTGGCCCTGTTTTCTACCGCTCGCGTGGAAGCGCAGGCCAACGGCGTGCTCGATTCCACGATGAAGAGCGAAATGGCTTCTCTCAGGCAGCAAGTCGGCAATGCCCGCAAGCCGCGATAGAAATGGAATGAAGGTGAAAGAAAATTCGCCTCCGCTGCGCTCGCGGTTCCTCGTCGTACCGTGCTTAATCTTGATCGGGCTCTCCGTGGTGCCGTTCACCCGACCGCTGTTGCAGGCGCAGTTGCGTCTGCTCTACAATCCTATTCCTTTCTCGGGTGCGTTGGCACAGCCCCTCGATGTGCGCGCACCGAAGCGCGAACTGCCTGCATCTACATCGGCAAAGGAACAGGAGCAGATCTCGGCGATTGTCGCCCAGTTTCCGCAGGATTATGATATGCAACTCGGCGGCGCTCTGCAGGCGGCTGCCCAGATGCAGAGCGGCAGAGCAGCCACGCCGCAGGAGAACTACGCCAATTTCCAACGGGAATACGGAGCGCGTCTGGCTGCAGTCCAGGCGCGATTTCCCGCCCGACCCGGCCCCTACGCACATATTCTGCGCGAAATGACGGTGAACACGGTACGCGTCTCTCGCGAATCGGAAGTGGAACTCTTTCAGACCGGGAAGAACGTCGCCGGATGGCGAGACAGTCAGATCGGCTATGCCGACTCGTGGGCAGCGTTCGATGAGGCGGCGGCGCAGGGCGAAAAACTCGATCCGGACAATGCCTACTTTCCGATGATGCGCGCCCTCGGCCTGTTCGATGCGAAGCGGGATGCGGAGGGCGTCGCTGCGGTGCTGCGCGCCGGGCAGAAGTCGCATTACGAAGACTATAGCCTGGAGGAGCCGGACGCGGAATGGACGCTCTCCCAGCATGTCTACGGGCCGAGTTCCATGCTGGTGCGCCAGAGTATCTATGCTACGGCGCTCCTGCATCACTACGCCGCTTTGCGCTCCCTGGCCCGACTGACCGCTTACAAGGCCGAGCAGGCGGAGGTGGAGGGCCGCACACAGGATGGACTCGCGTTGCGGCATGCGATGATGCAGTGTGGGAGCCGTATGCGGGAGCAGGGGAGAGTGACGGGAGCGCTTGTCGGGATCGCGATTGACGCGATTCAGACGAACAGGCCAGGGGGTGGGCCGATTTCCAAGCCGACGCCTACGTCCGTGAACCTTACCAGCGAACAGAAGGCGGACCGGTATCGGGATCGCTATCTCGCCTATCTCCACAAAATCGGAGCCGAACAGGAAGCGCTCTGGTATACGCAACTGGACGGCACGAATCGTCAGGTGCGCGCGCTGACCCTTACCGCAGCCGAGAGCAGTATGATCGACGATACGATCCTGCCCTTGCCTTCCCTCTGGACGCTGGACATGCTGCTGCTCACAAATATGCTGGCGATGTTCCTCCTCGCGATCGTGGCGATCGTGTGTGTGCGCCTGCCGAAGGGAGAGAAGGCGTTGCCCATCCTCGTTGGCGCTCTGGCCGCTCTTTGTCTGGTGTTTGCGATCCGCATGCAGTGGGCCGAAGCGTTGATCCAGATCCGCGCGGGGCTCAACCATACGACTTTGCTCTCCTGGGACAATGAGGACGCGCCGGGAGCCTTCACTCTCGCCGCGTTTGTCGTGCGGTTTCCCTGGGTGGCCCATCTCGGAGAGGTGTTTCTCTCCCTGAGCATCCCCGCTCTGACGCTGTTGGGGATCGGAGCGGGCAGCGCCATGCGTCAGGAGAAGTTTGCGGTCGCGCTGTCAAAAAGACTGCGACAGAGCAGTCTTGTCCTCGTGACACTGCTCACCTTCGCCTATGCCAGCGCGCTATTCGTGACTGCGGTCGCCGAGGCCCGCTTCGGTTCCGTGCTGAATGGCGTGACACACCAGGGTGTCGCCTATTTGCAACGGCAGAAATTCCTGGACCCCAAGCCTTAGAGGTAAACACAAACTCCCTGCGGAGACGGAACGACGGGCGCAACCGGATCGACCTTGTAGGAGGAGAGCCGTATGACAGAGCCGGGCAAGAAAAAATCACCGATTTGCCGATCCGGCCTCATCGTTTTGCCGTTCTTGATACTGGCAGGGCTATGCATTGCGCCGCCAACCCGAGCGCTATTTCAGGCCCAAATACATCTGCTCCATGCTGCCGGGCCGTTCTTCCCGCCTATGGCCGAGTTGGGGGTGAAGGAGGGACCAATCACGCCCGCCCCGCGCTGGAAAGAGAGTCTGATCGCAGAAGGCAAACGACGCTTCCCCGAGGACTATGAGGTTCAGGTCGGAGCTGCCTTGCTGGAGGGAACGAACACATACGTCCCCGGCGGCAACCCGGAAACGCAGCAGGATCGCTACCATGCTTTTCAGTGCCGGTATGGAGTGCGTCTGGCCGCTTTGAGTGCGCGGTTCCCGGCCCGGCCCGGCCCCTATGCGCATCTTCTGCGGTATATGACGCAGGGCACCGTGCGCGTGTCACGGGATGGAGAGGTAGAGAAGTTTCATTGGGATGCGATTTCCCGTGTCAATGCCAGGCGGATAGGACAAGCGGTACCAGGGTCTTTGGGAAATGGCCAGCCAAGTTTGGGCAGTAGTTGGACCATTCCCTTGGACAAGCAGATCGGCTATGCCGACTCGTGGGCAGCGTTCGATCGGACGGCGGCACAGGGAGAAAAGCTCGATCCGGACAACGCATACTTTCCGATGATGCGCGCCATCGAGCTGTTCGATGCGAAGCGGGATGCCGAAGGGATCGCCGCCGTGCTGCGCGCCGGACAGAAAAAACGATTTGAGGACTATGCCAACGAAGAGGCCGAAGCCGAATGGGCGCTCTGCCTCCGTGTCTATGGCCCCAGTTCCGCCCTGGTGCGCCAGAACATCGCCTCCGCAGTCGTCCTGCCTCATCTCGCCTCGTTACGTGCGATGAGCCGCCTCACCGCCTTGTTCGCGGCGCAGGCGGAATTGGAGGGCCGAACTCTGGATGGACTGACACTGCGCCATGCGATGATGCAGTGTGGGGTCCGTATGCGCGAGCAAGGCTATTTTCTGGGAACGCGGACCGGGATCGGGATCGTCTCTTTACAGGCGAATATGCCCGGTGGCGTGCCGACTATCCCGCCACTGGGGATCTATTCTTCGAATCTGGAGGGGGATAGGCATCGAGACCTCTATCCTGCCTATCTGCATAAAATCGGGGCCGAAGAGGAAGTCCGCTGGTTCGCCGGAGTGGATGCAGTGGATCGTCAGGTGGGCGCCTTGATCAATACGGCGAACAAGGACGATCTGACGTATGCTGCATTGCGTCCTCTGCCTCCGCTGTGGATGGGAGACATGCTGTTACTGACCAATATGCTGGCGATGCTGCTCTTCTGCACTGCGGCGGCCGTCTGCGCGCGCCAGCCGAAAGGTGAGCAGGCTCTGCCCCTCGTCGTCTTTGTATTGCTGGCGTGCTGTCTGTCTGGCGTGCTCACGATGCGGTGGGCCGATGCGTTGACACAGGTTCGCTGGCTGCTCAACGGTATGGAGAATAACAATAACAGTTGGCACGGGCCGGACTTCTTGAATGTTCCCCGCGTTCTATCGCAATTTCCGGGCGCTATCCATGTCGGGGAGGTGCTTTTCGCACTGGTGATTCCTGTGCAGGCCTTGCTGGCCCTGGGGGTGGGGAGCGCCGTGCGTCGGGAGGCATTTTCCGTCGCCTTATTACGTGGGTTGCAACGGGGTGGGCTCCTCGTCGCCACTCTCTTGACGATCACTTATGCTGGGGCGCTTATCGCCACAGCGCAGGCGGAGACCCGGGCCTCCGCCGAACTCTACGGTTTAATGCCTCACGCGGTGGCCGCTCTCCAGCATCGTATGGAAAGTGGGCGCAAACCCTAGGAAAGCACGACCTGGCATGCAGGAGGAAGTTGGAAGCCGAAGAGCACAGCAAGGGCGTACTGTTTTTCGCTATTGCGGTCGAAGGCGCGAATGTGGCGCGCCTGCGCAAACTCGTGGTGCGTGAACCGATCAATCTGAAAGGGCGCAGCTTCCAAGAGATGATCGACTATCTGTCGAAGAGCGTCTCCGCGCTGTCGCAGTCGCGTTTTGTGGAAGACGCCCAGCGGCCCATGCCGCCCCCGGGAACGATTTAGAGAGTTGAAAGAGACCTATGGGAAAGCAAACGGAGAGCGCGACAGAGGTCGCCTGGCGGGTGGCGGCGGCTTCGGTACGGGGCGTCAGCCATGCGCGATCAGAACAGCCCTGTCAGGATGCGCATGCCGTCGCGGTGTTGTCGAACGGAGCGCTTGTTGTGGCGGTGGCGGACGGAGCGGGTTCGGCGGCGATGAGTGAGGTAGGTTCGGCGCTCGCAGCGGAGACCGCTGTGGCCGCTATTGCCACGGCGCAGGAGTTGCCTGCCGCGACGGATGCGACCGGCTGGCAGAACTTGCTAACAGAGGCCTTGCGGCTGGCACAACTCCGATTGGAGACGGAGGCGGAACGGCGGGAAGTAGACCTGAACGCATTGGCGACCACGCTGTTGTTGGCGGTGGCTACTTCAACGGCAACGGCAGTGATTCAGGTCGGAGATGGAGCGATTGTCGTAGGGGACGCAGACGGGGGCGCTCGCGCCCTCACTTTTCCGCTGCACGGCGAATACGCCAACACCACGGTCTTTCTGACCGGTCCCGATGCGCTGGAGGCCGTGCAGTTCGGCCTGCATCCTCCCGCTGCCTATCTGGCTCTGTTTTCGGACGGCTTACAGCGGATCGCGCTGGATATGGCGACGGGAATGCCCTTCGCACCATTTTTTCTGCCGCTGTTCCGGTTTGTCGCCAATGAACCCGATGCCGACGCAGCGCAGGCGCAGTTGATGGAATTTTTGAGTTCGCCGCGTGTGCAGGAGCGTTCCGATGACGATATCACCCTGGCGCTGGCAGCGCAGCGGTGAGAGCAAGCGCACATTCGGCGACGGATCGTAAAGATAAGAGGTTTGCCTTATGCAACTGAGAGACCGATTGACAGGAAACCGAATTACGCTCGATCTCGATGCGCCGCTCGGGAGAGGTGGGGAAGCGCAGGTCTATCCGGTTGTGGGAATGCCCGAAATGGTAGCGAAGATCTACGCGCCCGGCAAGGCCACGACGGCTCGCGCCCACAAACTGGCGGTCATGCTGGCGAATCCGCCGGAAGCGCCGCAGAGCAGCGATGCTCACGTGCCGCTCGCCTGGCCCCACAGCCTGCTGACCCGTCTGGAAGATGCCAATGCGGTCGTAGGCTTCCTGATGCCGCGTGCCCATGCGGTCGCGCAGGTGATCGACTACTACAACCCCCAGCGTCGCCTTGAACTTTGTCCGCTCTTCGACTATCGGTATCTGCTCCGCACCGCTCGGAATTTGGCCTCCGCAACCCGCACCGTGCATGCATGTGGCTATGTGATCGGCGATCTGAAGCACTCCAACGTGCTGGTTTCGCAGACAGCGCTCGTCACGCTAGTAGACACCGATTCTTTTCAGGTGCGTGACCCGCAGAGCGGTCTGCTCTATGTCTGCCAGGTCGAAACGCCCGACTACACGCCGCCGGAGCGCCAGAACGACCCTGGATCGCCTACGCCTCTAACACCTGAACACGATCTCTTTGCGCTGGGGGTTTTGATCTTCCAACTGGTCATGGAGGGGACGCATCCCTTTGCGGGCGTCTACTCAGGTGAGGGCGATCCGCCCTCCTTCGAGGAGCGCATCGCCGCTGGCCACTTTCCTTACGGCGCGAATCCGGGGCCGTATCGCCCCGGCAGACGCGCCGCCCCCGCCTTCGAAATCCTGCCGCCGACGCTGCAAACCCTGTTTTTACAGTGCTTCGAAGCCGGTAACGCCGATCCGACAGCCCGCCCGGACGCCCAGACGTGGCAGATTGCGCTGGACGAGGTGTGCCGAACTCTCGCGCCCTGCGCCGACAATCCGCACCACTTCTACAGCGATCATCTCCACTACTGCCCCTGGTGTGAACGGCGCGATACGCAACTGCGCGGCCTCGACCCTTTCCCGGCCACGGTGACCGTATCCTCCATGCCGGAACCTGTGCGCAGACCCGATCCTGTCGCCACGCGCGCTATGCTTTCGCCCAGGCCTTTTCCTCCAACACCCCTTCCTAAAGTGGCGGCGAAGACGACAACCAACGAATTCAATCCGTTGTTCGCCTGGATCGGGATAGCCTGTGTGCTGCTATTCCTGGGCGTCTCCTTCGACACCGGTGCATTCCAGGGGAGTTCCTTTCCTAACGCCTCGTCGGAAGGGACGGATATCGCGGATACTATGCCTGCGGTAAGGATGCCCTCACCCGATAACGGTGCGCCCGTGCCTCAAATGCCGGCCTATACTGCCCTCTACTCCCACAAGGTGGCAACTTACGATAGCCGCACGCAGTTGGTTACATTGACGCATCAGAACGAGCCGCATGTGGTCGCGCAGTTCGGGTTTCCCAGGGATAAGTTTCTCAGCATGGAGTTTTCAGGCGAGGGGCAGAGCCTTCTCTTCACCGAAAAAGACCATAGCAAGGTCCAATGGAACATAGCCCAGCAGCAGTTCCGCTGACGGTTATCCTCCGACCTTTTTGAAATCGAGAAGGAGTTCTCCTACCGATTGCGAAAGAGACTGCCAACCTAATCTGCCTGTGGGACGAGCCCCGAAGGAACGCCAAGCCCTCTTCAGGCAGGCACATCAGTGCTACGGAAGGTGTTATGATGAAACGGTCCTCTAATTCTGGTCTTCTTTCCCTTTCTCTCTCTGCAGCGGCTACCATCGCGCTCTTTTGGGGGCTTACTGGCCCCGTTTTGGCCCAACGCGAACTCGAAATACCGGAAAACCTCAAGCCGATTCCCAGCGGGCCGGGCATTCAGATCTGCGAGCCTGTCGCGCCGGGAGGCGAGGGGGCGCTCGCCGACTTTGGGTCCGGATGTGCGCTTTGGCTGCAGTGGTCGATGGGCTTCCATCCGCAACTCGGGCAGACGCCTCGCTGGGAACTCGCCAGTCGGGCGCATCAAGAGCTTCACACGCCACGTTTGCGCCTCTCACTTGCGCAGGGCAGCCAGCTTTACAATATGCTGGGTGTTACGCATGTCGCTGTCGGGCAGATCACAGGAACGCCCGAGAAGTGTCTGCTGACGTACCAACTCTATGCGGCTCCCTCTCAAAAGCCGGTCGGAGCGCCGATCAAACTCGTGGGAACAGAGGCGCAGATCGTGGAGCAGTTACCGGGAGCGGCCCGCGCGGTTTTGACCAGATTGGGAGTGCAAAAGCTGCAAGTGCCTGCGAGGGTAGGAGCGACCGAGGCGGAACTTACCACGCTTGGCCATTATCCCTGGTTTCAGGACCAGAAGCCGACGGATGTGGAACAGCAGCAGATCGATGCGCTCGGCAAGAAGCTGCCTCTCGCCACCCTCCTCTCCTATATCCACCCTCTGCCCACCGTGATCGCACGTACGGCGGCCGGGCTCCACCTTCTGGACCAGGCGGACGGTAACTTCCTGATGCTCGGCTTGATCGCGACTTTCGACGGTCATCCCACAGAGCAGGTCGCTCGCGCTATGGACCGTCAGATCGACGCGCTTGCTGCGCCCAACAACGCCGTGCTGGCCTTCTGGGTCGCTAAAAAGGCGCGTACGCCGGAGGCATCGCTCAAGGCATATGAACGCCTGGCGAGGCTTGCTCCTCATTCTGCGAACACCTGGAACAATCTGGCGTTGCAGTATGGAGAGCAGGGCGATTCCATTCGGCTTGCGCGTATCACCGCCGGTCTCACTTCCCAGGAGAGCGCGAAGCTCGGGGAGATCTACTCCCGGTGGTATTTCGCCTCCACGCAGGCCACCTCGATCGATAAGGATTATCAGGGCGCCTGGAATGAATTGGCTGTCGCGGCCACCTTCATTGGCGCCTCCGACCGCGCCGACGCGGCTTTCTGGAAGGCGATGAGTCTGGACAAAGGCAATCTGGCGCTCTATGCCTGGGGCCTGGAGATGTATCAGGCGAAGTGGGACGGCGATCCCACTACCCTGGCCAAAGTCGCCCGCCTCGCCACAACAGCGGTATTTCCTCCCATGGCCGATCTTTTCAAGCTGGGAACGGAACTGCAGGCGGCAGGCTTCCCCGCCGAATCGAAGGCCATGTATGCCCGTGCCCTCGTCCAACAGCGCGACACAGTCCGCCAGTATCCGAACGACGCCAATGTTCATGCCGCATTGGGAACTTATCTGCACCAGCAAGGGCAGGATGCGGAGGCCAAAACCGAACTGAAAACCGCGATCCAGTTGGACCCGAACTTGCATTTTGCGCGTTCCAGTCTTGGTCTCCTCTATCGCGTGCATAGGCGGTTTACCGAAGCGATCGTGCAGTTGTGCGAAGACGTTCGCATCACCAACAGCAACGCGTCCAAGGTCGCACTGGCCGAGGCGCTGGTGTATGAAAACAAGGATCCCAAATTCGAGGAGGCCGAGAAGCTGCTCAACGATGTGTTGAAGATTCAACCGAATGACTACATGGCGAATGAGGATATGGGCGGGCTTCTGGCGCGCAGAAAGGAGTACGACGCGGCCATCGAGATGTATCGTGCTGCCTCCAAAATCAAGCCGGACTACGAGCTTCCACACCGGGAAATAGGCCGGATCTATCGGCTCCAGTCGAAACTGGACGATGCCGTTTTGGAAGGGGAACTGGCGGTTTCCCTCGCTCCCCGCAGGTACTATCCGCTCAACTATCTCGCAACGACGTATGCCGCGAAAGGCGACAACGACAAAAGCATCAAACTGTACCGGAGAGCGATCGAAGTTTCGCCAGCCTACGCGCCGGGCTATTTGGAGCTGGCCTCTCTCTTCCTCAAGATCGGTAAAAAGGAAGAAGGTCGCGCCGAACTCAAACACGTTCTGGAAATGAAGGTCTCCGAAAGTGTAAAAAAGTTCGCGCAGGATCTGTTGGACAAAAATCCCTGAGAGGCGAGCCAGTTGGGCTGGAAGGAGTTCAGCGTGCTATCCCTCTTTCGGCTGGAGCAGATAAAGCACGATTTGCGGTCGGAGCAGTCCGAAATACGGGGCGCTGCAATGCAGAGGCTCCATCTGTGGGCGAAGCAGGATCACGGGATCCACAAAGCCGCTTTACCGATTTTCAAGGCAACTGTAGAGAAGGAACAGGATCCCTGGACTGCGACTACGGCCGTGCGTGGAATCGAAACCATCGCGGGGCTAGCCGAAGGGCAGAAAGCCTGGAGCACGCTTCTCAGACATCCACGGCCGGAAATGGTGATCCGTGTCGCGTTATCACTCACCGATGTGTTCTATATCCCGTTGCTGTTAGAGCTCTTGCAGCAGCATCCGGAGGTTTCCATTCGCACGGCGGCGATGCGCACCCTGGGCAGAATGCAAGACCCGGTTGCACTGCCGGTAATCGTCGCGCACCTCGCCTCGTCCGAACTGCGTCCCCATGCTATTCAGGCGCTTTCCGATCTAGGGGATCTGAGAGCGATCCCCCCTTTGGAAGCGTTCCTGGACGATACCACCGAGCTCTGGGCCGTGGACAATCATGGCCCGATAGTTCGGGTGTGCGACCTCACCAAAGCGGTGATCCTCCATCTCCGCATCACATTCGAGCAGAAAAAGTCCTGCGGTTGATTCAGGAGTGGGCCACCGGGTACATGCTGCGTTAGTGGGCCACCGGGTACATGCTGCGTTAAGAGACGAGTTTGCCGTCGGCTGGAAAGGCGGCTGTCTGCGCGAATGTTGGAGCGTGGCGCACCTGGGTGGCCTGCTCGAATGCATAGGCGATTTTGATCAGGGTCGGCTCCGACCAGCGTCGCCCGAAAAACGAGACGCCGACCGGCAACCCATAGTGATAGCCAGCAGGCACCGTGATACTGGGATAGCCTGCGACTGCGGCGGGCGACGTGCTGCTGCCGGAGCCGGAGTCGCCGTTTGCCAGATCGATCAGCCAGACCGGCCCCTGCGTGGGCGCAAACAGAGCGTCCAACTGATGCGCCTGCATCACGGCGTCGATCCCTTGCTCGCGAGAGAGCCTGCCGCACCGCTCCAGCGCCTTTTTATAGGCGGGCGTGGTCAGTGGCCCCAACCCTGCGGCTTTGAGCATATGTTCCTGCCCGAAGAAGGGCAGTTCACGCGCCTTTTCGCGGTCGTTGAAGACGACAACCTCTTTCAGAGAATGGACCAGGGCGTGCGGCCCCAGGCCAGCCAGATAGTGATCGAGATCGGCTTTGAACTCGTACAGCAGCACGGTCAGCTCATCGGCGTCGAACTGACCGGCCGTGGGAATATCCGCAGGATCGATGACGATCGCGCCCGCCTTGTGCAGAACTTCGATCGCCTCCTCCGCGATTCGGTCTGTGGGCGCGCTATAGCCGAAAAACTGTTTGCGCGCGATGCCGATTCGCTTACCCTTGAGACCATGAGGATCCAAAAACGACGTGTAGTCGGCATGGGTGCGTCGTCCACTCGCCTGGGTTGCGGGATCGGCGGCATCCGCGCAGACCAGAGTTCCCAGTAGAATGGCCGCATCGCGCACGGTGCGCGCCATCGGCCCTGCCGTATCCTGAGTGTGCGCCAGCGGCACGATGCCCGTGCGACTGATCAGACCTACGGTGGGCTTGATTCCGACCAGCGAACTTGCCGCAGAGGGAGAAAGAATAGAGCCGTCGGTCTCTGTGCCGACCGCAATGGCGGCGAGATTAGCGGCGATGGCCGCGCCGGAGCCGGAACTGGAGCCGGAAGGCGAGCGGTCGAGGGCATACGGGTTGCGAGTCTGCCCGCCGCGCCCGCTCCAGCCGCTCACGGAGTGCGTGGAGCGAAAATTGGCCCATTCACTCAGATTGGTCTTGCCGAGCACCACGGCCCCAGCGTTAATCAGGCGAGCGACCAGCGATGCATGCTTCGTCGGCTTCGCCCCTACCAGAGCCAGCGAACCGGCCGTCGTCTCCATTCGGTCCGCCGTGCCGATATTGTCCTTGAGCAGTACGGGAATACCGTGCAAGGGGCCACGCACTTTGCCTGCCGCCCGCTCGGCATCCCGTTTGCGAGCGATGTCCAGCGCCTCCGGATTGGTCTCCAGTACGCTTCGCAAGGCAGGTCCCTGCTGATCCACGGTTTCAATGCGTCGCAGATAGAGTTCCGTCAGGGACTGCGCCGTGTATCTGCCGGACGCCATTCCCTCCTGTAGGCTGGTCAGCGTGGCCTCATCCAGTTCAAACGCGGGCGGCGCCTCCGCCTCTGCGCCTTCAGATTGCTGCATCATGATCGCTCCCACTCCTGCGCCGCCTGCCAGAAAGGCTCTGCGCGAAACTCTCGTTATTTTCTGCATTCGCTCTAACCGCCTCTCCTTGCATCCTCTTGCGCCCGGTTCCGGAAACGCCGTTTAAAATAGTCTGCAGACGGCGACTGCTCTCAGGGAGCGGTCGGTTCGGAAGTCTCGAAGGCAACGCCGCTAAACTGCATCACGAAGTCGGCGAGTGGGATCGAGAAGACGCCGCTCTTGCGAGCGTAGCCGTGTTCCAGTCCCTCGGCTCCTTTGGGTATGAAACTGTCTCCATGCGGATTCCAGAGGCGCAGGGTGTCCGTCTTTTCCTCATAGCCCAGCACCGCATAAGCGTGGTTGGGCGTGATGCCCGGAGTAGTCGTTTTTACGGTGCCGCAGGTGATGAGCCGATGCGCCAGGATCGTCGCGACGAGTTGTTTGCGCAGGGTCTGCATCTGCGGCTCCCGATTCGCAGGATTGGCGGCTTCTTTGGCGGCTCGGCAAGAGAAGCGGGTGATCTTGTGTCCGGTCAGGCGGGAGAGCATGGTTCCACCGGAACCACCCCTTCCTACCGCGTCGATGACAGAGACCGTTGTGGCCGTACCCGGTTTCTCCTGAATGCGGTCTGTTCCGACGGCCTTTTCGTAGAGGCTGACCCAGAGCCCGTCCTGTTTGGAGGCAGCCGTCAGCGCCATCTCCGCATCGGTGGGAACGGAGACATGCACCGGACTGACGCCGAAGACGAATGCGTAACTCTTGTCCGACTCGAGAACGAACCGATCCGATACTTCCTGGGGATTGCGCGCCAGCATCGCCCCGAGCGGCGCGAGGCAGAAGCAGTCGGCCAACTTGCCCTGCCGAATGTTCTCCAACTTCGGCGCTCCCGAACCGAATAGATCCCGCCGCGTCTTCTCGATCTTCTTGCGCGCATCGGCGTACATCTGAGGCAAGTTTGGCCGGTCGGCGAAGGGGGCGGCCAGCGTCATCGTTCGCAGGTTGTCCAGGGTGAGAGCGGGCAGCAGAGACTTCTTGCTGCGAGACGCCTGTTTCAAGGCGACTATTGCCGCCGCACTTTCACCGGTAGTTTTCGGATCCGCGACAGCAGCGTTCAGTTCGCTTACGCTCAGTTCGCCGTTATGATCCAGATCCCACTGCGCGAAGTGCGTGTTCACCTGGTCCAGAAACCCTCCGGCATCCCCCTTCTGCGCCCGGAGCGCTGGAGCGAACAGCAAAAACGAGGCTGACAGCAGGGACATCGCAGCAAATCTTGGCAGAGCCAGTGTAGACGACCTGGAATGCACCATAACTCTCTCTACTCCTTCTTGAATCGATCCCCAGAACGACTTCAAAACGAGAACATTGCAATCATTATAACACGTCCGCTCTGCAGAAATGTGAATTATAGCGCCTCTCTCCACGGCGCGCATAGGGCTGAAGGCAGGATTCAGCCCCCTTCAAGCCGCAATGAAGTCCAATTCCAATTCGCTCCTCAAGGAAATGCACCCCTATGTTTAAGAGTATCGCATCGCTTCTTTTCGGGTTACTGGCTCTCTGCGCGATTTCGTCCGCCCAGGCGCAGGATGCTCCTGCGCCTGCAAAGATCGTTCAGGCCGTCAACCTCTCCCTGCCGCTCCTGCAAAGGAGTCTGGCAGAGTATCCGCACCACAACACCTGCTTCTCCTGTCACCATCAGGGTGTTTCTACCTTCGCCCTGGCACTGGCGCAGAAGCGTGGCTACGCCATCGACGCGAAGGTGATGGCGGCTCTGGTACAGCACACGACTTCGGACCTGCATGCCGATCTCGCGAACTATATCAAGGGAGCCGGTCAGCCGGGTGGAGTGACGCGGGCCGGATACGCGCTTCTGGCCCTGCGGGCAGGGGATGTCAAACCGGAAGAGAATACGGCTGCCGTCACCGGATATCTGCTTCAAAAAGACAGAGACCAGGGCTTCTGGCGTGCCGCCTCCAACCGCCCACCTTCGGAAGCCAGCAGCTTCACCAACACCTTCCTGGCGATCTACGCGCTCAAAAACTATACTGAAAAGGCGCAGGCAGAAAGCGCCCGAATGCGAATCGAGGCGGCAAGGAAGTGGCTGGAGACAACGCCAACGAAGGAGACGGAGGACCGGGTGTTCCAACTCTGGGGCATGGCGGAGGCCGGAACCGACAAGGTGGAGATCCAGAAAGCTATCCAGGCGCTTCTGGCGGAGCAGAACGCGGACGGCGGATGGGCTCAACTGCCGAAAGGAGAGAGTGACGCCTACGCGACTGGCTCCGTTCTGACGATGCTGCGCCTGGCTTGCAGTCTGCCAATGACAGACGCTGCCTATCAGCAAGGGGTCGGCTATCTGCTGAAGACGCAACTGCCGGACGGTTCCTGGCACGTCGTTACCCGCAGCAAGGCTGTCCAGCCCTACTTCGAGAGCGGCTTCCCGCATGGCAGGGATCAGTTTATTTCGATTGCCGCGACCGCCTGGGCTACCGCAGCTCTCGCTCTCGCCGCGCCGCCCCTCGATTTGAAGTAGCGGATTTTCACCGCCCCTCTTTTCGTATGCGTTTTGCTGACTTCTGGCGGGAGCCAATGTAAAAGCGCCCTGGAAACCAATGTTTCCAGGGCGCTTTTCAGGATGTTGCAAACGGATGGAAGCGTCGGCCTTAGTGAGGAAGTGGAGCCGAACCATCGTCAGAACTGCCCAGTTCCATGGTCTGGCTGTCCCGATCAAAGCTCAGGCGCTCCCCGGTCACGATCGCCAGGAACTGCATCGGCACATAGAGCGTGCCGTTCTGGCGGCGCACGGTGGCCGGAAGGGTGAACTTGTGCGTATTGCTGCCTGTGGCAATGCGGCTGCCCGTGGTGACGGTCAGAGGCTCGCCGGGGCCATCTGCGGTGAATTTCCCTGATGTGTAGGAGTAACGCACGTGCGCCGCCTTCAACACGGGAACCGCCGGTACCATGACGATACCGTTTGAAATGAACGGGCGGGCAGAGTTCATGAACGCCAGCGGACGGCCATTGACGTTGACACGGACAGGCTGCCCGTTATCCCGGACGTCGGTGAAACTACTTAGCACCCGATAGGTGTCCGAATCAGATACGGACTGATGGCCCAACGTCGTGGTGTCATACACATCTCGCCCGTTATCCGATCCATTCTGATCACGGTTTCGGTCGATACCGTTCTGATCACGGTTGCGGTCGATGCCGTTCTGATCACGGTTGCGATCTATCTGTTCCCCATTTTTATAGGTGCCACGGCCGTTGTTGTCACTGGTCTGCGTTCGCAGAGGGGAGTCTCCATAGGAGTTGTCGGTGTAGGTCGTGATCTGAACGCTGTGGTCGAGTCGTACGCCCATTTCGGTTCCAGGCTTCAGAGTAATGTCTTTCGGATCGCCATGGTTTTTGTCCAGGCTGCCGAAGAGATAGCCGAGGCCGCCGCCGACAAGGGTATCGAGAATCGTATTGCCCTTCGTGATCGCACCCAGCAGCAAGCCCGCGCCTGCTCCGTAACCGGCGTACATGATCGTCTTATTCTTCTGATCCGATTTCGCGACCAGGCGTCCGTTCTCGCTATGGGTGACGCTCTTGTCATCCAGGCCGATCAGGGATCCCTGGATCTGAAACGAGGACTCGTTGGGTAAAACCACCCGGTTAAAATGCAGCGAGATCACTCCTGGATCTTTGCCCTGCATGGCTCGCACTGAGGAGACCGTTCCTTCGATATGCGTTCCTCGGGGCAGATCCAGCGATCGGTAGGTATCGTCGGACTGCAGGATCGCCGTAAAACGGTCGCCCTTGCGAGAGTCGGTGGAACTGAGCGTCTCGCGGAGTTTTACGGGAATCACGGTTCCCGAATCCAGGGTGATGGTGCGGGTGTTCTGCGCGGCACACGGAGCTATCTGAGCTATCAGCAACGTCGCCGCCACTGCGCCGCCGGTGAGGGCGGTCCTATAGTTTTTGTAGATCATGGTTGTTTGTCTTTCTCGCGTTGCGACATTGGCTGCAAAAGACAGCCACGGCAACGATCGATTTGCTATCGATCATGAGACGTGCGCCGCCTTCGTCTTGTTCCCTGACCCTTTCCAGTTCCCGCCTGCCCTACCGATTTGAAATCAGCAGGCCGCCGCCAAAATCTGTTCCGCAGTACGCAGCAACGCGGGCAGGGGAGTATGACTCGTGTGGAGCAGATGCAGCGCTCCTCCGATGGTGACGGCCCCGATGGTCTGCCTGTCTCCATGCCCCATGACCGCTGGTCCCCACAACGCTTCCAGCTTCCACGCGCCAAACACGGTTTCGAAGCGTAGACTGCCCAGGTTCGTCAGCAGAATGTCATGGACGAAGACGTTTGCCATGAGATGCGCTGCCACCTCAAGATCCGGCCCATCGCAAAGCGCCTGATTTAAGGCGTTCAACCCGCCCTCGATGCCCGTCCGGGTCTGCGCTTCCGCCAGGCTTCGGTTCGCCAGCCGCGCCAGTTCCCAGAAATCAGGAGCTTCCCCGGGATCGAGCGCGGTCAGGCCCACGCCGACACGCAACACGCAGTCTTCCTGCGGGTCCAGCATTTTGCGCAAATCGATTGGAGAGAGCACCCGCACTGGACGCTGCCGCCACTCCATGGAGATCTGACGACCGGCGAGTACGAGCGCCGCGCTGAGAACTCCATGCAACGTGGTTCCTTCCAGACGCGCCCGTGTCCGTAGCTGCGCGGTAAGCTCCGGTGTCAGCCGCAAAGGATCGAGGTGCGGGCGCGAAGTCCCTTTGCGCAGAGCGACCTCCTGAGTTCCCAGAGCAGGTGTCGTTCCGCTTGCAGGATTGGCTGCCTCTTCGGCGGGCGAGATCAGGCCGAGCAGCTCCTCCTGAGCTCGTCCGAGAGGGAGCGGAGGCATCGGCGCGCCAGCAAGCGTCTCCAGGAGATCGCGCAGAAAGAAGGCAATAGCCAGACCGTCTGCCAGGGAGTGGTGCGCGACCAGGATCAGCGTCGCGTGGTGCGGCGTGTGCATCAATACGGCGCGCAGAAGGGGAGCGTGATGCGAACGAAACGGTTCGGTGAGTTCGCGCTCCATCTCGGCGACCCAATCCTGCGAGGCATCGCTCTGGACGATGCGAAGAGAAATAGAGGCGTCCGCCACTTTATGGAAGGCAGGCATCTGGTTGGCATTCCGAGCGATGCAGACAGTACAGAGCGGATGACGGCGCTGCACGGTATCGAGCGCCGTGCGCCACATTTCCGGGGAGGCGATCCCTTCGATCTGAGCAGCTATCGCAAAATGCGTGGGATCGTCGAAATTGGCGGCCCAGAGAAACCGTTCCATCGGGCCGAGCATACGGACAAATTTGGCACTTGTGCCTGAATGCGTTGTTGGCTGCATGCCCACTTCTCCTTTTCTCGTCCTCCGTATTTCTCTGTGCCTCCGTGTCTCCAGCGAAGCGGGTGGTTCAAAACCAAAATCGATCGGATTAGATGGATTCGAGGCGAGGGGCGAGGACCTGGGCGCTGCGGCTGGGGAGGTAGAGTTGGATGCTCTGATCTCGGCCGTACATCGGCACGGATTGGAACGGATAGCGCACAATGCCGTCTCCAGAGCGACCGTGGCCGGAGAATGGGACATCATCGGTGTTCAGGACGACTTCGTAGTCCGCAGGATCGGGGACCGGCAGGCGCAGGTCGGCGTAGGAGGCGGTGGCGTGGAAGTTGTAGACGAAGACAAGCGGGCCACGGCGATAGGCGAGCAGGCGGGCCTCTTCATCGAGCGCCAACTGCTCGATGAACGGGTCGCGCAGCAGGCCGAACCGTGTGTCGAGCGCCAGCATAGCGGTATCGAAGTTTTGCAGATCGCGGTAACGCAGCGTGTCGTTCTGCGCGAGCGACCAGAGTCTGCGCGCGAAATGAAACGATTCATTGTTGCCTTCGCGGGGGAAGTCGATCCATTCGGGATGGCCGAACTCGTTGCCCATGAAGTTGAGATAGGCCTCTCCCGCCAGGCTGAACGTCAGGAGCCGGATCAGTTTGATCATGTCCATGCCGCGCTCGACGGCGCTACTGCCTCCTGCCCGGTGCATGTTAGAGTACATCTCCGAGCCAAGCATGCGGTAGAGCAGCGTCTGATCTCCAACGAGCGCCTGGTCGTGGCTCTCCACGTACCCGACATGTTTCTCGTTGTGGCGGCGATTGAGCAGGCGGAAGTAGATGTCGCCCAGCGGCCACTGCTCGTCGGGCTTTTCTTTAACCAGTTCGATCCAGTAGTCCGGCACCCCCATATTGAGCCGATAGTCGAAGCCTACTCCGCCCTCGATGGCAGGCCGCGCCATGCCGGGCATTCCGGAGACGTCCTCTGCTATCGTCACGGCGTCGGCGTGGACGGCATGCGCCAGGGTGTTGGCCAACTGCAAGTAGAGGAGGGCATCTTCGTCCACATTGCCGCCGAAATAGTCGTCGTAACTCGCGAAGACGCGGGCGATGCCGTGGTCCCGATAGAGCATGCTAGTCACGCCGTCCAGGCGCAGGCCGTCGAAACGATACTCCTCCAACCAGTAGCGGATATTGCTCAGGAGGAAGTGCTGCACCTGCGGCTTGGCGTAGTCGAACAGTTTGGAGTCCCACTGCGGATGATCTCCTGCTGCGCCCGCATGGAAGAACTGATAAGAGGTGCCATCGAAAAGGTCGAGTCCCTCCTGGGTGTTCTTGACGGCGTGGCTATGGACGAGGTCCATCAGCACCAATAGACCCGCGCCATGCGCGGCATCGATCAACTGCTTCAGCGCTTCTGGCGTGCCGAAACGGGACGAGACCGCGAAGAAGTTGCTGACATGGTAGCCGAAGGACGCGTAGTACGGATGCTCCATGACCGCCATCAACTGAATGGCGTTGTAGCCCAGCGCCTTGATGCGCGGGATCAAATTCGCCGCGAACTCCGCAAACGACCCGACCTTATACTCTTCTGTCGCCATCCCGACATGCGCCTCGTAGATGCGCAGCCCCTGCTCTAGAGGGGGATAGTCGTTCTTGAAGCGATAGGGGGTCGGCGGCAGCCAGATCTGCGCGACGAAATCTTTGCTCTTCGGATCCTGCACGACATAACGCGCGTAGAGCGGGATGCGGTCCATCGCGCCGATGTCGGAAAGCACATGCACCTTCACCTGGCTGCCGTGCGCCAGCCTATTGACTCCCTCGATATCCGGTAGGAATAGCGTCCAGACGCCCTCTGCGCCCCGTTCCAGAGGATGGCTGCGCCGATCCCAGCCGTTGAATTCGCCTGCCAGAAAGAGTTGATGCGCTGCCGGAGCCCATTCGCGGTACCAGACGCCGGGTTTGCCTTGCCACTCTCCCCGATGAAAGCCGAAGTAGTCGTGTCCCTGGCTGATCGGGCCGAGCAGTCCGCCCTGCCTCTCGATCTGCGCCAGAGCGGCGACGTAGTGATCCCGACGATGCCGGATCGCGCCTTCGTAGGGCTGCAGCGTTGCATCGGACTGGACGAGGGCAGGCAGGGTGGCGTGTGCGGCGTCGGTGTTCATCGGTGAAAACCCTCCTATTGGGCTTTGGCGTCGCCCCACGCTTTTTGCGCCCAGCGGTCCATGGAATCGTAGCGATCTTCCCAGGTGGTGTACATTGCGCCGTCGATACCGGGCACGTCGCGGGTGTTAGCGATCCATTTGGCAATGGCCGCACCGTCATCGTCGCCGTCGTAGTAGCCGGAGAGGATCTGTTTGAGGCCCAGGTCGGCGAAGAACTTGCAGTTCTTGCCCATCAGCCCGCCATGCCAGTTGACGATGCCGACGTCCTTGTCGAGCCCTTTCCAGGAGTCTTTTAAGGAGCCGTTGACCGCATAGAAGTGATCGACTGCGTTGTGGAGCGGATCGAACATGTCGTTCCAGACCCAGATGCCTGCGTCCGGACGCAGGTCGCGGATGATCTTGGCGGCCTTATGCACGTTCCAGGCCAGCAATTCGCCCGGTGTCTTATGCATGCTCTGGCAGAGGGCGCACTGGTTGATGACCCTCAGTTCATCGTGCGACATGAGGAAGGCGGTGGGATGGAGCAGGGCATTGACCTGCCGGACCTGCGCTTCCCATTCGGTGAAGATCTGGGGTTCGCTGAGGCAGCTTGTGATGCGATCCTCGTAGACGATGAGCGGATGGTAGTAGCTTACCCGCAGACGATCGCCATCGTGGATGCGGGAGTTCGGGGTCAGATGGATGATCGGCGCATCGTGATAGGCGCGGTAGGGGTGGAGTTCGGGATCGACGATCTTGAGGTAGTCTTTGCCCTCTTCATAGACCGCGCCGTTCTCGGCACGCACCGTGACAGGGCAACCGGGTCGGCGCAGCACATTGACGAGGCCAATCTCTTCGCAGGTCAGATCGTCCCACCAGAGTTTACCTTCTTTGCCGTTCCAGGAGCCGAGATAGAGGTTGCCCTTGCTGTTGTCGAGGCTGTTGAAGACGAGGTCGTAGTGCTTCCAGTCCTGTGTTTTGTCGGTGTGGAAGGTCTGAAAACTGATGGAGCGTCCCGAATCGGCGGTCAGGACTTCGATGTTGGCATCGGCAGGGACCAGATTCTCGGTTTTGACCCAGAAGGAGAGGCGATACTGGCGGTGCGGCTGCAGATCGAGGGTCTGCATGATACGGCAGTGGCGCGCCTCGTTCTTGCCGATGCTCTCCATCCGCAGGGACGTCTTGCCGCCATGCACGACATCGTGATCGGCGAAGGTCGTCACGCCTTCATCGTCCTGAAATCCCCAGCGTTTGAAGTGGTTGCCTTGCGCCTCCTCAAAATCCGCATTGAGGACTTTCGTCGGGTTGTCCGGTTTAAAGGTGGCGATGCCGTCGTGTGCGCCGAACAGGGCGTCCTTCGAAAGCACGCCCTCCGTGTAGTTCTTGTCGGGCGAGTTGCCCATCACGATCGCGACAATATCCAGCCCGTACTTCTTCGCCGCCGCCTTCAGTTCCGGCGCTTTCGCAGCCGGTACATTTGCAGAAAACGCGACCCCGTTGTACCCGTCCTTCTGCGCACGCGGGAACCGTGCGATCATGCGATCCACCTCTTTCGGATCGCTCATATCCCGCCACACAAAGAGCCACCGCTTCTGCATCCGTCCTGCCGCAACAGCGGGAACCGGCTTCGATGCGGGCCTCACCCGAGGTGAGGCCCATGCCGAAGCACAGAACAGCATGCCCACCAACAACAGAATTCGTCCACGAACCCTGATCCGAGAAACCATGACACACCTGCCTTACTGCGCGAAAGAATAATAGCGTTGACCGCGACGAGAAATCGAAGGGACTACCGCAGTTGATGTCTGTGCTTACGAGGTTCGTCAACTCTCCTCCGAACTCCTGCTCTCCTCCAAAGAACGCAAAACAAGAGTCAACACGTAAAGAGCGCAACACGAACTTTCGCAGAGTTCTGGCAAATTTTGACGAGATCAAAACGTTTACGCGGAAAGACTACCGTCGATGCGGGAGGAGTTTGCAAAGGCTGCGCCGAAAATCATCAAAGTAGAAAAGTTGTTTGAATTCTCCCTTTTAGTTTCCCCATGAAAGGATACTCATGCCTAAGATAACGCTGATCGGAGCCGGAAGCACCGTCTTCGCGAAGAACTTGCTGGGAGATATTCTCTCCTTTCCCGAACTAGCCGGGAGCCACATCGCTCTGATGGATATCAATGATGAGCGATTGGCGACCTCGTCGGTCGTGGCGCACAAGGTGGCGGAAGCGGTAGGGGCGAAGCCGGAGATAACTACCCATACGGATCGGCTGAGCGCACTGGACGGAGCGGACTACGCCATCAATATGATCCAGGTCGGGGGGTATAAGCCGGGGACGGAGATCGATTTCGAGATCCCGAAAAAGTATGGCCTGCGCCAGACCATCGCCGACACGCTGGGTATCGGCGGCATCATGCGCGCCCTGCGCACCATTCCTGTCATGCTCGATATGTGTCGCGATATGGAGGCCGTCTCCTCGCCGGCCCTGACCTTCCTCAACTATGTCAACCCGATGTGCATGAACACCTGGGCCGTGACGAAGGCGACCAAAGTCAAGACGGTCGGGCTCTGCCATAGCGTGCAGGGCACGGCGGAGCAGCTTGCGAAAGACATCCACGTGCCTATCGACGAGATCAACTATCTCTGCGCGGGCATCAACCACATGGCGTTCTATTTGAAGTTCGAGCGCGATGGGGTCGATCTCTATCCGCTGATCCGCGATGTCGTGACCGAAGGCCGCATCCCCGACTGGAACCGGGTGCGCTATGAGATGCTGACCCGACTGGGGTACTTCGTCACGGAGAGCAGCGAGCACTTCGCCGAATACACGCCCTACTTCATTCGTCGGGACCGGCCCGACCTGCTGGAGAAGTTCAATGTGCCGCTCGACGAGTATATTAGCCGCTGCGAAAAACAGATCGCGGGCTGGCACAAGATGAAGGCCGAGTACGAAAGCGATGCTCCGGTCGAGGTGAAGCGCAGCCATGAGTACGGCTCCCTCATTATTCATAGTCTCGAGACCGGCACGCCGCGTGTGGTCTATGGCAACGTCGCGAACACAGGCTTGATCGACAATCTGCCGCAGGGCTGCTGCGTCGAACTGCCGGTCCTCGTCGATAAGAACGGCCTGCAGCCCACCAAGATCGGGGCGCTGCCGCCGCAACTCGCCGCGCTCATGCAGACCAATATCAACGTGCAGTCCCTGACCGTGGAAGCCGCGCTGACCGGCAAAAAAGAGCATGTCTATCATGCGGCCATGTTCGATCCGCATACTGCCGCCGAGCTGACCCTCGACGAGATCTACAGCATGGTGGACGAACTCCTGGTCGCGCATGGCGACTACATTCCCCCGCTGCATTAAGATCCAATCCCATCTGGCACTCTACCGAGAAGGAAAAAAGCTCCTCTTGGGAAAGGTTTTCAGGGGAACCCTGCCGGTAAGCCGGGAACGGTGGGCTTCCTGGCCCGTATTAAGGGAAGTTGAGGCTTTGGACCTATGGCGGTGCAGGAGGCGCTGTGCTATAATCTCCCGAAGAGATTGGCGCGGCGCTTTTGTGCTGGGTCTTCAAGTGAGAAGAGAGGTTTCATGCCCTACTGGTTCATCCGGCCTATCGCCTGGGTCGTATTTCATCTGCTCTACCTCTTTTTTGGAGGCATTCGTTTCGAAGGGCGCGAGAATGTGCCGCAGACGGGCGGCATTCTGATCACCCCGAATCATATCAGCGATGCCGATCCACCGACAGTCGCCATTGCGCTGCCGCGCGCGGCCTGGGTCATGGCGAAGGAAGAGATCTTCTCTATGCGCATCATCGGGCCGTTCAGCCGTTGGCTGCACGGGTTTCCGGTGAAGCGCTATACGGCGGATCGGGCGGCTCTGCGCCGTGCCGAGGAGCTATTGAAGGCGGGCGAAGCCGTCATTATCTTTCCGGAAGGCAAACTTAGCCCGGACGGCATCATCCAGCCGTTGCTGCCGGGGGTGCTGCTCATTGCGAAAAGTGCGGATGTATCGATCGTTCCCACCGTATTAATAGGAACAGAACGCATCATTCCCTACGGCTCTACGGTTCCCCGGCGCTCCGGGAAGCGCACGATCGTGCGCTTCGGCCCTCCTGTCACCGTGGCGGAACTGACCGGCGGCGGCAAAGGCAGTGCAGCCATGCATCGCGGAGCAGAACGTCTGCGGGAGTTGATGCTTGCCGTGCAGCGCGGCGAACCCTATCCGCCTATGCCTCCGATCTCCTCCGCGCCTGCGGCGACGCCGATAGAGGCGGATGCGTCGTCGCCGGAACAAGACGCGAACGCGCCGCCCGAGCGAAAGGAACGATGATGGAACCGACGCCCAACGCATCGCCCACTGAGCGGGAACGCCCTCTGGTTCTGGTCGCCGAGGATATGGGGCTTCAGGTCCGCCTGATGCGGCTGCATCTCGAACGCGCCGGGTGTGATGTCATCGCCGTTGGTGACGGCGTGCAGGCGCTCGCTCGCTGTGAAGCCGACATGCCGGACCTGATCATGTTGGATGTCGATATGCCCGGACTGAACGGCTTTCAGGTGCTGGATAAACTGCGCCGCAGCGACAGCACCCGTCATATCCCGATCATCATGCTGACAGCGCATGCCAAAGACGAGCCGCTGTTTGCCGAGTGGGCGGGATCGGCCGATCTCTTTATGACCAAGCCCTTCACTCCGGACACGATGGTTGCGGACGTCAAGCGTATTCTCGCCTTGCGATCTGCGGCAAACGACGATTCCGCCGGGGGATCCGCCCAAATCGATCCGCTTTCAGGGTAAACTATAGATCGGTCGCGGGCGCCGGTGCGAACAGGCGTTTCGTGTGCCGAACCAAAGCAATTTCATTTTACTTTCGAGGAGGAACTACGCAATGGCGTATGTTATAACCGAGCCCTGTGTCTCCGCAAAAGACAAGTCCTGCGTCGCCGTCTGCCCGGTGGACTGCATCCACGAAGGGGTCGCTCAGGATAGCGGCAGTGCGGTCGATATGCTCTTCATCAATCCCGATGAGTGCATCGACTGCGGACTGTGCGAGCCGGAGTGCCCCGTGACCGCTATTTTTGCCGACAGCGATGTTCCCAAACAGTGGGAAGGTTACATCCAGTTGAATGCGAACTTCTTCCGCAGCAAGTAGGCACTCTCCTCTCATGTCTCTGCGTATCTATACCCGCACGGGTGACAAGGGCGACACCGGGCTTTTTGGAGGCGAGCGTGTCCGCAAGGACGACGCGCGCGTGGAAGCCTACGGCACCGTAGACGAACTGAACGCCGTACTTGGTGTCGCTCGTGGGCATGCGGAGGATCCAGAACTGCGGGAGACGCTTGCAGCGTTTCAAGACCGGCTCTTCTCCGTGGGCGCGGATATCGCGACGCCGATGGAAACCGCTACGCAGCGCGGACGGGTCTCCATCGAGCGTATCGCGCCGGAGCGCGTGGAAGCGTTGGAACGGCTGATAGACCGCTTCGAAGCCGAACTGCCTCCTCTGACACGTTTTATTCTGCCGGGCGGAAGCGCCCTGGCAGCCGCGTTGCACCTGGCTCGGGTCGTCTGTCGCCGCGCGGAACGGCGGTGTGTCACGTTGGCGCATCTGGAAGAGGATGCGGACCATCCCTCTCTCAACCCCGAAGTCATACGCTATCTCAATCGTCTCTCCGACCTGCTGTTTGTCCTGGCGCGCGTCGCCAACCATCGGCAGGGAGAAGAAGATATCGTCTGGAACCCATGACAATCTCGAATCCCTGACTATGGTGTTGCGGGGCGGGTGAAGGACGGTTTGCAGGCCCGTAGGAGGAACGATGACCATCCCACATTTGCGATGCTTCTCGCCCTGTTTTCTGGGGGCTCTGGCGTTCGGACTGCTGGTTTTCTCCTTTCCAGGCAAGGCGCAAAGGGGTATGTCCGTACAGGCGCGCTCTGTTGTTATTTCGCCTATGGCAGGCGAGGAAGTGCGTTTCGATCCTCGG